>DFXC01000149.1:17826-27782 GCA_002383105.1 Hyphomicrobiaceae bacterium UBA4118
TTCGTGCTCAACGAGGATGCCACGCTTGCCGTGCAGATGCCGGCCTGGGAGGAGGCGCTTGGGATCACCGAGTGGCGGCGCGAAGGCGGACGCTGGCGCTGCCTCCCTGGTCCCATCGCCGAAGTGGAGGAGGGGGAGGCCGCGAACTATCTCGCCTGCATCACGGGCTTGCGCGATTATGTCGACAAGAACGGCTTTCCCGGTGTCGTGCTCGGGCTCTCCGGCGGCGTCGATTCGGGGCTTTGCGCGGCGATGGCGGTCGATGCGCTAGGGTCGAAGCGCGTGCATTGCGTCATGCTGCCTTACAGCTTCACCAGCAACGAGAGCCTGAGCGATGCCGCAGCGACCGCCGAGGCGCTCGGCGTACGCTACGACATCATGCCGATCCACGCCGCGGTGGAGGGGCTGACCCAGGGTCTGAGCAAGGTGTTCGACGGCGCCGCTCCCGACGCGACCGAGGAGAATCTGCAGTCGCGCGCGCGTGGCACCCTGCTCATGGCCATCTCCAATAAATTTGGGCCGATCGTGATCACCACCGGCAACAAATCCGAGGTCTCGGTCGGCTATGCCACGCTCTATGGCGACATGAATGGCGGCTTCAACCCGATCAAGGACCTCTACAAGGGCCAACTCTACGCGCTTGCCCGCTACCGCAATGAGGCGCGGCCCAAGGGCTGTCTCGGCCCGCTCGGCATCGTCATTCCGGAGAACGTGCTGACCAAGGCGCCGACCGCCGAGCTTAAGGCGAACCAGCGCGACCAGGACACGCTGCCGCCTTATGACGTGCTCGACGACATTCTCAATTGCCTGGTCGAGCTCGAGATGCCGCTGCCCGAGATCGTCGCGCGCGGGCACGCGCCGGAGCTGGTGAAGAAGGTCGAGCGCATGCTCTATCTCGCCGAGTATAAACGGCGGCAGGCAGCACCCGGGGTGAAGATCACCGCCAAGAATTTCGGTCGCGACCGGCGCTATCCCATCACCAACAAGTTCCGCGAGAAATTGTGATGGCCGTCACGGTCCGCTTCGCGCCGAGCCCCACGGGGCGGATCCATGCCGGCAATATCCGCACCGCGCTCATCAACTGGATGTTCGCGCACGCCAAGCACGGGAGACTTATCTTGCGCCTCGACGACACCGACGCCGAGCGCTCGACGGAAGAATTCGCCGCGGGCATCCGCGAGGATCTTGCCTGGCTCGGCCTCGATTGGGCGGAGCAGGTGCGCCAGTCAGACCGCTTTGCGCGTTATGACGCCGCCGTCGAGAAGCTGAAGGCAGGTGGCCGGCTCTATCCCGCTTACGAGACGCCGGAAGAGCTTGAGCTCAAGCGCAAGCGGCAGCTCGCGCGCGGGCGGCCGCCCGTCTATGACCGCGCCGCATTGAAGCTCAACGAGGAGGAGCGGACCCGCCTCGAAGCCAAGGGGTGCAAGCCGCATTGGCGCTTCAAGCTCGAGAGCCGCGACGTCGTGTGGGACGACCTCGTGCGCGGGCGGCAGCATGTGGATGCCGCTTCGCTGTCGGACCCCGTGCTGGTGAGAGCGGACGGCACCTATCTCTATACGCTGCCGAGCGTCGTCGACGACATCGATCTCGGCATCACCCACGTCATTCGCGGCGAGGACCATGTCGTCAACACCGCGCCGCAGATTCAGCTGTTCGAGGCGCTCTCCGCCACGGCCCCGGCCTTCGGCCATCATAGTCTATTGGTCGGGGCGGAGGGCCAGGCGCTCTCCAAGCGCGACCGCTCTCTGTCGATCGAGGGGCTGCGCGAGGAGGGGATCGAGGCGCTGGCGGTCACCACCTACGTCGCGACCTTGGGCACGTCAGATCCGGTTGCGCCGCACGCAAATCTCGATGAGCTGGCGCGAGGTTTCGACTTCGGCAAGCTGTCGCGAGCGCCGGCGCGGTTCGATCCCCACGAGCTTCGCCTCCTCAACGCCAAGGTCCTGCACATGCTGCCCTTCAGCGCCGTGGCCGGGCGGCTTAGCGCGATGGGCGTCAGCGGCGGCGAAGCCTTCTGGCACGCCGTGCAGTCCAATCTCTCGGTGCTGGCCGATGCCGCAGCCTGGTGGCGGGTGGTCAACGGACCGCTCAAACCGGTGATCACCGATGCCTCGATCTGCGACCAGGCGGTGGTGCTTCTGCCCCCTGAGCCTTGGGATGAGCAGACTTGGGAGCGGCTGGCGGCGGCTGTGAAGCAGGCGACGGGCGCCAAGGGCAAGGCTCTGTTCCAGCCGTTGCGGCTTGCGCTCACCGCCCGCGAGCATGGGCCCGAGCTCAAGCACCTGTTGCCGCTGATCGGGAAGGCCCGCGCGACGGCACGGCTCGAAGGCAAGACGGCGTGATCGCCGGCCAGACCGTCAGACGGAAATCACGTTATTGCGGAGCCGGGGCGGGCGGGGGCTTGGTCGTCTTCTTGGCGATCGTCGACTGCCCTGCCGCGGGTTGACCTGCCGCAGGCTGTGCGGCCGAAGCCGAAGCTGCTGGCGCAGGCGGCGGGGGCGGCGTGACGGCGGCCGCGGGAGGCGCCGGAGGTTTTTGCGTTTGCGGCACGGCAGCGGGCGCTGCCTCGGGTGCCGCGGGAGCTGCGGACTCGTTGCTTCCGGTAACCTCGAGATTGAGCTGCGGGGCGGCGGCCTGATCGCCGGGCGCTGCCGCTGGCGCCGTGGCTTGAGGAGCAGGCGCCGGCGGCGCGGGAGCTTTCGCCTTGCCCTTGCCCTTCCCCGGCTTTGCCGCGGCTTCGGCTTCGGCGCGCTTGTTGGCCGCCTCGATATCGGTCGGACTGTATTCGGCCTGCTTGCAGGAGCAGCCCTTGATGTACTCCTTGCGATATTTCAAGGCGACCGGAAGATCCATATAGGCCGAGCCGTTCAACGAGATGGCCTGCTCGATCTCTTGGCCCGAGTTGCGATAGACGTAAAGCTCGGCGGGGGCCGCGCAGGTCGACTGGCACTCCTGCGCTTCCTGCGCCAAGTGGCCCGAGTAGGTCGAATAGTTGATCGGATAGAAGAAGCCGTCGCACAGCCGCACGCAGACCGAGCGGTACCGGCCGTTCGGATCGATGCTGCGATAGACCGGCGTCTGGGTCTGCTGTTCCTCTTCCTGCTGCTCTTGGCCGCCACCGAAGAAGTCGAGCAGTCCACCGCCTCTCTTCGGGGCCACGCGTCCGCCGCAGCCGCTGCGGGCCAGCGCATCCATGAGCTCAGCCTGGCGCCGCTTGTTTCCGCCCCCGCCCGTGATCGCCTCGCGCTGTTGCTGAAGCTGGGCGAGCTGGCGCCGCGCATCCTCGACGCGGTCGTTCATCTTGAGACATTGGGGGCTGCGGACGAGAGCCTTGCCGAAAATGAAGAAGCTCTGGAAGCAGCCGGCATCCTCCATGGCCGCTTGGGTGCCTTGGAACACACGATCGGCTTGGGCGATCTGCTGGTCGATTCCTGGCAGCGCATCGCGCCCCGCCCCGCCGCCGCCTTGCGCGGAGGCGAGATCCTGCTGGAGCTGCATGCAGCGGATCTGCTGGTCGCTCGCACCTTGGGCGAGAACGAGGCCGGCGCCGCCCATGATCCCTATGCCGCACACAGCGAGCACGGCAACGCGCAGGCCGCCGATCGACCGCACACACGACGCGATCACGCGCCGAAGACTGCGATGGACGCTCACGATTGGTTCCGATCCCCGGGGAGCCACGGCCGCATTATGCGCGGTTAAATTCGGGGGTCAATGCGGCATCAATAAGATGGCTCGCTTGACGCTTTCGCCAATCGGAGCCATAAGCGGCCCCAAGATGATGCAAAAGCAACCCATCCTTATGATTTTGTGCGGCATCATTCCGGGCTAGCAAACAAAGCTCGCCCGGGTCGTTCCCCTCTAAGTATCACCTCTTTACTCCCGAACGTCCGGCGGGCCTCAAGCCGAAGGGGCTTGGTCAGTGGCGCTTAAGCTTTACAACACGCTCACCCGCGCGAAGGAGATCTTCGTGCCGCTCGATGCCGCCGATGTGCGCCTCTATGTGTGCGGGCCGACGGTCTACGACTTTGCCCATATCGGCAATGCGCGGCCGGTCATCGTGTTCGACGTGCTTTACCGGCTGTTGCGGCACCTCTATGGGCCCGAGCACGTCACCTATGTCCGCAACATCACCGACGTCGACGACAAGATCAATGTGCGCGCCGGCCAAGACTATCCCGACCTGCCCCTGAACGACGCGATCAGGCGCGTCACCGAGAAGACCGAGGCGCTGTTCCACGCCGACATGCGGGCGCTCGGTGCCCTCGATCCGAGTGTGGAGCCGCGGGCGACCGAGCACATCGCCCAGATGAAGGCGATGATCGAGGCGCTGGTCGAGAAGGGTTGCGCCTATGCGGCCGAGGACCATGTCCTGTTCCATGTCGCGTCCATGCCCGACTACGGCAAGCTGTCGGGACGCTCGCTCGACGAGATGATCGCGGGAGCCCGGGTCGAGATCGCGCCCTATAAGCGCGATCCGATGGACTTCGTGCTGTGGAAGCCGTCGAAGCCTGGCGAGCCGTCCTGGGCCTCTCCCGGCGGCATCGCTGCGCCGGGTCGGCCCGGCTGGCATATCGAATGCTCGGCTATGGCCGACCGATGGCTATGGGAGGAGGCCAAGCCCAAGCTCTCGGCAACGGGGCTGTCGCGGCCGCATATGTTCGACATCCATGGCGGCGGCATCGACCTCGTCTTCCCCCACCATGAGAACGAGATCGCGCAATCGCGCTGCGCCTATGGCACTGAGATCATGGCGCAGATCTGGATGCATAACGGCTTCCTCCAGGTGGAGGGAGAGAAGATGGCGAAGAGCCTCGGCAACTTCGTCACCGTGCATGAGCTGCTCGAGACGAGCAATTTCGGCGGTAGTGATTGGCCTGGCGAAGCGATCCGATTCGCCATGCTTAGAACTCATTACCGTCAGCCGCTCGATTGGACATTCGTCGGTCTCGATGAGGCGCACAAGACACTGTGGGAGTGGTATGGCGACCTTGAAGGGAAGGGCGCCGCGACGGGCGTTCCGGGCCCGGTCTTGGATGCGCTGTTGGACGATCTGAACACGCCCAAGGCCATCGCCGAGATGCACAGGCTGCACAGCGCGGGCCACTGGGGTGGGCTCCGCGCCGCGCTTGGGTTCCTCGGCTTCTCCGGCGAGCGAGCGAAGATCGGAAGAACGGCGTCTGCCATGGGTGAAGCGCGAGGTAGTTCCAGCGCCAAAGCGGTCGGCGAGCGGATTGCCGCGCGAAACGCCGCGCGTAGCGCCAAGGACTTCAAGGAAGCTGACCGCATCCGCGACGAGCTTGCCGCCATGGGCATCACACTGAAGGACGCCAAAGACCCCAAGACCGGCGAGCTCACCACCACCTGGGAGGTCGCCCGATGATCCGGTTCGTCAAGGATGCGCCGTTCAAGGGTTCGCATGGCGTCTATCTCGCCATCAAGCTCGCCGTGCTCGCGCTCGCCGGGCTGCTTACGCTGCACTTCCTCTTCGGCGTGGTGTAGAAAAAGACAATGGCCCGCGAACGCCTCTCCCTCTACGACACCACGCTCCGCGACGGCGCCCAGACCCATGGCGTCGACTTCTCGGTCGAGGACAAGTGGCTGATCGCGCGGCAGCTCGACGTGCTCGGGCTCGACTATATCGAGGCGGGCTATCCCGGCGCCAACCCGACCGACACGCGGCTCTTCGCCGAGGCGCGCCCGCTCGGCAATGCGCGGCTCACGGCCTTCGGCATGACCAAGCGGCCGGGCCGCTCGATCTCAAACGATCCCGGCTTCCAGGCGCTGCTTGCCGCCAAGGCCGAGGCCATCTGCCTCGTCGCCAAGACCTGGGACTTCCATGTCGATGTCGTGCTCGGCATCAGCCTCGAGGAAAATCTCGACGCCATCAAGGAGTCGGCCGGCGCCATCGTCGCGAGCGGGCGCGAGGCGCTCATCGACTGCGAGCATTTCTTCGACGGCTACAAGGCCAACCCCGACTACGCACTTTCCTGCGCCAAGACGGCGTACGCGGCCGGAGCGCGCTGGGTCGTGCTGTGCGACACCAACGGCGGCAGCCTGCCGGAGGAGGTCGAGACCATCGTGGCTGAGGTCGCCAAGTACGTCCCCGGCGATCATCTCGGCATCCACGTACATAACGACACGGACAATGGTGTGGCCAATTCGCTGGCCGCCGTGCGCGCCGGCGCGCGCCAGATCCAAGGGACGCTGAACGGGCTCGGCGAACGCTGCGGCAACGCCAACCTCACCTCCATCATCCCGACGCTGATGCTCAAGTCGGATTACGCCGAGCGCTTCGAGACCGGCGTCACGCCGGAGAAGCTCCGGACGCTGACGCACGCCTCGCGCATCCTCGATGAGGTGTTGAACCGCGCGCCCAACCGGCATGCGCCCTATGTGGGCGAGTCGGCCTTCGCGCATAAAGGCGGCATCCACGTCTCCGCCGTGCAGAAGGACCCGCGCACCTATGAGCATGTGCCGCCCGAGGCGGTGGGCAACCGCCGCAAGCTGCTCGTCTCAGACCAGGCGGGACGCTCGAACATTCTCGCCGAGCTCGACCGCATCGGCATCGCCATCCCCAAGGACGATCCCCGCATCGGCCGGCTTCTCGATGAGGTGAAGGAGCGCGAGGCGGTGGGCTATGCCTATGAGGCGGCCGATGCCTCCTTCGAGCTTCTCGCCCGCCGCATGCTCGGCAACGTGCCGCAGTTTTTCGAGGTGGATTCGTTCCGCGTCCTGGTCGAGCGCCGGCACAACGCGAGTGGCGATCTCGTCACCGTGTCGGAGGCGACCGTCAAGGTGCGCATCGACGGCCAGACGGTGATGTCGGTCGGCGAGGGGAACGGTCCGGTGAATGCGCTCGACAATGCGCTGCGCAAGGATCTCGGTCCCTATCAGAGCTTCATCAAGGACCTCGATCTTGTCGACTACAAGGTTCGCATCCTCACCGGCGGCACCGACGCCGTCACTCGGGTCCTCATCGAGAGCCGCGATGGGGTGGGGAACCGCTGGTTCACCGTGGGCGTGTCGCCCAACATCGTCGATGCTTCGTTCGAGGCGCTGCTCGATTCCATCAACTACAAGCTGATCCGCGACGGCGCCCCCACGCCTTGAGCCCTGAAGCAGGGGAGGACCACATGGCATTTACCGGCGAGCGTACCGCGACGTGCTGCTGTGGGAGTTTTATCGTGACCGCGCGCGGGGAGCCTACTCACGTCTATGCGTGCAGCTGCCTCGAGTGCCAGCGCGGAAGCGGGAGCGCTTTTTCATACGCCGCGATCTATCCCGAGCAGGCGGTGACCATCGCGGGCGCGCCCAGCGTCTTCCGAAGGCGAGGCGATTTCGCACGTCTTATCGAGAGTTCGTTCTGCCCAACCTGCGGCACGACGGTCTGCTTCCGCGCCGAGGCGATGCCCGGAATGATCGGCATCGCCGTCGGGTGTTTCGCCGACCCAGATTTCGCAAAGCCGGAGCGCCTCTTTTGGGCCTCGCGGCGGCACCGCTGGCTCGATCTCGGCGAGGGCATCGCCCTGTTGGAGACGCAGCCGGATTGAAGCTGCCCTGAGGGGCTCCTGAATCAGAACTTCGCCGAGACCTCGGCCTCGGCTTGCGCCTCAGTGTCGGCGGGGTAGGGCGCCAGCGCCTTGTCGATCGCTGGGATGACGTCGTCGACGCCCTCGACTACGAGCACCTTGAGCTCGAGGCCCGGGCGGATGAAGCCTTCGGCGCTCATCTTCTCGAACAGAACGAGCACCGGGTCCCAGAAGCCTTCGATGTTCACGAGCACGATCGGCTTGGAATGCCGCCCGAGCTGCGACCAGGTGAGCTGCTCGACAAACTCCTCGAGCGTGCCGAGGCCGCCGGGCAGCGCCACGAAGGCGTCTGACTTGGCAAACATCAGCTGCTTCCTCTGATGCATGTCGTCGACGACGATGAGTTCCTGGGCCTCGATCAGCATGTGCTCGCGCTCGCTTAAGAAACCCGGGATGATGCCGGTGACGTGGCCGCCATGGCGGAGCGCGGAGCGGGCGGTCTCGCCCATGAGCCCAAGGCTCCCGCCGCCATAGACGAGGCCGATACGCGCGTTCGCCAGGATGCGGCCAAGCGCGCGCGCGGCCTCGGCAAAGGCCGGATTTCGGCCAGAGCCCGAGCCGCAATAGACGCAGATATTCTGAAGACTCGAAATGGTGTGTATGTCCTTCATGGTCTCATCTGCCACCCGGCCTCGCCGGGCGTCAAGAAAGCCCCTCGCAATCAATCGGGTGGCAGGGAATGGCGCGATCCGTTAGGTTGCCGCCGCCTTAGGCGCCAAAGGGCTGGCGTTTTTTGGCCTTCTGCGCCGCCTAGAATCTTTCACCTCATAACGGAACTCTCGCGTAAAGAAGCGCGTCGCCCAAGGAATATCGGAATGACCGTCAGAAAAGTCACCCCATGGATGATCTCATGCGTGGCCGCCGCCTGCGTCGCCACGATTGGACTCGATCTCGGATCCCCTGAAGTCGCGCAAGCGGCTTCATACGGAATCCAGCTTGCCGAGGATGCGCCCGGCGCCCCTAGCGAGTCCGCAGGCGAGCCAGCCCCCTCACAACCCGGGTCCGCCGCCGAAGAGCCTGCCGACGCGGCTGCTGGCGGCGAGGCGGCGCCTCCTATGCAACATACGCCGCCGATCAAGTTCATGACGGTCGACTATCAGGACGCGGGCCAGGATACGGGCAAAATGAAACTTGCCGGAACTGCGGGGCCCGGGACGACCCTCTACCTCTATTTCGACGATCAGCCGTTTTCCAAGCTTGTTGCCGACGGCGAGGGCAAATGGAGCCTTGAGAGCGACATGAAGCTCGAGACCGGCAGGCACACATTCCGCGCCGAGCAATATGAGGAGTCGGGGATGCTCGCGGCGCGAGCGATGGTGACCATCGAGCGCGTCCCGCCGGGTGCGGTCCCGGAGGACGCCGGGCCGGGTGACGCTCCGACGCCTGAGCAGACGACGCATTAACCGGGCTCCTCGTACCCGGTCGGCGCGCGTGGCAGGGGCGATGAGGAGGTGCGGACTGAAGCCGATCTGGAAGGAACGGCTGAACCAGTTCTAGGGACTGACGTTCATAACGAAGACGCAGGGGCACAACGCCCCTCGCGAGGGACATCGGCATGACCGGCAGAAAACTTATCCCATGGGTGGTCTTGGGCGCGGGCGTGGTCTCAGTCGCCGTGGCTCTGGTCTATTTCTATGGCCCGAGCCTTACCTCTCCTCCCGCCGCCGAGCAGGTGCCCGCGGCACAGCCTGCTGCCCCGCTGGCCGAAGCTCCTGCCGAGCCGCCGTCAAAGCCTCAAGCCACGGGTGCCCTTGAGCCGCCATCGAAGCCAATGACGGTGCCGACCTTCGATGTCGTTCTCGTCGAGCCTAGCGGCGAGGGCGTGCTCGCCGGCCGCGCCGAGCCTGGCTGGAACGTGAGCGTGGAGAGCGGCGGCACGAAAGTGGCGGAAGCCACGGCCGACGAGCAGGGCGAGTGGAGCATCGTCTTGGAGAAGCCGCTGCCGGCGGGCGATCATGCGCTCTCGTTGAAGACCACCTCGCCCGACGGGACGCGCGCGCTGTCCTCGCAGCAAACCGTGTCCGTCGCCGTGGCGAAGGCCGAGACGAAGGAGGTGGCGGCTCTTCCCCAAGCTGAAAAACCTCCACCTCCGGCAGCAAGCGAAGGCGCACCAGAGGAGCCTCCAGAGGCCGTGACGGCCGCACAATCGTCGCTGTCGTAGAGGCAGACGGCCGAAGACGTGCCGGCAGCGCCGACCGCGCCGGCAGAGGCGCCAAAGCCCGAGGCGCCCGCACCCGCGCCGGCGAGCCACGTGGCGGAGGCCGAAACTGGAGGGAAGCCTGCGGGAGCCCAAAGTGCGGGCGCGGGCGAGCCGTCACCCTCGCCACAAGCGCCCGCAGAGACGAGCGCGGCGCCAAGCCCATC
>DFXC01000074.1:0-2279 GCA_002383105.1 Hyphomicrobiaceae bacterium UBA4118
AAAGGCGCCGGTGATGGCGTTGAACAGCGAGGTCTTGCCCGACCCGTTCGGCCCGATCAGCCCGACAATGGCGCCTTGCTTCACGCTCAAGCTCACCTCGTCATTGGCGACGACACCGTCAAAGGCCTTGGTCACATGAGCGAGCTCGAGCATCGCGCTCATGGGGAGGGCCCCTTGGCAGACGCAGCCCCCTCCTCCGACGCGATGCCGGGCTTTGCCCCGAAGCGTTCGCGCACAAAGCCCACGATGCCTGCCGGAAAGAACACGGCGACGGCGACGATCAGGACGCCCAGCGCCACCCTCTGCCAGCCAAGCAGATAGGTCCAGAACAGCTCCTTGGTGAGCTGGAAGACGATGGCGCCGACGATCGGTCCGAGAAGCGTCCCCTGGCCGCCAAGGAGCGCCATGAGGATCATCCACACGCCGATGGTAGCACCGGCAAAGGCCGTCTCGGTCGGATCGATGAAGCGGACGAGATTGCCGTAGATGGCCCCGGCGGCGCCTAAGAATCCCGCGGCGATGACCCAGGCCGTCACCTTGGCGGCGTGCACCCTAAGCCCCATGGCCTCAGCCTTGTCCTCGTCGTCTCTGATCGCGTTCAGCGCGAGCCCGAAGCGGGTCGACAGGAGCCAAGCGAAGACAAGCGTGCAGGAAAGGGCAAGCCCGAGCGCAAGATAATAGAGGAGGAGCCCGACATCGCCGAGGGTCGCGGGCGGATTGGGAGTGAGCATGCCGGAGCCTGCCCCGATCCAGGGAATGCCGGCGGCGACCTGTCCCGCGGCGAGACCCAGCCCAAGCGTGCAGATGGCGAAATAATGCCCGCGCATCGACAGCACGAGAGAGCCGAGCAGCCAGGCGACGAGCGCGCTCGCCGCCGCGGCCGCCGGAAGCCCCAGCGCCAGCCCGGTCAGGAACTGGGACGCGTCGAACACGAACTCCGTCCCGCCGCCCTTGGCCTCGGTGTAGAGCCCGACATCGTAGAAGAGCCCGACCTGGACGATGGCCGAGACATACATGCCGACGCCAACGAAGAGAACATTGCCGAAGGAGTTGTAGCCCATCTGCCCGCCGACCAGGTCCCAGGCGAGAGCGAACACAATAAAGAGGAGAAGCTCGGTCAGTTGCGACTGATAGGCCGGGCCCAAGAGCGGCGCGGCCACGCCGCACGCAAGGATCACCACGAGGAGAACGAGGCGCGCGGACGTGAGGGCGAGAGGAATGCGCATCGTTCCTATTTGAGATAGAGGCGCTTGCGCTTAAGCCGCCAATTACGGAGCACGAGCAAGGCCACGAGAAGCACGAAGACAAAGGCGATCTGATATTGCGGCCCGAGGATGAATCCCGCGAAGCTGTCGGCGATACCGAGCCCTAACGCCGCCCAAACGACGCCGGCAGATTGCCCAGCCCCGCCAGCACCACGATCATGAACGAGCGGACGGTATAACAGAGCCCGCTATAAGGGTGGATGGTATAGGCCATCGAGGCGAGCCCACCGGCAGCGCCGCAGATCGCGGCATTGAGCGCGTAGGTCAGGCGATAGACCTTGCGCGTCTCGATGCCGAGGACCCTCGCCGCGCGCGGCTCCTGCGCCGTGGCGCGGATGGCTTGGCCTTGGCGCGAGCGGGCAACAAACTTCTATTGGGGGGGCCGCGGGATGATCGGCTTGCCGGCGGCCCACTGGGCGGGCGCGACGACCACGTATTTGCCGCCCTGCACCTGACTCAAGACAACGGACTTGGTAACGTTGCGGCCCGAGGCGTCGAACTTGACGGGGCCGTAAAAGCTTTGGAGCTCAGTCGCGGCAAGCGCGTCGCGCACCTTCTCCGGGTCGAGGCTCTGCGCCCGTTTGAAGGCCTCGGCAAAGACGTGCACGGCCGCCGCCGACTGCGCCGACTGATATGGGGCCTCGTAGTTGTAGGCATCCTTGAACTCTTTGGCGAAGTCTTCAGCCGTCCCAAACACCTCGTCCTTGTAGCCAAGCGAACGGTGCCATTGCTGGGCGCAGAGCGCATATTCTGCCGCGTCTCCGAGCTTCTCGGCGATCTGCGCGGAGTCGCAATGGGTCATGGCGAGGATCGGCACGTAGACCTTCAAGGCCTTGATCTGGCTGATCGCAGTGAGCGCCCCCTTCTCGTGGCCGGAGATCACGAGCACGTCCGGCCTCAAGGCCTTGACCTTGGCCAGGGTCACCGACATGTCGTTGAGCTCGGGCGGGAGCTGATCGTCGATGACGCAGCGCATTCCGTGGCGCTCGATGTCGGCGAGCACGCCGGCACGGA
>DFXC01000074.1:2523-4369 GCA_002383105.1 Hyphomicrobiaceae bacterium UBA4118
GAGCGTCTCAGGGGTCTTGCCGAGCTCCTCGGCGTGCTCGGCGGCGAGATCGATGACCGGAGTGAGATACTGGTCGGAGGTGGAGAGCACGGCGAAAATATAGCGATAGCCTTTGGTGAACAGCTCGCGCGCCGCGCCGTTGGCTTCGACCATGGGCACCTTATGCTTCTCGACGACGGGCAGGATCGCCTTGGTCAGGCCCGAGCTGTACGGCCCGAGAATGTACTTGACGCCGTCCTGCTGGATCAGCCGCTCGGCGAGCTCGGTGCCGCGCGCCGGTGTCGACTCGTCGTCGTAATAATGGACCACGAGCTTATAGCTCGTGCCGCCGATCTCGATCCCGCCTCGATCGTTGATCTTGCGGACGGCGAATTCGTATCCGTTCTTGGTATTGGCGCCGTTCTGCGCATATTTGCCGGTGAGAGACACCGCAGCGCCGAGGATGATCACATCCTCGCCTGCTGGAGCCACGCCGACGCTGCCCAGCGTGCCAATAAAGGCAGCCACCAGGCTTGCCGGCAACCATCGCCCAGACCGCACTGCCTCCAACCCCCGCCGCCGAGTTTTTCTTGCGAATCTTGTGCCTCGCACAGACTACGCCGTTATCGCCGCCCCGTTCAATCACGGGCCGCGAGGCTAGCTACCAGCGGAGGTTGCAATTCGTCGCGCCCCGCCTCAACCCGGGAGCTGCACCCGGCGCCGCCGGTTAAAGCTGATCGGCGTTGAAGGTGTCGCAATTCTCGAGCTTGCCGCTCTCATAACCGCGGCGGAACCAGCGCGCGCGCTGCGCCGAGGTGCCGTGGGTGAAGGCGTCCGGCACGACATAGCCTTGCGTCTGCTTCTGGATGCGGTCGTCGCCGATGGCGCTCGCCGCCGCCAAGGCCTCATCGATATCGCCGGGCTCGATGATGTTCTTGCTCTCCTGGGCGTGGTTGGCAAAGATGCCGGCGAAGCAGTCGGCCTGCAGCTCGACGCGGACCTGCAAGGCATTGCCTTGCTTCTCGCCCATGCGCTGCCGCGCCGCCTCGACCTGATCCATGATGCCGAGCAGCTTCTGCACGTGATGGCCGACCTCGTGGGCCAGCACATAGGCCTGGGCGAAGTCGCCTTGCACCTTGAAGCGGTCCTTCAGCTCCTGATAGAAGCTGAGGTCGATATAAACTTTCTCGTCGTTGGGGCAATAGAAGGGACCCATGGCCGACATCCCCGTCCCGCAGGCCGAGCGCACCGCGCCGCTGAACAGGACGAGCTTGGGATCGCTGTAATTCTCGCCATACTGCTTGAAGATGTCCTGCCAAACGTCCTCGGTGTCGGCGAGGACGACGGACACGAATTGCTTGAGATCGTCCTCGCTGTTGGTCTGCGGGTGCTGGACCGGCGCGCCTTGCGTGTGTGGGGCCGGGACATTGGTCGTATCGGGGCGCGATTGCGGCAGGTGAATATCGGGGAAGTTCGACTCATCCCCCGTAGGGGCGCCACCGCCGCCTTGCATGATGACGCTCGGGTCGATGCCGAAAAACCACATCAGGCCGAGAATAATGAGAATTCCGACGATGCCGATGCCGCCGCCGCGGCCCGAACCACCACTTGGAAAGCGGACCCCGCCGCCCGGAAGCGGGAAGCCGTAGCCGCCCCCTTCGTCCCGGCGGTCCTCGACATTCTCGCTCTCTCTTCCGCCACGCCAGCGCATCGCCTCGTCACCTTGATCTCGGTGAGCCTGCCCGAATTTCGATCATATGTGCATGGTGCGAGCCGCCGCACAAGGCTTCGCAACGACCGCCCCGGAACACTTCGGCCGGAGAAGCGTTGCAACTAGCGGAGGGGTGTGCCCGCCGCGCCACGCGGT
>DFXC01000023.1:0-244 GCA_002383105.1 Hyphomicrobiaceae bacterium UBA4118
GTGAATCGCCCAACTAGCGCCGTTCCAGTTCGCGCATCAGTCGGCGGCGTCTCGCATCTGCTTGATCTGGGTATTGCCAGGTAAATCTCATCCTCCTATGCAATGCTATTCGCTTGGCCCGCGGGGACTTGATGAGTCTTGTCACGACCTACTTGTGTTTGGCTGGGGCGATCCTAACCGAAGTGATCGCGACTACCGCACTGGCAGCGTCCAAAAGTCTTTCAAAGCCAGTCCCGAGCATCAT
>DFXC01000023.1:496-22056 GCA_002383105.1 Hyphomicrobiaceae bacterium UBA4118
TCCGCTAAGTGCCAATAGCGGACATCTTGGTCCCGGGCGTCACCGCCCCGCACGGCCTGGAAAGCACGGGTGTGGTCTCGCAAACGTCGTCGTAGGCTCTCGACTGTGGGTTACCGGGTCTGCGTTTAGTAGCGCTGTGTATATCGGGGATAACTCGAAACTGTTCTTGGAATCAGCCGAACCGAGGCGCGCACTTAGACCGACGGCAAAGACTACCGTGCCGACTCTGTGCACGCCCCTTGCCGCTGAACGCCCCTTAAGGCCTTACCGGGGCTTCCAGCCTGCGAAGCCTCTTAAGCTCAAGAGGTGTGTGATGAACATCACCTTAAATTCTGAAGTTACCGCGGAGGAGCCGCGCGAGACATACCACAAGACCAACCAACACGAGGCCTTGACCCTCGACACCGTCGTTCCAGAAGCCGCACGCGAGCTTGCGGAGAAGACGGTGGCTCAGACGCGCGAAGCCTATGAGCGTTCTAAGGATGCTCTCGAAGCGGCACTGGAGACTGTTGAGAGATCTTATGACGCGTTGGGCCAGGGCGCCGCGGCACTAAACCGCAAAATCATAGAGATTGCTCAGCGGAACATAAATTCGGGCTTCGACCTGGCAAAGAGCTTGGCGACGGCTAAGACCCTCGCCGAGATAGTGGAGTTGCGGGCGACTTACTGGCGCAAGCAATTCACCGTACTCGCGGCCCAAGCCGATGAAGTCCGCGCGTTATACGCCAAGGTTGCAGACGAGATGACCGGGTCAATCAAGGAACATGTGACGCGCACCTTGGATGAGCTGCGCAAGGCAAACTGACTCCAGCCATCCGAGGGTTCTAGCTTGATGCTATGGCTTTTGGCTGCAGGCCTAAAATGACACCTTTCGGCGCCCTGGTTATTGACGTGCTCGGAGGCAACATCAGGGTGACTCTAGCAGGCTCAAATTACGCGGTGACGTATCATAAGCCACGCAGTTCCCCGCAGTTGCTGGCAAAATCGCTTCCGGTCAACGAGGATCGGCACGCCTCAATGACACAAGGAGAGTTCCTCGCTCTCGCCTGGAGAGCGGCCAACGACAAGGCGCGAGAGCTGGGCTGGGTCGTGTAGAAAAAGCCCCGCGTGAAGATATCGTGGACGCACGTGGTCCATTCTTTCAGCCAACCGTGCTCCTCGGCCATGCCTTTGATGACGATTCTGGCGAGCCACCGGATGTGTTCAGCTGAAGGGTGGCGGCTGTTCGCGCTGAATCCCACTCGGACGAAAGTCGACGTACCTCGCTAAGCTGGTCAACGTCCGGTTTGGGTCATTCCGCGACATAGGCGGGTCACATGTTGATGTCCCGAAGTGCCAACAGTGGATTTCGAGGTCGCGCGCCTGCCTTCCTTAAAGTACCCCCGCCGCAATCAAGCAGACGAGGATGAACGAAAAGAGGAAGAACAACTTGACCGCCGCTACGTCACCTTCCGCCTTCGTTTTCGGGCGGCGGAGCAAAAAATACCTTTCTAACGTCGGGGTAATGCCCATGTTCTACCCTCCTTTGCGACCCACCCGTAGTGACCCATGCTCAGAATACAATCGAGATGATCGGCACATGGTTCCCCAGTCACCCTGGTCTGATCCAGCTTCCTCGGTAGGAGAGGAAGATCAGGCGTGGATGCTTTCGGATCTGCGTTCGTCGCACTCTCGTCCAAGACCAGCGCTTGAGGCTCTTGGTCGGGCGTATCCAAAAACCGCCTCGGTTCGAGTGCATCAGCAGCGACCAGGGCGGGCTGCCGATGACCGGGGTGCCGATGTCCGCTAAGGGTCAAAAGCGGCTGTCTGATCGCTTGACGCCCAAGTCCGCTTCGTAGGGTAAGAGCGGACAATCCTGCGCATTGGCTACCACAACGCCTATCGGTCTGCAGTTAGCAAGACATGGCGCATGATAAGTGATTAGGTCAGTCCAAGCTCCCGAACTCGCTGCAACATCCCTTGAAATTCAGGATGGGGCGCGAGGCACATGGTTCGATACGTATCCAGGAAGGGGAGCCAATTTTTCCAAGGTTGGATGGTCAATCCGGGCTTGCCCGCGTTTCGGCGCGGGGCATCCTGGCCTGCGCTCATTGGGTTAGTCGCTATCTCATGCGGTAGGGGTTAAAGTGCCCTTGCAGCCCTCGGACCGGGCTCTGGGGAGGGAAAAACACATGCCGTTGGAACTTTCAGCACCCAAGATCATCACGTTTGCTATCTCTGTCGTCATCGCCGTCATCGCCGTGATCATTCACTACGCCCATATCGCCCTTCCGCATGTCCACAGCGGGTTCGTGATCCTGTTGGTGGGCTATCTGGTGCTTGCCGCCGGGAACCTGCTTCGCGGCATCTAGGGGCCAATTGCGAGATGGCGGGCGTCAGCCCACGGCTGGCGCCCGCCTCACGTCTGATTGCTGTCCGCGAAGGCGGCTCCAATTCAACGGACAAGAAGCGATGCGCGTCTTGGTCCTGATGCTGAGCTTGCTGGCAAGCCTCTCGCTGTCCTCAGCTCATGCCGCCGACAAGCCTGCTTCAGCCAGCCCGTCAGCCTTCACCGATCCGGTCCCCTATTGCCAAGCGGTGACCACCATCGACGCGCCCGACTCGAAGTACAAAGGTCCGGCCGTTCCCGATTGGATGGTGTCGGCGCTCTACACACCGCAGGAGATCGCAGCGCAGAAGGGCTCAGGCGACGATCCGCGCCGGTCGATCGTGTGGCGCTGCATGAACGGATCGGTGTTCGGCTGCGTGCAAGCCAATAGCCCGATCTGCGGGAAGGCCAATCAGGACAAGACGCCGACCAAGGCGATGCGCGATTTCTGCGCCGGCCAGCCCAACGCAGAGGTCATTCCGCTCTCGGTGATCGGGCACGAGAACCCCATGATCTACGATTGGACGTGCAAGGGTAAAGAGCCGGCCATCACGCAGCATATCTTCAAGGTCGATGCGCAAGGCTTCCCGAGCGAGCTGTGGGACAAGATCGCGCCTCCGAATAAATAGCTCCGAAGTCGCTCCCGCCCTCGAGACGGTGACCTAGGCGGGGACCGCCTCGATCACGCAGACCGGGCGCGCCGTCGGCACGACGCGGTTGAGCCGCAAGCCCGAGGCGGCGAACAGGGCGCCGAACTCCTCTGCGGTCCGCTCCCTGCCGCCGACGGTCATGACCAGCATCTCGATATCGAGCATCTTGGCGGGCGTGGGGCCGGGCTCATCTCCCACCACCATCTCGCAGATGAGCACGCGGCCGTTCTTGGGCAGCTTGTCGCGCATGAGGCGGAGGATGGTCCGGCAATGCTCATCGCTCCAATCGTGGATGATGTGCTTCATCATGTAGGCGTCGCAGCCGTCGGGAACGCGCTCGAAGAAGCTTCCCGCCTCGATGCCGATGCGGCCCTCGCATCCGGCGAAGGTGGTCTTCGGCACGCTGGCCACCACCTCGGGACGGTCGTAGAGCACGCCCTGAAGCTTGGGATTGCGCCGCAAGATCGAGGCGAGCAGGAGGCCGTGGCCGCCGCCCACATCGGCGAGCCGTTCGATGCTGGAGAAATCGTAAACCTCCACGATGGCGTCGGCAGCGCCAGCCGTCGAATTCGTCATCGCGCGTTGGAAGGTCTCGCATTGCTCAGGCCGCTCGGCCAGCACAGCCCAGATATCCTTGCCATAGGCCTCGGTGACGCCGTCGCCGCCGGTGCGCAGACAATCGGCGATATGCTCGTAGGCGCGCGTGGAAAACTCCTCGCCGAACATCATGGCCATGTAGCGCACCGACCCGGGCGCGTCGGTCTTGAGCACCTCGCCGACCGGCGTCAGCGCGAAAGAGCGCGGCGGGCCTTCCTTGAACACGCCGAGGCTCGCCAGCATCCGCATGACGCGATAGAGCGAAGGCGCATGCGCGCCGACCTTACCGGCGATCTCCTCGACTGGCTTGGCCGTGCCATCCATTTGGTCGGCAACGCCGAGCCGCGCCACGCCCGACAGCGAATAGGTGAGCTGCTTGCCGAACAAGAGCTGCATCATCACCAGTGGCGGGGGCAGCGCGGCTTGCGCCGGTCGATCGGTCATTTGTGTCTCCTCAGCCGTGGCGAGAGTTGCCGGGCGATATCTGCCCGCCGACTGTGGCTTGGCAAAGACAGGGCTGAGGCGGCTTGCCGGGACGAATTTCGTTGCCCTATCAGGGCGACGTGGCTCGCGGGGGAAGTGGGCTGAATTGGGGGCAGAAAGAGCGAAAGGGCCGGACCCGACCCCTTCACCCCCGTACACGGTTTGGCGGGAACGCAGAACACACCCCACCAAAGGCTAGAAACGCCATTGGCCTGCTTGGGTTCCCTGATCATTTTCAAGGGGCGAGGCAACGCGCACAGGCTTCCGCCTGCGGGCTCCGCATCGGCCCTCTTTTCCGCCACGCGCCGCTAAGCGGCGACGAATTTCAGGGCAACGCCATTCATGCAATAGCGCAAGCCCGTGGGCTTCGGCCCGTCGTTGAAGACATGGCCGAGATGGCCGCCGCAGCGGCGGCAATGCACCTCGTCCCGCTCCATGCCGAAGCTGTAGTCCTGGCTGATCCTCACCGCGCCGTCGATCGGCGCATAGAAGCTCGGCCAGCCGGTGCCGCTGTCGAACTTGGTGTCTGACAGGAACAGCGGCAAATCGCAGCCGGCGCAGGTGAAGGTCCCCTTCCGCTTCTCGTGATTGAGGGGGCTGGTGAAGGCGCGCTCGGTGTCCTCCTCGCGCAACACGGCGTATTGCTCCGGCGTCAGCAGCTTCCGCCATTCCTCGGGCGTGTGGATCACCTCGAAGGTCTCCGTGGCGGCGTTGGCGCGGCCGCCCCGCCATCTGAGGACGCCGACGCCGGCCGCCCCGATGGCAACCAAGGCAACGGCGCCCAAGCCAATCTCACGTCGCGTAACCATGATCTCTCCTTCGGCCCCGTGAGGAGCGCGCGCATAGGTCTGACCGGGAATCTAAGCGTTCCGCCGCGCGCCGCAATTCAACTTGCGCGCACGGACGATCACGACCGCGTTGATCGAGGCTATCGCGGGTCCCCTGCCCTCCGGCCTCACCCTGAGAAGGCCGCGATACGCGGCCGTCTCGAAGGGGCGGCCTCATGCTTCGAGACGCGCCCCAGCGTCTCTATCCGCGCGAGGTGACTTGCGCCGAGGGGATGACGATCACGCAGCGCACGCCTTTGGGTGGAAAGGAGAGGCTGACATCGCCCTCGAGCGCCTGGCCGATGACGGTCTCGATCATGGCCCGGCCGAAGCCCGAGCGCTGCGGCGGCGTCACCGGCGGACCTCCCCGCTCCTGCCAGACGAGCTTTAGCTTGGAAGCCTCCTCGCAGAACTGCCACTCAATGCGGACCTGGCCGCGCGGGTCCGACAGCGAGCCGTATTTCTGTGCGTTGGTGGCAAGCTCATGCAGCGCCAGCCCGAGATTGTGCACGGCCTCGGGCTTCAGCATGACGTCCTCGCCTTCGATGGCGATGGTCTCGCCGAACTGCTCGGCATGCTCGCCCAATTGCTGCTCGACCAGCATGCGCAGCGAGGCCCCCTGCCAATTGTCGGCGATGAGGAGATCGTGGGAGCAGCCGATGGCGCAGAGGCGCGCGCTAAAGCGATCGAGAAAATCCTCGACCGAGCGTGTGCGCGAAGCGGTTTGCCGCGCGATGGCATGAATCACGGCGAGCAGATTCTTGGAGCGGTGGGTCAGCTCCCTGAGCAGAAGACGGAGTTGGTCCTCATTCGCCTTGCGCTCGCTGACGTCCACGGCGACCGACGTCGTGCCGAGCACGGCGCCATTCCCGTTCCTGAGCGCCTCGATCAAGAGGTAGAACGAGCGCTTCCGCCCGAACAGCTCGAAATCCGTCTCGAGCTCCTCGGCCGTGCCGGTCTCCATGACCTTGCGCTTCGCCGCCATGATCACGGCGGCCGCTTCCGCCGGCAAGACTTCAGCGTCGGTCTTGCCCTTGAGGAACTCGGGCGACAGGCCGGCCGGAGCGTTGTGTGCCCACGTGAAGCGCATGTCGCGGTCCTGGCTGAACACGGAGATGGGCGAGCCGCGCAGGGCAATCTCGAAACGCTGCTTGGCCTCTTCCAATTCCTTGGTACGCGCCTCGACGCGCTCCTCGAGCTGATGCCGTGCGCCCTTCAGCTCCTCGAAGGTGCGCAGATGCGCCGCGACCTCGGCCTGCAGCCGGTCGCGCGACGGAAGCCGCAAGAGCTGAGGCGCGAGCTTCCAGATGACGATGGCAGTGGTGAGCGCAAGCAGCGCCGCGGCAGCCTTGAGCAGACCTTCGATCCCCTGGGTAGGAGCCCAAAGGGCGACGAGGGAGGCAAAATGCGCAAGCCCGACGGCGAGGATAAACAGGGCGAACAGCGTGATCAGCGCCGTCTCGCCTGGGTTGCTCTCCCCCCTCCGCTTGTGGATGTAGAGAAGAGCGGCGGGGATGATCAGAAACGAGGCCGCGATGACGCCGTCAGCGACGGCATGGAGCAGCACGAGCCCTGCCGGCCATACTTCGGATCGGAGTGGAAATCCCTCAGCCCCAAATGATAGCCAGCTGGTCATGATCGTCGGTCAATCGGTCGGCTTACGGCTTGGCCAGGCAGATCGAGGCGCCGCGCGCGACCCGTCCCCTCCCCTCCTAAACCGCCGCGAACGCTCATGGTTCGCCCAAGAAGGAAGCATCATCCCCGCAAGAAATTTGGGTGGGGGCGCGGGTTTTACAAGCATGCGGGGCGCACCGGAACTTTTCTTGACCATCCTGCGTTGTTGTTTCCGTTCGAGGACCAGCGAACCATCCCCCCCGCTCCCGCCGCTGCACTCGAACCCCAACGCCCGTAACCGGCCTCCCCCCGGTTTGCGGGCGTTTTCTTTGGCGAAGCGAGAGACCGCGCGTGAGGTCGAACATGGATCCGTGCGAGTATCGAGGCGGCGGCACCTTATCTGGCCGTGCTTTAGAGGATCGCGGCGATGAGCGTGACGAGGAAAACGATAAGGAAGATGAAGAACAGAATTCGCGCCACGCCGGCCGCGGCCGAGGCCACCCCACCAAAACCGAAAACACCCGCCACCAAGGCGATGACGGCGAAGACCAGCGCCCAATAAAGCATGTCAGGCTCCTAAAACTTTGGATATGCGCCCGGGCGGCGGCACCGCCCTTTCCACTGCTCACAACGCGCTTTGCCCACTTTTGTTGCAATGCGGCATCAACGGCTTGCTCTCAGAAATGCGCGACGGCGGCGAGCAGATCCTTGCCGGTGAAGGGCTTCTTCACCAAGGGGACCCCGCGGTGCGCGGGTGGAAGCTGCTCCCGGCCATAGCCGCTGACAAAGGCAAACGGAATCCCCCGCGCCTTCAGCGCATCGGCGATGCAGCCGACCGGCTCGCCGCCAAGATGGGCATCGAGGAGCGCGCCATGCACCTCCTCGCTCGCGAGGGCCTGAAGTGCGTCTCCGACCGTCCCGGCCGGTCCGATCACGGCGATGCCCGCCTGCTCGAGCACACCGGCGATATCGAGGGCGATGAGGAACTCGTCCTCGACCACGAGGATGCGTGTTGCTGCCATCCCTCTTTAGCCTCCAGCGGCTTCGGCCCGCACCATGCTCGAACGTGAGTTCATGTGATTTCGCGGCTTCGATCAAGCCCCATGCTCAGCGTTCCAGCGTTTGCCTGGGGGAACCGGCGTGATGCCGGTGCGTTCACCCGGTCCCTGCCAGCAGAGGCGTCCCTGCGAACGCCGCCTCTGTGGACAGATAAAGGTCGCCCGCGCCTAGTGGGAGGCGAACGAAAGGAGTAAACTTTCCATGAATTGGGATCGAATCGAAGGCAATTGGAAGCAGTTCAGCGGCAAGGTCAAGCAGCAGTGGGGCAAGCTCACTGACGATGACCTGCAAGTGGTCGAGGGCCGTCGCGTCGAGTTGGTCGGCAAGATCCAGGAAAGATATGGCGTTGCCAGAGACGAGGCCGAGCGGCAGGTCGACAGCTGGATGCGCAATATGTAAGGCAAGCATCAGACCCCCGCGATACTTTCGGGGGCGGAGCAAGCTCCATCCTCTGTTGGGCCGCGGGCGTTGATTGTGCGTGAAGCGATTTCCTCCCTAAGCTTGGCTTAGGTCGGTCGGGCGCGTCTCTGCGCTCAGGTGTACCCGCGTCAACGTCATGGGTTCGGAGTAGCGCGGAGAGTTTTCCCCGCGAACAGCGAAGCTCGGCACGGGAGCGTAGGCTCGAAGCGTTTCCCTGCCCACATTTGGCACGTAGCGCGCGCCTGGCCTGCCGCTATGCGCCTTCAGGAGAGGCAACATGCTGACGACCGTTCTCATCATCATTCTTATCTTGATCCTGCTCGGCGCCTTCCCGTCGTGGCCTTACAGCCGTGGCTGGGGATACGGGCCTTCGGGCGTGGTCGGGCTGATCCTGGTGATCCTGCTCATCCTACTCCTGCTCGGGAAGATTTAGCGCCGCTTCTCATCGGCGGACGACACAACGTGTCATGGCCGGGCTTGCCTCGGTCACGTATCGCCAGATGCAGCAAGTGGAATGGATTGCCGGGTCACGCCCGGCAATGACGCGTGAGAATTGAATGGGCTAAGCGCGCATCTGCGGGCGGTCGCGCAAATGGGCGCGGCGCTCGAAGAACAGCGCCTGGCTCACGATCGCCTTCACCGTGTCGGGCTGATAGGGCTTGGTGATGAGGAAGGCAGGCTCTGGCCGCTCGCCGGTCAAGAGCCGATCGGGATAGGCGGTGATGAAGATCACCGGCACGGCGAAGGTGGCCAGCATCTCGTTCACGGCGTCGAGGCCGGAGCTGCCGTCGGCAAGCTGGATGTCGGCAAGCACCAGGCCCGGCTTCTTCTTGTTGGCGGCCTTTACCGCCTCGGCATGGGTTCGCGCCACGGCGGTGACACGGTGGCCAAGCCCCTCAACGATGCTTTCCAGATCCATGGCGATCATCGGCTCATCCTCGATGATGAGCACGTCGGTTGCGACTTGCTGGGCGATCTCGCGGCCGGCAACGTCGATCAATTCATCGACCTTGGCGGCGTCGGCGTTGAGGATCATGGCTGCCTCCGGGATGGAGAAGCCCTCCACGGAGGTGAGCAGAAATGCCTGCCGCGGTAGGGGCGTGATGGATTCGAGCTGGCGATCCACCGGCGTTCCTGATCCGGCAGGGAACTCCGGCTTGAGATTGATGTCGACCGAGTTCCACAGGCCGAGAAACGTCCGGTAGAGGGTAACCCGCGGATCGAGCTTCGCATCGAAAAGCGAAGGATCCTCGATCAGCACTTCCAGCGTTGCCGCCACATAGGCGTCGCCTGCGTCTTGCGTCCCAGCAAGGGCGCGGGCGAAGCGTCGAAGATAGGGAATATGAGGCGCGATCGCTTTCGACATCGGCATCCGGTCATCGCTTTCATCGGTGAGCCCGGCAGGAGCCCTTTCTCACAAACCGGGCGGCGGCAAGCAACTCAAAACCATGTCAGGGGTTGAACCCTACCATGGCGGCAAATAACGCCGGAGCCATCATTTCGGTTCCGGAAGGTGGAACCAATTGACCGCTTAGGCGTTTTTGGGCCCCTAGGGTCGGAGGAATCCGGTATCCTAGGTTCACCGACGAGGGTGAACAGGGGACGATTGTGGACCGCGACGCGAACAAGAAGGGCCGCCGGCGTAAAATGTCAGGCGCAGACAAGAAAATGGATCAAGCAGAGAGCGGCGGCGTTGGCGCGTTAGGCGAAGCATTCCCGGGGGCAGAACTCGACAACGGTCTGTCCCCTAACCTGCAAGCTCACATCGGACGCCATGTTCGGGCGGTCTTTGATGAAGTCGCGCGAGAGCCCATACCGGAGCATCTCCTACGGCTGCTGAAAGATCTTGAGCGAAGCGGAGACAAATAGCTTGCCGCAACCAGTGTCTGCGAGCCTGCGAGACTCCCTCGTGGCCGAAATGGGTAGCCTTCGCGCTTTCGCCGTGTCGCTATGCGGCGACAAGGAGCGCGCGGACGACCTCGTCCAAGAGACGCTGTTCAAGGCGTGGAACCATCTCGATTCCTTCAAGGAAGGGACCAACCTCAAGGCTTGGCTCTTTACCATCCTGCGCAACACCTATTTCTCTGAGCGGCGCAAGCGAAGGCGCGAGGTGGAGGATGCCGACGGAACCTATGCCGCGCGCCTTGCCACCCATCCCGAACAGCACGGGCATATGGACTTGCAGGATTTCCGCGCCGTGCTGGTGCAACTGCCCGACGATCAGCGCGAGGCGTTGGTCCTGGTGGGGGCCGCAGGCTTCTCCTATGATGAGGCGGCCGAGATCTGCGGCTGCGCCGTCGGCACCATTAAGAGCCGCGTCAATCGTGCACGGACCCGGCTTGCCGACATGCTCGGTCTGTCTGAGTTGGAGAGCGGGCAGGCAAAAGAGCGCCTCGGCATCACCAAGACCGCCTGAGACGAGTTATCGATTTTTCGCTCGCGCTTTACCGATCGTTTGCGGACGCTCGGCTATCCTTCTTTCCGCCGCGGAACCCTCACGCTCTCGCGCCGTTATCTTCCGAACCGGAGTCTCCAACAATGACATTCGCAGCCATGGACCTCGACAAAGCCAAGCTCGACCCCGACTCGGTCTTCCATGCGCCCAAGGACGTGCTCGGCGCCCCAGGCCTCTCGCCCGAGGAGAAGAAGTCGATCCTCGTCCGTTGGGAGGCCGACCTGGAGGCCTTGCTCCGGGCGACCGAGGAAGGCATGCCTCCCGCCGATCAGCGCCGCAGCCCGGCGGAGCTCCTCCGCGCCGCGCACGAGGCCATGCAGTCGCTCGATTCCGACGCTTCGAGCGCGCGGTGCTGCTGCTAGCCGGCCGCCTCGCGAAACTTTCTCCGTCTTTGAAGCAAGCCACACGGCACCGGAACACCGGCGCCGTTTTGCGCGTTGCATAAGGTTCGGCCTCTTGCTGGGGCTCGGATGGATTTCGCTCCCCTGGAGCGGCACCCCTTGATTAGGAGGCGCCGAAAACAAATCTAATGGTTAAGGGGAGCTTCCCGGGACGTGAGGCTGGACGGTGGCGCGCAGGTTGCAATCCTTGAAGTTGGCGCTGATCGCCGCGATGGCCGGCGCGTTCCTGCTTACGGCGGCGGCCAGCGCCGTCGCCAACCCTGTCGAACCACAAGAGAATTCTTTCCAAAACGCCATCGATAGCCTCACTGCCTACCTCAAGGCGGATACCAACGAGGCCATGGCGGCGGCGGCGAGGGTCGCACGGGACAATAAGGGCACGCTCGACGCAGCCAAGGCTAACATCGATGCCACGATCTCAGCCTTGGGCGAGACGTTAAGCGGCCGGAAAGCGATCCTGGAGACACTCGGTCCCGACGCGGCAGCGATGGGCGAAGCATGGAGACAGACGGCCGTCGAGTCCTGGGCGAAGATGCAGCAATCCGCTGCCGATGCGCTCGACTGGATCGCAGCCTGGATGCGCAACCACCCTCTCTCCGACGAGCACGAGACCCCCGTTTGACCCCTTTTCCAAATGAGTGAGGCGAGACATGCAGAACGATCACCCTTCCCAATTCGGTAGCCAGCCCCGAGGCGAAACCCCGGCAGACAAGGAATGGTCGGAGCTTGAGCGCGACCTCGACACTTTGGGGCGCCAGCTCGCCGCGCTACAAGTTCATACCGCGTCGCTCGGCAGCCATGTGGTGGCGAGCCTCGAGGCGCGCTTCCAGGAGGTGAAGAACCGCGCCGCGAGCTTCAAGCAGGCGACGGAAGCCCAGCTCGATCAGGCGCGCCAAACCGCTTGGCGGCAGGCGAGTGAAGCCGAAGGCACCTTCAATGAGGCACGGGTGCGGTCCACCGAGGCCGCCCGTGAGGCCGCGCGTCAGGTGTGGGAGCGATCCGAGCCGCTCCGCCAAGGGGCCCGCGACGTGGGCGACGGCCTCGTGCGCGCCTGGTCCGAGTTGCGCGCCTCTTTCGGCAAGGCAGCCGGCCGGCTTCATACCGAGGAGCACGGCACCACGAGCCCAACCCCTGCTTCAAGCGACGAGCACCGCGAGACGACTTAGAATAAATTCATCGGAATCACATCGTGGATGGCCGGGACAAGCCCGGCCATGACCAATTCGGTCGTCGACGAGAAGACCTAGGAACCGGCCGCGGCGTGGACGGGCTCGCGCAGCTTCGCCTCCTCCTGAGCAGGCTGCATGAGCTCGGCGCGGATGAGCCCCCGCACTGAATTGCCGAGATAGATGCGGTCGGCGCTGAGCAGGTCTTGCGGGCTCAGCACCGCCTCGCTCGCCGCCGCCCGCGGCAGATCGAGCAGCTCCTCGCGCAGCGTGCCGGGAAGCAGCCCGCAGGCGAGCGCCGGCGTGAACAGCCGCCCGTCAAGCTCGATGAAGAGCGTGGTGCGGGTGCCTTCGGTGAGCTCGCCCTTCTTGTTAAGAAAGATCACCTCGTCGCAGCCGGTCAGCGCCTTCTGCCGCTCCATCTCGCGGTCGTAGAACTGCCGTCGCGTGGTCTTGTGGTAGAAGAGCGGGTCCTTCTCGTCGAGGCGCTGATCCGAGATGACGAAACGCCACACCGTGTCCTTGGTCGGCAATACGATCGCGGTGGAGGTGACGGTGAGGCTGCCGTCCTCGGCAAGCAGCAGCCGCACCATGGCGACCGGCGCCTGCACACACGCGGCCTCAGCTTCGAGCGCGGCAAGCACCGCCTCGCGGGAGAAGGGATAGCCGAAATGATCGGCTGAGGATTTCAGCCGCGCCAGATGCCGCTCGAGCAGATGGAAGCCCTTGCCGCTCTCGAAGCGCAAGGTCTCGATCAGCTCGAAGGGCGCATCGACCTTGGTCAAGAAGTGGGCCTTCAACAGGCATTCCTCGAACTCTGACTCCTCCTTGGAGTCGGCGACGATGCCGCCGCCGATGCCCATCTCGCCCCCGTTCTTGTCGAGAACCACAGTGCGAATCGCCACGTTGAACTCGGCGTCGCCGGAGGGCGCGATATAGCCGATGGCGCCGGTATAGACGCCGCGCGCGTCGCCCTCGAGCTCGCTGATGATCTCCATGGCGCGCATCTTGGGCGCCCCGGTGACCGAGCCGCATGGGAAGAGCGCGCGCAGCATGTCCTTGAGCCCCATATCGGATCTGAGCTCGGCCTCGATGCCCGAGGTCATCTGATGCACCGAGCGGTAGGTCTCCACGGTGAAGAGATCGGTCACCTCGACGGAGCCGATCTTGGCCACGCGGCCGAGATCGTTGCGCAGCAGATCGACGATCATCAGGTTCTCGGCGCGCTGCTTCTCGTCCATGGCGAGCCAGGTCTTCAGCCGCGCGTCCTCCCGCGGCGTGCGCCCCCTTGGCGCCGTGCCCTTCATCGGGCGTGCCGACATGTGCTTTCCCTCACGGCGGAAAAAGAGCTCAGGTGACAGCGACAGCACGTTGAGATCGGGCGTGCCGATCAGCGCGCCGTGGGCCACGCGCTGCTTGCGCCTGAGCGCCGCATAGAGCGCAACCGGATTGCCCTCGAAGGCGAAGTGATATTTGAGCGTGAGGTTGATCTGATAGACGTCACCGGCAGCGATGTAATCCTCGACCGCGTTGAAGGCTTGGGCATATTGCTCGCGCGACCAGGAAAGATGCAGGTCCGAGATCTTGGCGCGCTCGGCAGCGCCGTTCGTCTCAAGCCAGGCGCGGGTGCCGGCATCGTCGAGGGGTCGAGGCGCGCGGAAGAGCCCGATCCACAAAAGCGGCACGCGGCGGCCGGCAGGAAGCAGACCTTCCAGTTTCGGCTCAAGACAAAGCCCGAGCTCGTAGGAGAAGAAGCCCGCGGCGTGAAGCCCGCGCGCCAGGCCAGCCGAAATTGCGTCGAGCGCGGCTTCCACCTCGCCCGGCTCGTGTGCGGAGACGACACGCTCAGGCTCGGTATAAAGCAGGCTCCTGCCGCCCGGCGTCAGACTGTCGTCGAGGAGGACGTAAGGGGAAGCGGTCATCTCAATCGCCGATCACCACGATATCCGCTTGCGAGCGAGCATAGCCCATATGGGCGTTCGAGGCGTCAACATCGAGGCCTTGGAGTCCTTTGGTTTCAGGCGAGGATCAGCATCTCGCCTTTGCCGAGCGCCGCCATGTCGCCCATCAGCCGCCGCGCGCGGCCGCCAAGGGCGATGGGCCTGCCGGTCTCGCGGAGCCAATGCTCCAGCAGGCGCAGATAGTTGAATTCGAGCACGCCGCAATCGCCGAAGGTCGGCAGCAGCTCTTTCGGCTCCTCCATGAAGATGAGGCTGCCGCGGCGAAGGCCATAGCCGGCGAAGCGGCCGACCTTGCGCTTCAGCAGGATAGTGCCGGCGATCATCCTCCCGCCCGCATAATCTCCGGCATTGCCGCCGACGATGACAAAGCCCCCGCGCATGCGCTCGCCGAGCAGCGGCCCGGCGTTGCCGCCAATGGTGAGGAGCCCGCCTTTCATGCCTAGCGTATCGCCGACGAGCACGCCGCCTGCCCGCTCGCCGGCATCGCCGTCAATGGCGATGTTGCCGCCGCTCATGCTGGCGCCCGCCAGGTCGCCGGCGCTGCCCTTGACCTCGATCTTGCCGTTCTTCATGGCGGCGCCGAGATAGGCGCCGGCATCGCCCTCGACCACGATCTCGCCCTCGGTCAAGGCCGCCCCGATCTTGTCGCAGCGCGCATCGGTCCCGACGAATCTGAGGGCGCTGGCGTCCTTGCCTTTGACCTTGAACAGATCGCCGACGGTGAGCGCCACGCGCGTGGCACCGACGGCAAGAGCCTCGATCTCCTTGGGCTTGAGGTCCTTTAGGCGGGCAGGCGTGAGCGGCGACATGTCGAGCCGCTGTCCAGGCTTGCCCTTGAGCTCGAAGGTGAGCGCGCTCACGCGATGATCTCCTTGAGGTGGAAATGATGCGGACCGAGATTGCCGCCGTAGTTGCCGGCGGTGATATGGGTGACCCCCTGCGCGGCGCCTCCTTCAGCGACGGCGTAGATGCCGGCGCGCATGGCCTTGGCGATCGAGTCGGCGGTCAAGCCGTCGATGACGATCTCCATCACCGCCTCGACATCGAGCGGCAGGGCCGTCTTCACCGCAGCTTTCAGGGTCGGGCAATAGGCATCGTTGGTCGAGGCGATCTGGCCCTTATATTTGGAGCCGACCTTGGAGCCCGAGCGCACGATGCCGCCGGGGAACGGCGTAATCACTTCGGGCACTTCGTCGATGGCCTTCACCGCCCGCTCGCAGGCGGCAAGCACGGCGGCATGGGACTTGCCGAGCACGAGGATATTGCCGCCGCCCACGGCCTTCTTGGTGTAGCCCGTCTTCTCCTCGCAGACGAACTCGCCGTCCATCACCGGGATGCGCCAGAAGCGGCGGCCGTCGACCTTCTTCGACACTTGCCAGCCATCGCCGAAGAAGCGGAGCGAGGCGCCGAGCTTCAGGCTCTTCTCCGTCTTGAGCCCGGCGAAGCAGGCCGAACCTGGGCTCGTCAGCACGCATTGGCCGACGCGATTGCGCAGCTGACGCTGGAGCTTCTCGGTGTCCATGGTGAAGAGCAGCACCGCCACGCCCGGGCGGCCGTCGAGCGTCTCGTCGGGTGTCAGGTTCCGCTCGATGCCGGCCTCGGCGCCGCAGGCGATGACCGAGGTGGCGAACCCCGTCATAGTGCGGGCGGCGATGAGCGCCCATTCGAGGTTGGGCGCGGTGATGATGATCCGCGTGCCGACCATGGGGAAGGCCTCGGCGAAGGTCTCGACGATGGTGACGCCTTTGATCCTCAGTTCAGACATGGCACCGTCGCAAATCGGTCAGGGCGTCCGGCGATCTGCGCCGGCACGCCGAAAATGGAGGGATCGACACCGTAATAGCGGTCGTAGAAGGCTGCGAGCCGACGCTCGATATGGGCGTCGACGCCTGGGGCGACGTGGTAGGCCTTGCCCCAAGTGACGTTTACGACCTCACCGTCCCTGACCACAAGGGCGCCGTCCTTGAACAGGAGATGGGCTGAGGCAAACATCGCCGTCTTGTTCTTCTGCTCGGTATAGACGGCGACGTCGGCGACGGCGCCTGGCCCAAGGTGTCCGCGGTCAGTGAGGCCGAGCAGCCGTGCCGGCGCGCCCCTGGTGATAATGGCGATCTCGGACAGGGTCAGCTCGCGGCCGATCGAGGCAAGATTTGACACCTGCCGCGCCGATTCCGGCAGGCGCTCGAGCATGCGGGCGCGCTCATCACGATCCATGAGCAGATGGACGATCTCGGGGTAGCGCACGAACAGCGCCCCGTTCGGATGGTCGGTCGAGAACAGCACGCGCCATAGATCCTCGGCGAGAAGGACGATCTCCAGCCCCACCGACCATTGCACGGCATTGGCAAAATTCCCGGCGCGGTATTGGTAAGGCACGATGCCAGTGCCGTTGCCGTCGCCCTGATCGATCGCCCATTTTTTCGGATGCGCGCCGCGGCGGCCATCGAACTGGCGGAGGATGTCGCCGGAGATAGTGATGGTCTGGCCGAACATGACCTGGCCGATATCGACGCTGACATTGCGATGGGCGTTGATCGCCTCGGCAAGACGCGGCGCACCTGAGGAGAGACCCTCCTCGCCTTCGGCGCCGTAGCCGTAGAACTGGATATGAGCCAGATGGATGGGAAGGCCTTCGGTGGCCTCCATGGTGGCGACCGCTGTCTCCACATTGCCGGCAATGCCAAGATTGTTGCAGTGGACGTGCACCGGATGCGGCACGCCGAGCTCCGTCACCGCGCGCTGCAAGACCTTGAGCACGGTGCGCGAGGTGACACCGTAATCCGGCACCACGTCGTCGAGTCCAAAGGTGCGGGCGTTGAATTTGAATGCCTCAGAGCCGCCGGCATTGATGACCTTGAGCCCAAGGGCTTTGGCGTGACCGAGCGTCCAGCCGACATAGTCTTGCAGCTCGGCCTCGCGCCCGCCGTCCCGCAAGAGACCCAGGCTGAAATCGTCGTTGCCGAGAATGACCAGCGCACCGATATCGATGATGGGGATCGAGGCGAGCTCGATCTGCGCCTCGATGGCATGGGTCGGGATGAGCGCCGGCTCGATCACCGTGGTATAGCCCATCTCGGCATAGCGGATGCCGGTGGCATACGCGCCCCAGGCGTCAGGTGAAGGCGCGATGGAAGCCCCGCCTTGTGCCGCAAGGACCGGTAGCTCGGGCATCAGCGCGCGGCCCAAGGTGACGTTGGAGCCGGCGATATGGGAGTGAATGTCGACCCCGCCGGCCATCACCACCTTACCGGTGAGGTCGTAGGTTTCGTCGGGCTTGCGGCCGTGGCTCGCGCCCTCGACGATGCGGCCGTTCTCGATGAAGACGTCGCCAATGGCGTCACGGTCATTGAGCGGATCGACGACGCGGCCGCCTTTCAGCCGGATGAGCATCCTCAAGCCGCCTCCCGCTTGTCGATCAGACCGGAGATGTTGTTGAGCACGGCGGCGACCGTAGGCTTGTCTTGGTTGGGGTGCGCGGCCTTGACCAGGCCGATCCCCGAGATGGCCGGCAGGTAGAGGGCCGCGTCGTGGTCGCGGCCAGCGCAGGCGACCTCGATCAGGATGTCGGCTTCCCCTTCGCCCGCGTCGTCCGACGATGAGAGCACGATTGTGGGCACGCCTTTAGGGCGTCGCACCCCCTGCTCAGCAAGCGCATCGATCCAGACGAGCGCGTCCGCCTCGCCGCTTTCGATCAGGCGGCTTGCGGCAAATCTTCTTGCATCGTGCTCCGGCACGCTGCCGGCAAAGCTCGTCCGCACCGGGAGCCCGCAGGTCCAGGTCGAGCACAAATTCACCCCGTCGCCATTGCCGGGGGCCGCGAGCGCCAAGGTCGCGGCGCGCGTGGCGACGCTCAAATGACGGACCATGTCGAGGATAGTGAAAAGGGCCGGCTCGTCGAGATCGGCAACGGAATAGACGATGACGGCAAAAGCGGCCGTCCGCAGACTCTCGGCAACTTGGGCGAGCGGGTCGCCCTGCCCTTCGTCTCCAACCGGGCGTTCGGCAACTGCGGCACCAAGCCTCGCGATAAGGGTCGGAAGATCGCTCCCGCCCTGCCCAACCTGCGTCAGCTTCACATGGGTGGGAGCGTTGACCAGGTCGTCTCCAAGCAAAATCAACCGGCGCGCCTGGTCGCCGGGACGCGGTAGTCCCTTCTCTTCGGGAAACAGGTCCTGGAAGAGGCCGGGATCGCGTTTGAGCGGTCCGCTTCCCACCATGACGATGACATCGGCACGATTGCGCGTCTCGCCGAAGCTCGCAGGGGATGCTCCCCTCTCGCGCATGATCTGCGAGCCTCGCGCAAGCTCCTCGCCTGCGGCGTGGTCGATCACGCCACGCAACTTCTTGGCCAAGGCAAGGGCGGCTACCGCCCCGTCAATATCGGTGAGAAGGCCGCCGATGACCGGAAATCGCGTGCGGCCGAGCAGCTGGGCCGCGCGCAGAAGCGCGCTCGCCGCCTCGACCCCGCCCCCCTTTTGCTTCGGCGCCATAGCGGCGCACCATTAAACAGGTGGCCCAAGTGGCGCAAGCACGCGAATGGGCTCATCCTTTCGATCCTCTGCGCACGGAGCCATTTCCGGGGCTGCTGCGGGCCTGGCGAGATGAACGGCGGCTATATTGCCCATTCCCTCTCCGTTCAGGGCGACCCGCGTAGGCTCTCGATCGTCGCAATTGGCGACGCACTTGAACGGAGGGTTCGTCATCATGAAAAGCTTCACTCTCATAGGTTCCGTGATTCTCTCCCTCGGCCTTGGGCTGCCGCTCGTTTCGCTCACGGCTTCCGCCGCTACCTTCAAAAACCTCGACGCGGTCATGCTCAATCCTCAACCGCTGCCGCCGAAGGAGAAGGTGGCATTCGTCTCCCAGGGCGATGAAGTCATGCTGAACCCGCAGCCGCTGCCGCCGAAGGTGTTCAAGCACAAGCAGATCAAGTCCAAGCACTAACTGCTGCCATACGCATGGGGCCGAGGGCCAGGCTTTCGGCTCAGGTGCGCCGTCGAGCAGTCTCAATTCTTGGCTTGGCCATCAGCCCTTGGGCTTGTCGTATTTGATATAGGCGAAGCGCATGTCGTCAGCCGGTGTGCCTTCGAGCGCGCCCTCTTCCTTGCCGGGCTGCCAGTGGACGACGTCCTCGATCTTCTTGGCGAGCGCGAAGTCCTTGTCGGTGATGCCTTTGGCGGCGTGGTTCTTGAGCCGCACCTCGACCCAGGCATAAGAGGCGGTGATGTCGGGATGGTGCCAGGCGGCTTCCGACAAATGGCCGACGGTGTTGATCACCATCAGCGTGCCCTTCCAGCTATTGGTCTTGTATTTTCGCCTGATCCAGCCGTCCTCGAGATACCAATGGGGCAGCTCCTTCTTGAGCCGCTCCTCGACCTCGGCATCGCTGTAAGTGCGCTCAGACGTTGCCATCGCCTCGGTCTTTTGAAAGAGTAACCGCCTCCCCTTCAACAGAGCATAGCAGAGGCTTCGACCCGATCAATGGAGGCCTTTCCGGCTCAATCGCCAGGCGCGAAAGAAGCTCACACGACGTCGCTGCAAGCGGCCGTAACCGCAACCGCGCGGCTGCATTTCGGGTTTCTCGACCCAAGCGGCAGGGGCAAGCCACCCTTCGGCTCGTTCGGGCTTTCCCTGGACCGGCCCCTGACGCGGCTCGTCCTCAAGCGCGCCCAAGCCCTCAAGGTGAGCGGGCCGGAGCGGGAGCGCGCCCTGCGCTACCTCAGAAACATCGCCGCAAGCTGCGGTGTCGCTGACGCCTATGCGCTCCACATCGAGGAGGCCATCCCACCGCATGCGGGCCTCGGCTCAGGCACGCAGCTTGCGCTGGCGGTCGGCTCAGCGTTTGCCGCCCTTGAAGGCATACCGCTTTCCCCGGAGGAGATCGCGGCTCGGCTTCAGCGCGGGGCGCGCTCAGGAATCGGCATCGCCACCTTCGCATTGGGCGGCGCCGTGCTCGACGGCGGCCCTGACAAGGGCGCCCTGCCGCCCCTCATCAGCCGCCTTCCCTTCCCGGCCGATTGGCGTGTGCTTCTGATCTTCGACCCGGGCTCGAAGGGGCTCGCCGGGGAAAGCGAGACGGCGGCTTTCACCTCGCTTCCGGATTTTCCGGAGAGCGCGACCGAGGAGCTTTACCGGCGGATCACGCTTGGCGCGCTCCCGGCCCTGGCCAAAGCCGACTTCAAGACCTTCTGCGAACAGGTCGGCTATCTGCAAGCTTGCATGGGCGCCTATTTCGCGCCTTTGCAAGGCGGGGCCTACCAAAGCGCGCGTGTCAGTCAAGCCCTCGATTGGCTCCGCCGCCAAGGCGTGACCGGACTTGGCCAGAGCTCCTGGGGGCCGACCGGCTTTGCCTTCGCGGCGTCTCAGTTGGAGGGCGAGGCTCTGCTCGCCGAAGCGCAGGCCCACGCCCAGCATACGGGCCTTCGCTTCGAGCTCGCGCGCGGGCGCAATGAGGGCGCGAAGATCAAGACGACTTAAGCGACATTCCGTAAGGCACGGCAATTGAGACGCTTTGCCCCCTTGTGGTAAAGCGGCGCATTGGCGGCTCACGACTTAGACCGCGATCAGCGGCGCAGCTCGCGAGCCGACCCCAAGCAGGGAGACGATACGGTCATGGCGAACCTCCGCATTCTGCACATGCTCACGCCGCTCAAGCATATGAGCCCGTTCGACGTGAACATGGCCCTCGACGCAGGCTTCGACGTCACCATCCCCTACACCTCCGTCACCATTGAGGACGTGACCGGGCTCGTGCAGGACGCGATCTTCTCGCGAGGCCCTGAGGGGGTGAAACGCACCGGGGTGTTCATCGGCGGCAAACGCGCCATCGAGGCGCTCGACATGATGAAGCGCGCCAAATCGGCCATGGTGCCGCCCTTCGAGATTTCCGTGTTCGCCGATCCCGCCGGCTCGTTCACCACGGCTGCCGCCATGGTCGCCTGCGCCAAGGAGGCGCTCAGAGATACGTTCTCGACCGAGCTCAAGGGAAAGTGCATCGCCGTCTTCGGCGGCACGGGCGTGGTGGGCTTCGCCTCGGCCGTGATTGCCTCGCTCGACGGCGCTTCGGCGACGCTGATCGGCTATGACGGGCCGGACCGGGTGCGCAAGATCGCCGAGGAGGCCAATGCGCGCTTCTCGGTCAATATCGCCTATGCCGACGGTGGCACCGAGGAGCAGAAGAACGCGCTCGTGCGCGAGGCCGAGGTGATCTTCGCCGCCGGCCCGGCAGGAAAAAGGCTGCTCACCCTGGACCAGCTCAAACAGGCCAAGCATTTGCACGTCGTCGCCGACGTCAATGCCGTGCCGCCGTCAGGCGTCGAGGGCTTGGGCGTGAACGACGACGCTACGCCGATTCCTGGAACCGGCGCGGTCGGCATTGGCGCGCTCGCGGTCGGCAACGTCAAATACCGGACCGAAGCGGGCCTGTTCAGACAGATGATCGAATCCGAGAGGCCGCTCTATCTCGATTTCCGGGATGCTTACGCTCTTGCCCAGAAGCTCGCCTGCTAAGCCCGCCTCGCTGCTCATCGCGGCGATCTCGGCTCGCGCGCTCGCCGCCT
>DFXC01000023.1:22240-22422 GCA_002383105.1 Hyphomicrobiaceae bacterium UBA4118
CGGGCCCGCGCGCCCGCCCCCGCGCCGACCGGGGCGGGCCAAAAGCCGCTGGTCGCCGATTTCTTTGCCGACGCCGACACGCGCGCCTTGGCGCACGCCTGCCGCAAGCTCAAAGGCGACATCGGACGCGGCATGCGATGGCAGAGCCTGGGGCCGGCGCTGGAGGCGCTGGCTGAGGCCGC
>DFXC01000023.1:22720-35805 GCA_002383105.1 Hyphomicrobiaceae bacterium UBA4118
CCCTCACCCATTCTCGGGCTCGTCTACGGCTCAGGCTTCGAGGACCGCCCACATCTCTTGACGCGGATCGCGGAGCGCTGGCCGGTTCTCGGCAATGACGCGGCAACGATCGAGCGTATCAAGGCGCCAGAGAGCTTCTTCGCCGCGCTCGATCGTCTCGGCATTGCCCACCCGCTGACGGCGACCGAGCGCCCCACAAGGGGCGGAAGCTGGCTCGCCAAGCGACAGGGTGGCGCCGGCGGCAGCCATATCGTCCCGAGCCGGCTCGGACGAGACGGGCGCGATGTCTATTACCAGCGACGGGTCAAGGGACGCCCCGTGTCGGCGCTCTTCGTCGCCGACGGGAGTGGCGCCCGCGTCCTTGGCTTCAGCGAGCAGTGGACGGCGCCCTCCAAGCGGAGCCGCTGGCGCTACGGCGGGGCAGTGCAGCCGGCAACATTAGCGATGGGAGTGGCGCGGCAGATGGCGTCAGCCGTCAAACGCGCGGCCGAAGCCTTCAAGATCAAGGGGCTCGCCTCCGCCGATTTCATGGTGAGCGAAGGTCACGCCCTTCTGCTTGAGATCAACCCGCGCCCCGGCGCGACGCTCGATGTCTTCGACGCGGGCGCGACGCCCCTCCTTCGCCTCCATCTCGATGCGGCGATCAAGCGAAAGCTTCCGCGCGCCGACCTCAAATTCGATGATGCCGTGGCCTCTTCCATCGTCTATGCGCCCAAGGGCTTCGTGGTGCCTGCGGACATGATTTGGCCAGCCTGGACGGCCGACCGGCCTAAGTCATCGGAATGGATCGACAAAAACCGTCCGATATGCACTGTACTGGCCCGCGCCGAGACCAAAGCTCGCGCCAAGCGCCTGGTCGAGGCGCGAATCAGAAAAGTCCTGGCCAGGTTCAAGAGTTTGAGCAGGGGGGAGAAGAACCGTGAACAAACAAGGCGACGGGAGCCCAACGCGTCAGATGGATTGGCCGAGCGTCAACACCAAGGTCGAGCCGCTCGTCCAAGCTCTCCTCGATGAGGCCGGCGCCTTGCGTGTCGAGGTGTCGCGAGGAACGCTCGGCGAGTGCCGCATCGATTGCGGCGTGCGCGCCGTCGGCGGCCTGGAAGCCGGCCGTCGCATCGCGGAGATCTGTCTCGGCGGGCTCGGGCGCGTGGCGCTCGAAGTCACCAACACGGAGACCTCATGGCCCTTCGTGATAACCGTGCATACGAGCCAGCCGGTGCTGGCCTGTCTCGGCTCGCAATATGCGGGCTGGAGCCTTTCGGTCGACGACAACGGCCAGAAATACAACGTGCTCGGCTCAGGTCCTGCCCGGGCCATCGGCTCCTCGGAAAAGCTGTTCGAGGAGCTCGGCTATCGGGACAAGGCGAGTAGCGCCACCCTCGTGCTCGAAGCCGACCGCGCGCCTCCGGCGGCGCTGGTCGAGTTGGTCGCCAAGGCGTGCAAGCTGCCGCCTAACCGCCTCACATTCATCTATGCTCCGACTTCGAGCCTGGCCGGCACCGTGCAGATCGCCGCGCGCTGCCTCGAGGTCGCGCTGCATAAGGCGCACGAGCTGCACTTCCCGCTGAACCACATCATCGACGGCATCGCCACGGCACCGTTGCCGCCGCCGGCGCCCGATTTCATCGCCGCCATGGGGCGCACCAACGACGCCATCATCTATGGCGGGCGCGCGCTCCTCTTCGTCAGCGGTGGGGCGAAGGAAGCGAAGGCCTTGGCGGAGAACCTGCCGAGCCTCAAGTCTAAGGACTACGGCAAGCCCTTCGCCGATATCTTCACCGCCGTGAAGGGCGATTTCTATGCCATCGACCGCATGCTGTTCAGCCCAGCCATGGTGACGGTGACGTCGCTCAAGACCGGGGAGAGCTTCGAGGGCGGGCGCATCGACACCGCCGTTCTCTCACGCTCCTTCTCCTGACCGCCATGCGCGCGGAAAGCCCTGACGACGCCACCATCGTGATGTTCGGCGATGGGCGCGACTGGCATGGGCGCACTCTGCTTAAAGCCTTCAAGCGGCGCGGGCTTAAGCCCCTGCTCACGCCGCTCAACGCTTGCGGTTTCTCCAGCAACACGGCGACCGGGCTTGCCATCCCCGGACTTGGCGACCGCCTGCCTGAGGGCGCGTTCGTGCGCTTCGTGCCGGGGGGCAGCTTCGAGGAGGTCACGCTCTATCTCGGCGTGCTGCATGCGCTCCGCGAGCTCGGCGTGACGGTGTGGAACGACGCCCGCGCCATCGAGCGTTGCGTCGACAAGTCCTCGACCACCTTCTTCCTCGAGCGCGCGGGGGTGCCCACGCCGCGCACCTTTGCCACCGTCGATCGCGCCGAGGCCGAGCAGATTGCGGCCATCCTGCTCCGCGAGGGACGAAAGCTCGTGCAGAAGCCGCTATTCGGGGCGCAAGGCAAAGGCTTGCGGCTCATCACTTCGCTTGCCGATCTCGCCTCGCCGGAGGAGGTGAACGGGGTCTATTATCTGCAAGAGTTCGTTCCGCCGGCGCAAGAGCACCACCAGGATTGGCGGGTGTTCGTGTGCTCCGGCCACGTCATTGCCTCCATGATCAGACACGGGTCGAGCTGGATCACCAACATCAAGCAGGGCGCGCGCGCCAAGGCGGCGATCGCGAGCCAGGAACTCGTCGATCTTGCGGTGCGTGCTGCGTCGTGCGTCGGGGCCGACTATGCCGGGGTCGACATCATCCAGGCGTCTGACGGGCGTTTCCTCGTGCTCGAGGTAAACTCGATGCCGGCCTGGAACGGGTTGCAGCGTGTGAGCCGCCTCGCAATCGCCGATCATCTGGTCGATGCCTTCCTTGACGCAGCACTTCCGCCGGCGCGCCTCAAGGGCCAAGAGGGCGCTTGACCAGGCCGTCAAAGCCCGAGGCCATCTCGCGAAGCTTCCATGATTCCTGCCTTGCCGAGCTCGACGCGCTGAAGCCCGGCAACGTGCATCGCTTCGGCGACGGTCACCGCATGAGCGTCGCAGACTTCGAGGCGAGTGCGGCAGCTGCCGCGCCCATCATCGGACAAAAAGGGATTTCAGTCGGCACGCGCATTCGGCTTGCCGTGGAGGCGACGCAACGCGCCGTCGGGCAAAATACCAATCTCGGCATTATCCTCTTGGCCGCACCGCTCGCGGGGGCCGCTCTCGATCGTCGCCGCGGCGATCTGCACAGCCGCCTTGCCCGCATCCTTGAAGGGCTCAGCGTCGATGACGCGCGCGAAGCTTACCGGGCCATCCGCCAGGCCGCACCAGGCGGCCTCGGCGAAGCGCCGCAGCATGACGTTGCCTCTGAGCCCGGCGTGACCCTGCTCGAGGCCATGGCTGCAGCGGAAACCCGCGACCGCATCGCCTGGAACTACACCCATGCCTTCGCCGATGTCTTCGATCTCGGTCTCAAATGGCTGAGGGGAGCGCGCGAACGTTGGGGCGAGCAGCCCTGGGTGGTGACGCGCGTCTATCTCGGCTTCCTGGCGCACATCCCCGACACGTTGATCGAGCGGAAATTCGGGGCCGGAGCCGCCGCCCACTTGCTCGAAGAGGCAGGCCCGATCGAAGCGAGCCTCGATCAATGCGAGGCACCCGAAGCCATGGCGGCTCCGCTCGCAGCCTTCGACCGCGCGCTCAAAGAGCGTGGGCTAAACCCCGGCACATCCGCCGATCTGACGGTCGCAACCCTGTTCGCCGCATCGCTCGACGCGCTCGAAGGGCCAAGTTAGGCCTGGAAACCTGCCATTCACTGCGTCGAACAATCGACTTGCCGATCCTTCAGGCCCCGGCTTATGTTCTCCCCGCGGAGCTCTAACCCAGGAGTTGCGGACGGAGGCGCTTTAGCCAAGCCACTTCCATGGGCTTGCCGCCGGCGGCGTACCGCTAGCGCCTTAGGCTTTTTAACGTTGTAATCAGCCCATTAGGGAGGGGGTTTCATGCCAAAAATCAGTGGTACTTGTGTCGGCGAGTCGCTTGTCGGCGATGGCAACGAGGTCGCTCATGTTGACTTACTCCTCGGCCCGCGAGGCGGCGCTGTCGAGTCGGCCTACTGCATCGCGCTGACCAACAACAAGGATGGCTTCACCACGCTGCTCGCGTTGGTCGCGCCGAACCTTATGTGTAAGCCCGCAACGATCCTCTACAACAAGGTGACCATCAAGGACGCGCGCCAGGCGGTGCAGATGTTCGGTCCGGCGCAATATGCCGTGGCCAAGGCCGTCGCCGATTCCGTCGCCGAAGGCGTGATCCCGGCCAACGAGGCCGACGATCTCTTCATCACCGTCGGCGTGTTCATCCATTGGGAAGCCAAGGACGACAAGAAGATCCAGGACTTCAACTATCGCGCCGTCAAGGAAGCCCTCGCCCGCGCCGTCAAAGGCGAGCCGAAGGCCTCCGAGGTCACCGCGAAGAAAGACGCAGCGCACCACCCGTTCGCTGCCGGTTGAAAGGGAGAACCCCCAGGTCGGGGGCAACCCGGCAAAGACGGCGGTCCGGGCCCGATTCGGCGGTGGCTCCAAAAGCTGGGTTTCTGACGGAAGGGCGTTTGCGCGCCCTCTCGATTACGGTCGCCGCTCTCGCAAGAGGGCGGCGATCTCATTTTGCGTGACCGCTTCTGAGTGCAGCGCCGTGGCGATCACAGCGCCTTGCGCCCGTAACGCCGCGATGGCGGCCAGGTCCTTCGCGCTACGCACGCCGCCAGCGGCAAACACGGCGCACGAACCCGCCGCCTCGATTATTGCTTTGAGCCGATCGACATCGGGGCCGGTGTCGGTACCGACGCGGGTCAGGTCCATGGCGATGAGCCGCGTGGGCCAGAGCGCAGGGTCGCTGAACAGCGGCTCGGGACCGCGGCTGCCGTCAGTGCCGAAATCGAGCGACAACACGACGTTCTCCCCGAACGCGCCATGAATCTCCTGCCAGTCGTCGACGGCCGCCAAGCTCTCGCTGCCGATCACCAGCGTGGCGCCAAGCGGCAGCCAGAAGGCGCAATCGGCAACGTCGGAGAAGCCGGCGTCGATCCACAGCGTGGCGCCGGGCAGCGCATAGGAGAGCCCGCGCACGAGCTCGAAATGATTGCCGATGCCGGCGATGGCGTCGAGATCGGCGATATAGAGCGCGGAGGAGCCGGTGGCGCCGAGCAGCCCGCGGGCGATCGCCGCCGGGTCGTCGGCCGCGCCGAAGGGGCTCGCGATCGGACGGTAGTCGGCGCGGTCGCCGGCAACGGCATGGACGACGACGCCGCCCTTGAGGTCGAGGGCCGGGATGACAGTGAAATTGCTCATGTTGCGCTCACCTTCAGCTTAGCCCTTGTCATGCCCGGCTTTATGCCGGGCATCCACGTCTTTTTGCCACCCCTTAAATCAGGAACGTGGATGGCCGGGACAAGCCCGGCCATGACGTGGAATGTTGGCCGGGCAAAGATCAAAACGAGGACAAAATGACCTGCGTCATCGGGTGGGACCTGGGCGGCGCCAATCTGAAGCTTGCCCGCGCCGAGGGGGGCCGCACCACCCATGTGGCGCAGGTCCCCTGCCCCGCCCGGCAAGACAGCAGCAAGTTCGACGCTGCCCTCGACGAGGCGCTGAAGCTCTTCCCGTCCGACGCCGGCACAAGACATGCAGTCACCATGACCGGCGAGCTCTCCGATGTGTTTGCCGATCGCGCCGAGGGCGTTGCCTATCTCGTCGCGCTGATGCGCAAAGCCACCGGCGAAAACACGATCTATTATGGAGGAAGAGCCGGCTTTCTCGATGCCGGCCAAGCGGTCGCGCGTACCCTCGACGTGGCCTCTGCCAACTGGCACGCGAGCGCGACACTCGTTGCCGGCCATTTCCCCGATGGGCTCTTTGTCGACACCGGCACCACCACCACCGACCTCATCCCGCTCAAATCCGGGGCGCCGGCGGCGCTGGGCTATACCGATGGCAAGCGGCTCGCTGAGGGCGAGCTCGTCTATACCGGGGTCGTGCGCACGCCGGTCATGGCAGTCGCGCAGGAGGCGCTGTTCAAGGGGCGCTCGCAGCTCATCGCGGCCGAGCGCTTCGCCACCATGGCGGACGTGTGGCGCCTGATGAGGGCGTTGCCTGCGGACGTAGACCCCTACCCCACCCCCGATCTTCGCGGGAAGACAGCGGCCGAAAGCGCCGCGCGGCTTGCCCGCATGCTTGGCCGTGACGGGAGCGAGGCCGAGCTTGCCGAGTGGATTGCGGTTGCCCGGCATTTCGCCGATTGCCAACTCGCGCAGATCGAATCGGCTGCCCGCGTGCTGACGGCGCGCGAGAGGCTTGGCGCCGACGCACCGGTGATCGGTGCCGGCTGTGGGCGATTCGTGGCGGAGGGTCTCGCGGAGCGGCTCGACCGCCCCTATCGCGACGTTTCGGAGATCATCGAGGCGGCGCCCGAGCAAAGCGAGATGGCCGCACGCTGTGCCCCTGCCGTCGCCGTCGCGCTCCTTGCTGAGCGCCAAATTCCGGGGTGACGGCGCAATTTCAGCTTTGCGCCCGAAGCGGGCGTTCAGTTTGATACAGAGCCGGCACCCCTACGCCTGCTGGCCTTTTTTCACGACGCACACTAAATAAGAGATCGAAAAGACAGGCCAAGGAGCCAACATGTCCCCCGACATCGACGTTGATGGCGAGCATGACGACATCATCTATCCCTCCGCCATTCCCTTCGTGTTGGTGCATCTTGCCTGTTTCGGGGCGATCTGGTCGGGGGTCACATGGCAGGCCGTCGCCATTTGCGTGACGCTCTACTGGTTGCGTATTTTCGCGATCGGCGCCGGGTACCACCGCTACTTCTCGCACCGCGCCTACGCCACGAACCGCGTGTTCCAATTCGTGCTTGCGCTGGTCGCCCAGAGCACCGCGCAGAAGAGCGTGCTGTGGTGGGCATCCAAGCACCGGCACCACCACTTGCATTCTGATACCGAGCAGGACGTGCATTCGCCCCGGCACAAGGGTTTCATCTACAGCCATGCAGGGTGGATCTTTGCCAGGAAGCACGACAAGCCCGATCTGGCGAAAGTCACCGATCTGATGCGCTACCCCGAACTGATGTGGCTGCATAAATTCGAGCTCCTGCCGGCGGTCGTTCTCGCCCTTCTTTGCTTTCTTGCCGCCGGCTGGTCGGGCCTCGTGGTCGGCTTCTTCTGGAGCACGGTGCTCGTCTATCACGCGACCTTCTGCATCAACTCGCTCGCCCATGTGAGCGGCAGCACCCGCTACGTGACGGGTGACGATTCCCGCAACAACTGGCTGTTGGCCGTGTTCACGATGGGCGAGGGCTGGCACAACAACCACCACGCTTTCCAGAGCAGCGTCCGCCAAGGCTTCCGGTGGTGGGAGATCGACCCGACCTATTACCTGCTGCGGGCGCTGTCCTGGACGGGACTGGTGTGGGACCTGCGGACACCGCCAGAGCAGGTGCTGCGCAACGAGCAGCGGCTCGGCGTGGCGGTCATCAACCGGGCCGCCGAGCAGCTCGCGGCGCATTTCAATTCCGAGCGCATTGCCGCTGCCATCACGTCGGCGCTGCATGGGCCCGAGCTGTCGGCGCTGCGGGAAACGCTGACGCGCACGCAAAACCGCGCGACCGAGGTGCTGATGACCCTGCATCTGCCTCATATCCCGAGCCGCGAGGAGTTCTTGCGTGAGGCCCGGGCGATGTTTGCCCGGACCAAGTCGCTGGACGAGATCGTCGACCGGGCCTACGAGCTTCTGCTCGCCTCCGTCGGCACGCGCCTTGCTGCCTCCATTCAAAGCCGGTCGTAGTCAATCCAAACGAAGCAAAAGCGGAGCGTCCTATGCGTCAAATCCTCATTCTGATGGCGGCCTTCATGGCCGGTGGCATGATCCTCGGACTTGCGGCAAGCCATGCCAACGCAGGCCCAGTGCCGGCCGTCTCTGCCTTCGACGCCGCTCCGAGCGCCATCGAAAAGGTCGACTACTGGCGCCGATACTATCGGCATCATGGCTATGGCCCTGGCCAAGTCGTTGTCGCTCCGCCCGTGGTCGTCGAGGAGGCGCCGGTCCTGAACGAGCCCACGGTGATGATCGTGCCCGTGCGTCCGGTGAGTTGCGGCCAATATCACTACTGGGACGGCGATCACTGCGTGGATGCGCGCTACAACAATCCTTACGTCGGCCCGCGCTAGCGCACCCAGGATCGCATGAGCGACGGGGCGCTCGGCCCCGCTCACGCGGCGCAGGGCTTCAGCGTGCAGAGCGAATAGTGGTCGTAGATGATCGACTCTAAAGGGCGGTCAGGCCAGTAGGCTCGATGCAGATGGCCGACCGTCACAGCGTCGGCGATGGTAATGGCCGCCTCGTCCGCCAGCGCGTCCAAATCGTCGATGCCGAAATGCCAGGGCGCGCCCATGGCGGCGAAGCGCTCGACGAAGGCCGTAGTCCCTCTCTCGCCGGTTGTCCGTGCCACCACCGCCTCGTCCATAAAGTCGAACGAGATGGCGAACTGGCGCACGCGCTCTCTCAGGTCGGCCAGGACTTTCATGACGGTTGGGCGGATCAGATACATCGAATTGCCTTCCCAGATGAAGAAGCTCGGCAGGCTTGCGTCGAAGCCGTTGCTCACGAGCAGAGGCAGAACGCCCGCGGCGACGTAGTTGCCGGGAATGAAGGTCACGGGCGCATCGAGGGTTCTCAGCGCGGCCCGGGCGGGGCGTGCTTGTAGTGGTCCTCGATCTTCTCGATGAGGAGCCGCCACGCCTGGTGCTCGCGCGGACCAGCCGTTTTCTCCATGGCGATCTGCAAATAGCCGAGCTCGCGCTCGACCTTCTCGCGCGGCAGCATATGCAGGCGGCTGGCGAGAATCGCGGCCTCGATCACCGCCCCTTGTGCCCGGTTGAAGCCCTTGAACGGCGCGTGGCTTGCCTCATGCACCACACGGCAGTGGAAGCGCGGCCTTTGCTCATCCTCCTCGACGTGGTCGACCCGAAGCTCGGCATGAGCGAGGGCTCCTTCCAGCACGGCGCCGGGCACATGGGTGGAGGCCCGCGTCGGCCAGTCCTTCTGCCCCACGAGGCAACTCGCGAAGATAAGGACGTCGTCGGTGAAGTTCGCCACCGCGTAAGGCGTGGTGCGGAGATTGTCGAGCGTCGCCGAGGGACGGAACGGGGCGATGATCCAGCCATCGCCGTCGGCGCCTAGGGGCACGGCGATGAGGCCGAGCGGCGCGATATGCACCCTACCCTCCTCGTTGAGGGTGGTGACGATGGTCTCCCGGATCATGGGCATGGCGGCTCAGCCTTAAACGCTCTCACGAGGCCTTGCTCTTCTTCTTGGCAATCAGGGTGTGCCCGGCCTCTTTGAGCCTGGTCTTGTCCTCTGCCGGCGCGTCGGCGGCAACGCCCCAATCGAGGGGCTCGTCCTGAGCGTAGCGCTTGGCGAGGCGCCAGGCGATCTCGGCACGGGCCAGCTCGGCGCCGAGATAGAAGGCGTGGGGTCCATCGTTATCAACGCCAAGCCTGTCATAGAGCGCAAAGGCGTCTTGCGCCACGTGATGGCCGTCGCGGTTATAGACATGGATGCCGTCCTCGGCGATCTCGATGCGGAAATTCCTGTCGCGCACCTCGCGCGCCACCTCGGCGATCTCCTCGGGCTCTTGCGGGAAAGGCCGGCGCGAGTGCAAGGCAAGCAACCCGTCGGCATAATCCTTGGGCAGCTCGTGCTCGGCGCGGCTGGCATACATGATGCGGCGGGCGAGGTCGTGCTCCTCGACGGTGCGCCGCGTGTGCGGGCTCACCTGCACCACGAGCACGTTCCTGATGTGGAGCTCAGACGCGATGCCGAGCAGGACGGCGGTGATGCCGGTAGTGTCGGCGTCAGTGAGCTCAGTGAGATTGCCGGTGCCCATCAGCATCTCGGCATCGGGCCGCTCGCGGCGGACTTGCGCGTAGCGTTCGAGCGAGCGCATAAAGCCGAAATTGATGGGATCGAGGACCGGATCGACGAGATAGGTGCGCCCCTTGGCGTCGAGCACATCCATGGCCCCGTAGAGCGATTCCATGTCGCCATGGTCCATGGGGATGAGCACGGGCACCGAGGCGACCTTGTCGGCGATGTGGAGCGTGTCCTCGTTGAGGCTCAGTAGGAAATCGGCGCCGGCTTTGCCGCCGCGCAGCAGCTCGTCGGGGTCGGCCGAATCGACGCTCACTTTGTAGCCCTTCTGTTTCAGCGCACCGATCGCCTCCTCGAGATGGGGAAAGGGCGTGTCGGGCAGGCAACCGAGATCGATCACATTGGCGCCTCGTTGCACGTAGGTCTCGGCGCGCTTCGCGATGGCGTCCACCGGAAGCGCCGAAGCATCGACGATCTCGGCGAAGATCTGGATGTCGAATTGGGTCATGTCGAAGGCCTTCCGCGCGCGGCCGAAATAGAGGGGAATATCTTTCAGCTCGTCGGGCCCGCACAAGAAGGGCACACCGAAGCGCTCGCTCAAGCGGTCGAGGTCGGCGCGGCAGCGGCCGGGCAACATGATCTTGTCGGCCTCGACCGGCGTCGGCAGGCGCCGTGTAATGATCTCCTCGGTCATCAGCGCCGCGACCTTGACCCCGATATCGAGCACCTTCCAGGCGAAGCTCGCCTGCATGGCTTCGAGCACAGCCTCGAGCCGCGGCCGCGCCAGATGTCCGGTTAGGAACAGGATGCATTCAGCCATCGAGGTCGCGCTCTTAAGCCTTCCCGCCCGTTCTAACCCGCTTCGCGGGCAGATCGAAATGCATCGAGAGGGGCCATTCCGGCCCGACCTCTCTCTCGTCATACCGGCGAAAGCCGGCGTCCAGCGCAAGAATCGCCCGATCTCCCCTTGCGGATGGCTTGTTGCTTTTCACTGGATACCGGCTTTCGCCGGTATGACGAGCCGAGGAAGAATGAAGAAAGCAGAGCTGCGTGCCGCCGATGCGAGCCGGGATTTGCAGCTCGCCGCCCAGTTGCTTGAGCTCTGGCGTCTGTGCGGCAAGTCGCGTTGCCGGCGGGCCCGGGCCTGCCGCGGCGACGCGCGGCGTTGTTGCGAAGGCTTGGTGGACTGGTTCGAGGCTCTGTCGATGATGGCCAAGCAGGTAAGTTTTGCGGAAGCGATTGAGCGGCTGCGTGAGCAGTCCCCGTGCGCGCTTCGCTCCATTGCTCACTCAGTCGATCTCGGCGCCGCAAGAGGAGGCCCCGGCGTCCCTCCCCGACAGGAAAGCGGCAAACGCCGCTTGATCGCCGCGGCCAAGCAGCGAGGCGGGAATGCGGGCCTCCTTCAGCATGGAGGGAAAGGCGGCATCGACGATGCCCTCGCGCGCAAGCTGCTTGGCCCCCATGCGCGTCCGCCGGCGGGCGATGGACTTGATCAGATAGCAGCGCGCCGCCCCGATTCTTGCCGCGAGCCAGAGCGCGAGGCTGTCGGAGGTGAGCCGCCAGGATTCCTCGATGTCGGTCCGCCCTGAGATCAGCGCGTAAGGCGCCCAGACGCCGACAGAGCCGCGGCCGAGCGCAGCCCGCAGACCCTCCTCGGTGGCGCCCACCTCGAAACCTTGCCGCAACCCAGCCACCGCCCAGGCGAGCTGATCCATGGCAAGGAGCGCCATGCGGTGGGCGGAAGCATCGCCGAAGCCGAGACGCTCTTGGCAGGCGCGCACCTCATCGGCCAAGGCCCCTCCCCCGGGCACGACGATGGTGGGTTGAGGCGCCGCGGCGATCGCGTCGAGCCAGGCCGTGAGCTCTCCCGAGCGCACGACGCTGCCGCCGAGCTTCACCACGATGGGCCGCGCTTCCACCGCGAGCGCGCGCTCTGCCGGCAGCGCCTGGGCGTCCACGGTCAGCCCCTCGCCTTGGAGCGCATGATCTCGACGCCCACGACGCCGGGCTCCTTGTCGAGCTTCTCTATTCTGACCGTGACCGAGGCCGCGCGCGGATGGGCGAGACATTGGCGCGCCACCTCCTCGGCCAAGGTCTCGACCAGATTGATGTGCCCTCGCGCGATGATGGATTTGATGCCCTTGATGATCGTGTCGTAGTCGAAAGCCCGGCCGATATCGTCTTCGAGGGCGACGGTTGCGGGCTTGAGCTCGACATCGACGGAGAAGCGCACGCGCTGGGTGACGCCCTTCTCGTTGGTGTAGACGCCGATCTCGACGTCGAGCACGAGGTCGTGGACGAAGATGCGGTCGAAGCCCTTCGCCGCGTCAGAGGCGCTCTTGGGCTCCGCGCCCTTCAGTCGCTGTTCCGCCATCGCCAAAGGCTCCGTTGTGACGCAAACCCGCGCTATTCCTAGTATAGCGCTTGCGGGGCGAGGTCGGCCAAGTTCGCCTTCGGCAAAGCGACAGGCGGTTGCGGGATGAGCGCCCGGATCGCCGCGCAGGCGAGCGGATCGAGGGGCTGAGCACGCACCCGGCTCCGGCACAACGCGCTGCGAAAGCCGAGCAGGTCGGGGCCGAGCGTGAGCAGTTTCGGCACGTCGCTTGCCTTGAGGGACCCGGCAAGACCCACGGTCAGGCCTTCAGCCTTGGCGGCGTCGACAAAGCGGGCAAGCGTATCGAGGGACAGGTGGTCCAGCAACGAGCCGCCGGCCTTGCCGGCAGTATCGAGCATCACCCCGGATGCGCCGATCCTTGCCGCTTCTCCAACCGCATCGAAATCCGGCAGGGCGTCGGCGAAGAGAACGAGGATGAGACGGACGCGCGACCTCTCGGCCTCGAGCAGGCGGAGACAGGCGCGGGCGTCACCTCCCGGAAAGAGGCCGAGCTTGACGTAGTCCACGCCTGAGGCGGCCGTCGCCAGCATAGCGTCGCGGATGGTCTCGCAATCGAGCGGGAGGTCGCCGACGGTCGCGCTTACGGGCGCCCGTCGGGCGATGCTCCTGACGCAGGATGCGATGGTCTTGAGGTTGAGAGCGCCGAGAGCGCCACTATGCGGATCTTTCAGGTCGATGATATCGGCGCCGGCGGTCATCGCCATCTCGGCCTCGCCGGCATCGCGCACGCTCGCCAGGAACAGGGTCATGGGCCGGTCTTGTCATGCCCGGGAGATGACAAGCGAGATGCGGCAAGCATCAGCGAAACAGCCAGCCGAACATACCGCCGCCGCCGCCGCCGCCGC
>DFXC01000023.1:35903-43353 GCA_002383105.1 Hyphomicrobiaceae bacterium UBA4118
CCCGCCGCCCCCCCCGCCAGTGCCGCCGCTCGCGCTGTTGTCAGTGGTGCGCGGCTGCTCAAATCCCCAAAAATCGGTGGGCGCCGGAGCGGCTTTCCTCGCCTTGCGAAGCTGGACCTCGTTGGCGTTTCCGTCGGGGTCGGTGACCACCACCGAGACGGCCTGCCAGTTCCATTGGGCGGCTGCCGGCCCCCAGCTATGGGGCTCGATGGAGAGGACCTTGTTGGCGCGAATGTCGACGATGGCCACATATTCGAGGCTGGTGTCCTGCCCTTCACCAAAGTCGCCCGCGTAGTACTGCAGCAGCCCGATGCCGGACAACGCGTCCTTCAACTGCTTCCATTCCACGATCCTGGGCTTGCCCGAGCCGAACATCTCAAGCTCGACCCTGAGGGAGGCGTATTTCGGGTTGCTGGCGATGTAGCGGCCCGACTCGGGCTCTTTGATCACCCAACCTGAGAGCGGCGGCCCCAAGGGCTGCCCCTCCTCCGGCGGCACCTCTTGGCCAAGGCGCTGCAGCGCGTCGCGGCTCTCGGTCTGAAACGGGTCTTGCGCAAGCGCCGCGTTGTAATCGGCGATCGCCTCATCGTTACGGGTCAGCGCCTCGTAGACATTTCCCCTGACGCGCAAAGCGAGCGGATCGTTGGACGCGATCTGGAGCGCCTCATTGACGTCGCCCAGCGCATCGTCATTGGCCTCGGCCTGAAGTCTTGCCGACGCGCGCATGGCGTAAGCCTTGACATTCTTGGGATCGATCTCGATGGCGCGGGTCAAATCGCCGATGGCATCGTCGAAGCGGCGGGTCTGGGTGAACACAATGCCGCGCTCGATATAGGCGTCGGCGAGGTCGGGCTTCAGTTCGATCGCCTTGTTCAGGTCGTCCAAGGCCGGGTTGAATTTCTTGTCGCCCGCGTAGGCCCGGGCGCGCAGTAGCAGGAGATCGGCATTGGGCTGATCGGGTTCGAGCGTGAGGGCCTGGGTCGCATCGTCGGAAGCTTCCTTGTACATGGCGATGGCGAGGTAGGCCTGGGCGCGATTGTCGTAGGCCGCAGCATATTTCGGGTTGAGGGTGACGGCGCGGGTCAGGTCCCGCACCGCGGCGTGATAGCGCTTGAGTTCGGAATGGGCCTTGCCGCGTCCGTTGAACGGCACCGCGCTCGTCGGCATCAGCTCAACGGCCTTGCGGAAATCCTGGAAGGCGGGCTCGTATTGGCCAAGGGTGGCGTGGGCGTTGCCCCGGTTGTTGTAGGCCGCACCGTAATTCGGTGAAAGCGCGATCGCCCGGTCGAAATCCTTCACCCCTTCGTCGGGGTGGCCGAGATCCATCAACGCGTTGCCCCGGTTGTTGTAGACGGTGGCATTATCGGGGGCGAGCTGGATCGACTTGTTGAAATCGTCGATCGCTTCTTTGGTCTGCTTCAGCCGCCATTTGGCGATGCCGCGATCGCTGTAGATGCTCGCCTCGATGAAATCCGCAATCTCAGGGGCCGCCAGCGCCTCGTCGTAAGCGGCTATGGCCTTGTCATACTGCCCGCGCATGAGCGCCGCGGCGCCCTCGCGGGCGCGTAGAAGCGTCTTGTCTTCATCGGCGCTGGCGCCGGCTGAGGCGAGCGCGATAAGGACGAGAATGAGCCCGGAAAGCTTAATCCGTGTCGATTGCATTGGCGGTCAGGGAACCCGCTCCCCCACAAACCTAGCCTCTCATGTCCCCCATAAGGTCGGAGTGTGTCAACAAAGGGTCACCAAGCCGTCTCGGGGAGGCTATTTTCCTACGTTTTCTTGCTCCGGGCAGAGGCATCCCCGGCAAGCTCGCGCAGCGCCGGCGGCAGCATCTCCGGCAAATCCTCAGCGATCAGACCCGGCCCGAAGACGCGGGCTGCCGCCCCATGCAGCCAGACCGCGGCGCTTGTCCCCTCAAACGCCGACATCCCTTGGGCGAGCAGCCCGAGAACCATGCCGGCCAGCACGTCGCCGGTGCCGGCGGTGGCAAGCCATGGGCTCGTGGTCGCGTTGATCGAGGCGGTGCCGTCGGGGGCGGCGACCACGGTGTCTGAGCCCTTGAGCGCGATGACGGCGCCCGATCTCGACGAAGCTTCCCGCGCCCGCTCGAGCTTGGAGACGGACGGAAGGTCGCCGAACAGCCGCGCGAACTCACCGTCATGGGGCGTGAGCACGACCGGGGCGGCGCGCGATCGGATGGCGGCGAACAGCGGCCCTGGGGCCTCGGCAAAGGAGGTGAGCGCATCGGCGTCGAGCACGATAGCGGCCTTCGAGGCAAGAGCGGCAAGCACCATCTCCTTGGTGCGCTCCCCTCCCCCCACGCCAGGCCCGATCAACACCGCGTTCTTGCGCGGATCGGCGAGGAGACTCGTGAGCGCGCGCGCGTCATCGGCCTCGCGCACCATGATGGCGGTGAGCTGAGAGGCATTGACGGCGATGGCGTCCCGTGGGCTTGCGACCGTGACGAGGCCAGCGCCCGCCCGCAGCGCGCCACGGGCGGCGAGCCGCGCGGCTCCTGTGCTATAGACGGGCCCCGACACCACGACGGCATGGCCGCGCGCATATTTGTGGCTTTCCGGCTTCGGCCAGGGAAAGCGTGCGAGCCAGAGCGGGGGCGCATTGACGAAGGTCTTAGACGCAATCGTGTCGAGCACGCTCTGCGGAACGCCGATCTCGGCGAGCTTCACCTCTCCGCAATGCGCCTTCCCCGGCAAGAGCAAATGCCCCGGCTTCAGACGGAAGAAGGTCACGGTCGCGACCGCGCGGATGGCGGTGCCCTTGACCGCGCCAGTGGTGCCGTCGATGCCGCTCGGCACGTCGACCGCCAGCACGGGAAGACCGGAAGCGTTCACGCCATCGATCAAAGCGGCAAGCTCCCCTTCGATCGGGCGAGAGAGACCCGCTCCGAAGAGAGCGTCGATCACGACATCGGCGCTGGCGAGAATGTCTGGACGAAGCGGCTCGCGCGCGCCGCTCCAGCGTTTGGCCATGGCGGCAGCATCCATGGGCAAGCGCGCCGGATCGCCGTTGAAGCCGAGCCTAACCTTGTAGCCGCGCTCCTTGAGGTGGCGCGCCGCGACGAAGCCATCGCCGCCATTGTTGCCGGGGCCGCATAGGACTGCGACGGTGCCAGCATCGGGAAAGCGGCGAGACAGCTCCTCGGCCACGGCGCGCCCGGCGTTCTCCATGAGCACCTCGCCCGGCACCCCACCCTCGATGGTGAGACGATCGGCGCGTGCCATTTCCTCTGCGGTCAAAAGCTCGATCATGGTTTCCCGCTCATCGCCGGATAGAGCGCTTGGTTGTAGAGCAAAGGCGCGGCGGAGAAGCAAATCATGGCGCAGGTCCTGCAAATCTGCTTAATCCTTATGCAATTAGCCTAAGACTTGAGCAGCGATGCCTTGCCCGCCGCCTCCGACCTCCGCCCGATCGTCATAGAGCCTTGAAACGAGAGACAAAACTTGCGCGCAGAGGATTGGCATAGGGCGTGCTTCGGCTGGCCCACAGTGTTGCGAGATAACGGACGGAAGCGCGCGCGGCTAAGCGCTTCTCTGCGTCCAAGGGAGGTGCAGCAAAACAATGAAAAAGATCGAGGCGATCATCAAGCCATTCAAGCTCGATGAGGTGAAGGAGGCCCTGCAAGAGATCGGGCTCCAGGGCATCACGGTGACCGAGGCCAAAGGGTTCGGACGCCAGAAGGGCCACACCGAGCTCTATCGTGGCGCCGAATATGTCGTCGACTTCCTGCCCAAGGTGAAGCTCGAGCTCGTGCTCGGCGACAACATGGTGGAGAAGGCGATCGACGCTATCATCACCTCGGCCAAGACCGGCCGCATCGGTGATGGGAAGATCTTCGTGTCGAACGTGGAGGAGGCCGTGCGCATCCGCACCGGCGAAACCGGCAACGACGCCATCTGACGAGGATGGCCACCCGAACACCGGCAAGGCGCGGGCCGGAGCAGAGTCTATTCCGCCGCCAACATCACCAAGGGCGGCATCATGATGCAAAGGACAGGGGAGTACGATGGCAGACGCTAAGAGTGTGACCAAGAAGATCAAGGACGAGGAGATCAAGTACGTCGACCTGCGCTTCACCGATCCGCGGGGCAAGATGCAGCATCTCACCATGGACCCCAGGGAGATGGACGAGGACGCGTTTAACGACGGGATCATGTTCGACGGCTCGTCAATCGCCGGTTGGAAGGTGATCAACGAGTCGGACATGAAGCTGATGCCGGACCCAAATTCGGCCGTGCTCGACCCGTTCTTTGCGCAAAGCACGCTGGCGGTGTTCTGCGATGTGCTTGAGCCCTTGACCAACGAACCCTATGAGCGCGATCCGCGCGGCATCGCCGGCAAGGCCGAAGCCTATCTTAAGCAGACGGGCCTCGGCGACACGGCCGTGTTCGGCCCGGAGGCGGAGTTCTTCGTCTTCGACGACGTCCGCTTTGCCGCCGAGCCGTTCAATTGCGGCTACAAGATCGACTCGATCGAGCTGCCGACCAACACCGACACCGAATATGAGATGGGCAATCTCGGTCACCGGCCGCGCACCAAGGGTGGCTACTTCCCGGTGCCGCCGATCGACTCGGCACAAGATCTCCGCTCCGAGATGCTTTCGGTGATGGCCGACATGGGCGTGGTCACCGAGAAGCACCATCACGAGGTGGGCGCCGCCCAGCACGAGCTCGGCATCAAGTTCGGCCCGCTGGTCAAGCTGGCCGACTCCATGCAGATCTACAAATATGTCATCCACCAGGTGGCGCAGGTCTACGGCAAGACCGCCTGCTTCATGCCGAAACCGATCTTCGGCGACAACGGCTCGGGCATGCATACGCACCAGTCGATCTGGAAGGACGGCAAGCCGATGTTCGCCGGCGACAAATACGCCGACCTTTCCGAAATGGCGCTGTTCTATATCGGCGGCATCCTGAAGCATGCCAAGGCGCTCAACGCCTACACCAACCCACTCACCAACTCCTACAAGCGGCTGGTGCCGGGCTACGAGGCGCCGGTGCTGCTCGCCTACTCCTCGCGCAACCGCTCTGCCTCGTGCCGCATTCCGCTCGGCTCGGGACCCAAGGCCAAGCGCGTCGAGGTGCGGTTTCCGGATCCCGGCGCCAATCCCTATCTCGCCTTCGCCGCCATGCTCATGGCGGGGCTGGACGGCATCGCCAACAAGCTCCATCCCGGCCATCCGATCGACAAGAACCTCTACGACTTGCCGCCGGAGGAGCTGGAGAAAGTGCCGACCGTGTGCGGCTCGCTGCGCCAGGCTTGCGAGGAGCTCGACGCGGACCGCGCCTTCCTGAAGAAGGGCAACGTCTTCACCGACGACGCGATCGACTCCTATCTCGAGCTCAAGATGGAAGAGGTGGAGCGCTTCGAGATGATGCCCCACCCCATCGAGTTCGACATGTATTACAGCGTCTGACGAAACGCGAAGGACACTGACCGGGAAAAAAGATGGGGCGGCCGCTTTAGGGACGGCCGCCCCACTTTTGCCCGGCCTGCCGACCTTGCGCTTGTCCCGCGTTCCCCCGTCGGACGCAGAAGCGAAGGTCCCCCGCCAGGCTCCCCCAAACTCGGTTCGGATCGAGCCCGCTTACATCAAATAGAACGCCGCGTAGACGAGCCCCCCGAATAGGATGGTGTAGAACCACGACTTGTGATCCTGGTACCAACCGTCGACCATCGACGGCAGTCCGAAGACCACGAAGCGGCAAAGCGAAAGGGTGATGAGAGTCGCGACCGCCGCAAGCAACCAGAACGCCACGTCGCTTGCTTGCCCGCTCTGGCCGGCACCGACCAGAAGCACCTGGGCGTCGCTCGTGCCGATGTTGATGGCCGCCCAGACCGATGAGGCTGCCAGCGCCACCAACATGGCGTAACGGATCAACATCCCTCTATGAACCCCGCCGCTTTTGAGATGAATTTTAGGAGCGGCCCGTAAAGAAACGGGAAAGCGGTACGCTTAAGGCGAGGTTAATAAGCCCTCATGCTGAGGAGCGGCCTTAAGGCCGCGTCTCGAAGCACGAGGCGTCCCCCTTCGAGACGGCCGCGTTCCGCGGCCTCCTCAGGGTGAGGGATGAGCTCAGAGGAAACTACGCCGCCTTCCACTTGATGGAGCAGCCGATCGATGGCGCCTGCTCACGCGGGCCGCGGCCCGTCAAAGCAACGCCTTTCATCGCCTCGAACAGGTCGCGGCGGACGCCCGCGTGAGCGGCCTCTTTGCGGCTCGCATCGAGACGCCCGCGATATTGCAGCTCGAGCTTGTCGTTAAAGCCGAAGAAGTCCGGCGTGCAGGCGGCGCCATAGGCCCGTGCGACATCTTGGCTCTCGTCGAATAGATAGGGAAAGCCGAAACGGTGCGCTTCAGCGAACCGCTTCATGTTGTCGAAGGAATCCTCCGGATAATGCACCGTGTCGTTGGAGGAGATGGCGACCGCGCTCACGCCGTAGGCTGCAAGCTCCTGCGCGTCGCGCACGATGCGGTCGATCACCGCCTTGACGTAAGGGCAATGGTTGCAGATGAACATCACCAGCGTGCCCTTCGGCCCGCGCAAGGTCTCGAGGCTATGGCTCTTGCCGTCGACGCCCGGAAGCGTGAAGGCGGGCGCCTTCCAGCCGAAATCGCAAATCGGAGTCTCCTCCGCCATCGCTTTTTCCTCTTCGCAAATCTGTCACGGCGCCGCACTAATTTCAGCACCGTTTTACCCGCATGATGAGCCCCGCATATGGCGAAAACCGATCATTTCTGCAACCGCGCCGAAGCCTATGAGGCCCATGACAATGAGCCCTTAAGCCCGGCGGATGGGGATTCGATCGGCGACATCATCCTGCGGCGCTACAGCCGGCGCGAGATGATGCGCGGCACGCTCGGCGTCACCGCTGCCGCGGCCCTGTTCGGACCCGCGGTGCTCGCTCCCCGCACGGTCCACGCCGAAAGCCCGAGCGTGGATCGCTTCGACTTCGAAGAGCTTGCCGCCGGCGTGGACGAGACCCACCACGTCGCCGACGGCTATCGCGCGCAAGTCCTGCTCAGATGGGGCGATCCGCTCTTTCCCGATTCCCCCGCCTTCGATCCTTTGAAGCAAAGCGCCGCCGCGCAATTGAAGCAGTTCGGCTACAACAACGACTATGTCGCCTTCATCCCGCTCGATACCGACGGCACGCGCGGGCTCCTCTGCGTCAATCATGAATATACCAACGAGGAGGTCATGTTCCCGGGCATCCCCCGCCAGGACACGATCTGCTTCAAGGACATGACGGCGGAGCTCGTCGATATCGAGATGGCCGCCCATGGCGTCTCCATCGTCGAGATCATGCGGGAGGGCGACGACTGGCGCCCGATGCTCGACAGCCAATATAACCGCCGCATCAGCCCGGCCGTGACGGTGATGACGGTGGACGGCCCGGCGGCGGGAGATGCAAGGCTTAAGACCTCCGC
>DFXC01000112.1:0-157 GCA_002383105.1 Hyphomicrobiaceae bacterium UBA4118
CGTCCCGCCTGGATGCCGCGGCCCATGCGATAGGCGCGGTTCATGTCGCGCGTCCATAGGCCGGCGCCAAGGCCGTACAGCGTGTCGTTGGCGATCTTCAGGGCATCGTCGTAGTCGTCGAAACGGGTGACCGAGACAACCGGGCCGAAGATCTCTT
>DFXC01000112.1:417-2752 GCA_002383105.1 Hyphomicrobiaceae bacterium UBA4118
GACAGGACGGGCCCGAAGATCTCCTCCTGGAAGATGCGCATCTTGTTGTGGCCCTCGAACACCGTGGGCTGCATGTAATAGCCCTCGGCGAGCTCGCCGTTGAGCGCGAGCCGCTCGCCACCGGTCAAGAGCTTGGCGCCTTCCTTCTTGCCGATATCGATATAAGAAAGAATCTTCTCCAGCTGATCGTTGGAGGCCTGCGCGCCGATCATGGTCGAGAGCTCGAGCGGATTGCCCTGCTTGATCTTTTTCACCCGGGCAATCGCCTTCTCCATGAAGCGGTCGTAGATCGAGCGCTGCACCAGTGCGCGTGAGGGGCAGGTGCACACCTCGCCCTGGTTTAGCGCGAACATGGTGAAGCCTTCGAGCGCCTTGTCGAAATAGTCGTCGTCCTCGGCCATCACGTCGGCGAAGAAGATGTTGGGCGACTTGCCGCCGAGCTCGAGCGTCACCGGGATCAGGTTCTCGCTCGCATATTGCATGATGAGCCGCCCCGTGGTGGTCTCGCCGGTGAAAGCGATCTTGGCGATGCGCTTGTTCTGGGCAAGCGGCTTGCCGGCCTCGACGCCAAAGCCGTTGACCACGTTAAGCACACCGGGCGGCAGGAGATCGCCGACCAGGTCCATGAGCACCATGATCGACATGGGCGTCTGCTCGGCCGGTTTCAGCACCACGCAATTGCCGCCGGCGAGAGCGGGCGCGAGCTTCCACACCGCCATGAGGATCGGGAAGTTCCACGGGATGATCTGACCGACCACGCCGAGCGGCTCGTGATAGTGATAGGCGACCGTGTCGTGATCGATCTCCGAGAGCGAGCCTTCCTGGGCGCGGATGCAGGACGCGAAATAGCGGAAATGATCGATTGCCAGCGGAATGTCGGCGAAGGTCGTCTCGCGGATCGGCTTGCCGTTGTCGATGGTCTCGACCGCCGCGAGCACCTTGAGGTTCTCCTCCATGCGGTCGGCGATCTTGTTGAGAATGGCGGCGCGCGAAGCGGGCGAGGTTTTGCCCCAGGCATCCTTCGCCTTATGCGCCGCGTCGAGCGCAAGCTCGATGTCGGCCGCTTGCGAGCGGGCGATCTGGCACACCGGCTTGCCGGTGATCGGGCTGATATTGTCGAAATACTGGCCGGCGACCGGCGCTACCCATTTGCCGCCGATGAAATTCTCGTAGCGGGGCCGCATGGCCACGCGCGCGTTCAGGGTCTCGATGACCTGGTGCAGCATGAAATCCTCCCATAAATATCTATGTATTCTTGGTTATTTCCTTGATCCTGATCCTCTGCCTTGACGCGCGTCAAGCTTGACGTAGGGGGCTCGGAACTGGGGCGCAAAAAAAACGTTCGAATAGAGCGAATTAGCCTGGAGGGCTCGCCCTTGCGCAAACGCATCAGCGCCTCATTGGCTTGGCTCAATTTCATCGGCACCACCGTGGTCTTGACCGGCACCTTGGGTGCCAGCGCCAGGAACTCGCGCGCGTCGGCCCGGGTGAGATTGGCGACCGAGCGGAGCGCCCGTTCCTCCCACAGGATCTCGTAAGGGAAGCTCGGGATGTCGCTCATATGGATGCCGCCGCAGACCACGACGCCGCCTTTGCGCACGGCCTTGAGCGCGAGCGGCACCAGCGCGCCGACGCTCGCGAAGATGATGGCGGCATCGAGTTCTTGCGGTGGCCGCTCCTCTGAAGCGCCCGCCCACACCGCGCCGAGGCTCAAGGCGAAGTCTTGCGCTTTGGCATCGCCCGCCCTGGTGAAGGCAAAGACCTCACGCCCTTGATGGCGCGCCACCCGCGCCACGATATGGGCTGCGGCGCCGAAGCCATAGATGCCGAGGCGAGCCGGGGTCCCGGCTTGCGGGTCGCCTGTCATCTTCAGCGAGCGGTAGCCGATCAGCCCCGCGCACAAGAGCGGCGCTGCCTCGGCGTCGCTATACCCTTCGGGCACCGGGAAAACGTAGCGCGCGTCGGCAACGGCGTAACCGGCATAGCCGCCGTCGATGTCGTAGCCGGTGAAGCGCGGGTGGTCGCAGAGATTCTCGCGGGACTCGCGGCAATAGGAGCAGGTGCCGTCGGTAAACCCAAGCCATGGCATGCCCACCCGCATTCCCGGCGCGAAGCCTGCGACGCCTGCCCCGAGCGCCTCAACCCGCCCGACGATCTCGTGCCCGAGCACGAGCGGCAGCTTGGGATGGGCCAGCTCGCCATCGACGATGTGGAGATCGGTGCGGCACACCCCGCAGGCCGCGACCTTGAGCAGGATCTGCCCGGGTCCGGGCTCCGGCACCGGAAGCTCCGCGGCCCGGAGCGACACGCCCGCGCGATCGAGCACCATCGCCTG
>DFXC01000088.1:0-4577 GCA_002383105.1 Hyphomicrobiaceae bacterium UBA4118
GTGAACTGAGTAGCTAGGGAGAGGAGAAAGACATGAATATGAAGTTTGGTGTCCTGGCCGGGTCCATCATCGCGGTGATGATGGGTCTCTCCGGTCAGGCTATGGCTGGCTCCGACGAGGAGCAGCTTGCGCGTATGAAAGATCCCGATCAGTGGCCAGCCCCCGGCCGGGATTTCTCACTGACGCGTCACAGTGACTTGGCCGAAATCAACACGAAGAACATCGGCAAGCTGCAGCTGGTCTGGCTGCAGTCGCAAAACAACCTCCGCGGTCAAGAAGGTCAGCCCCTCGTGATCAAGGATGTCGGCGGCAAGACCATGTTGTTCATGGTCAGCGGCTGCGCGGCGATGGTCACCTGCAACGAGGTGCAAGCCCTGGATCTTACCGATCCTGACAATCCGAAGGCGGTTTGGAGCTATGTGAAGACGACTGATCGTGACGAGTCGGCCATTCCCCGTGCTTGCTGCGACACGGTCAACCGTGGCGGTTCCTATGCCGACGGCAAGTTCGTCTATGGCACCCTCGACGGCTTCGTGATTGCCCTCGACGGCCAGACTGGCAAGGAAGTCTGGGTGGTCAAGTCCGCTTACCCCGAGAAGGGTGAGACCATCACCCCTGCTCCGTTGATCGCCGACGACAAGGTGATGATCGGCTTCGGCGGCGACGAGTTCGCCGCGCGCGGTCGGTTCACGGCTTACAACTTGAAGGACGGCTCGGTGGCTTGGCAGTGCCAGAGCACCGGCACCGACAAGGACGTGTGCCTGTCGGCAGACACTAACAAAGCCAATCCGCAATTCGGTCAAGCTGGTTCCGATCTCGGCATCAAGACCTTCCCGGGAGAGGACTACAAGATCGGTGGCGGCGCTGCTTGGGGCTGGTACAGTTACGACCCCGAGCTCAAGATGGTCTACTACTCGACCGGTAACCCCGGCCTGTGGAGCCCGGCCTATCGTTGCCCGGACAAGACCCACGAGGAGTGCAACGCTGGTGGTTTCGACAACAAGTGGTCGATGACGATTTTCGGCCGCAAGGTTGACACCGGCGAGGCCGTGTTTGCCTATCAGATGACCCCCTTCGATCAGTGGGACTATGACGGCGTCAACGAGAATATGCTGACCGACATGGACGTCGACGGCAAGAAGCACAAGACCCTGACTCACTTCGATCGTAACGGTTTTGCCTATGTGCTCGACCGCACGGACGGCACTCTGCTCCGCGCCAACAAATACGTTACCGTGGACTGGGCCGAGAAGATCGACATGAAGACGGGCCGTCCGGTCAAGGTTCGTGACCATTCTCCGCTCGAGCGTGGCCGCAACGTTGAGGCTTGCCCCTCAGCCATGGGTGGCAAGGATCAGCAGCCCGGTTCGGTTGATCCCAAAGAGCCGAACATCTTCTACATGCCCACCAACAACTGGTGCATGGAGCTAGAGCCTCAGGAGCGCACGCACACGAATCAGGGCACGGTTTACGTGTTCGCCAACGTGTACATGTATCCTGAAGTGAAGGGCACCACCGGCAAGATCAAGAAGTTCGACGTGTTGTCGGGCAAGACCTTGTGGGAAGTTCCGGATCCGTTCCCGAACTGGGGCGGCACGATGAACACCGAGGGTGGTCTCGTGTTCTACGGCAGCCTGGGCGGTGACTTCCGCGCTGTCGACCGTAGCACCGGCAAGGTCCTTTGGAGCCGTAAGCTTGGTTCCGGCATCATTGCCAACCCGATCACCTATAAGACCGGTGGTCATCAGTATGTCGGCGTCTATTCCGGCATCGGTGGTTGGATCGGTGTCCCGGTCGCGGCTCATCTTGACCTGACCGACAAGTTCGGTGCCATCGGCGCTACGGCGATGACCAAGGCTGCTGGCCTGGCCAACATCCCCGCGGGCGGTGAACTGAACGTCTTCCGCGTTTTTGAATAAGCGGAATCTTCTAGACTAATAGGCGCCCGATGCCCTTGCGGCATCGGGCGCCATTTCCTTATATAGCGGTTGTTCGTACCGCCGTCGAAGCGGGCGAGCGCCAGTGTGAGAAGCCTCCGCGCTTCCCCCAAAACCACGCGAATGCCACGCGAAACAAGAGCCCTTGTCCCATGCTCGTGCGCATCCTGACTTTCGCGCTTTGTCTTGCCGTTTCGGGCTGGGCTTTAGGACCGGCTCTCGCTGCCAAGGAGCTGCGGCGGGACCTCAGCAAGGAATTCGAGGAACTCACTCCGAGCGAGAAGATTGCCATCCGGGCCGCGGCCAAGGTTGCCTACAAAGCCAAAAAGCTGCAGACGCTCAAGGTTTGCGCCGACCCGGGCAACATGCCTTTCTCCAACGACAAGTTTGAGGGCCTCGAAAACAAGATCGCCAACGTGCTTGGCGAGGCCACTGGTGCGCGCGTCAGCTTCTACTGGCGTCCCTTTCTCGAACGGGCGATGACCCGGCAGACCTTCGATGCGGGCATGTGCGACGTGATGATCGACATCCCTGCCAATTACGGATCCCTTCTCACCACCAACCCGATCTATCGCACGACCTATGTCCTTGCCTTTCGCGATGACAAAGGCATCGACATCAAGAGCCTCGACGATCCGAAGCTTAAAGAACTGAAGATCGGCGTCTTTCAGACCTCGGGCATCCGCGACGTACTGGCGAAGCACGGCATCATCAACAACGTATCGCTGCATGTCGTCACCCATGACGCCGATTTGAATCCGGAGAACCAGCCCTGGTATCAGGTCCAGCAGGTGGTGGATGGCGATCTCGATGTCGCCGCCGTCTGGGGACCATTTGCCGGCTGGGTCAAGTCGAAGGGTGCCCCACTCACCATCCTGCCGGTCAATCTCATGGAAGATAAGATTCCCCTCGAGTTCGACCTCGCCATCGGCGTGCGCAAGACCGACGCCTTCCTGAAATACATGCTCGAATTCGCTCTCGAGGATAAGCAGCAAGAAATCGACAAAATTCTGAAAGATTACGGCGTGCCGTTGGTGCAGTGCAGCCGTTGCCTTGTGTCGGGCGACCTTCCGTCCCATGGCAGCTACACTGAGGTGACGCAGGAGGACTTCAAGGCGCGTCCCGACCTCGCCTCGCCAGACCAAGTGGTCACCAAAGAGAAGGTCGAGGGCTGGCTTGCTGACGGCGCCGACATCACCCAGGAGCTGAGCAACGCGTTGATCGCCAACGATCTCGACCGCGTCAAGTTCCTGGTCGGCAAGGGCGCCGACGTCAACCAGCCCGACAACCAAGGCTGGACCCCCCTGATCAGCGCCGCGCGGCAGCGCCATGACGATATGATCAATCTCTTGATCGAGCTCGGGGCCGACGTCAATCTGGCCAAGAGCGACGGCACGACGCCGCTGATTGCCGCGGCCTCCCGCGACCATGTGCCCTCGATCAAAGTGCTCTTGGAGCATGGCGCCGACATCGAGAAGCCTGGCCCACAAGGCTTTAGGGCGCTTCCGCTCGCGATCGCCGACGACAATTACGAGGCGGCCAAGGCGCTGATCGAAGCCGGCGCGAAGGTGAACGAGCCGTCGGGCGCCGAAGGGCTGACGCCGCTGATGGTTGCCGCGGCGCAGACCGCGCCGGCCGAAGGGGCCATGTTCCTTCCGAGCAGCACCCGCCCCATCGACATCGCCAAAAGCCTCATCGAGCGCGGCGCCAATGTTAACGCCCAGTCGACGAAGGGCGTTACTGCCTTGATGATTGCCGCGACCCACAACAACCCGCCGATGATCGGCCTCCTGATGGAGTCAGGCGCCGACGCGAGCCTCAAGGACGATCAGGGCCAGACCGCCACCGACGTTGCGACGCGGAACGGGAATATCGAGTCCGCGCAGGCGATCATGGTGCTCGGCGCGGCGAAAGCCGCCGAGAGCGAGCCTTCTCCCGCGCCGGAGAAGGGGCAGGGGACGTCCAGCCAATGATCCTCTGCCGGCTTGATCGGAGCCTCTTCGTTGCGCAGGCCACGGCGATCGCCGTGGCCTTGTGCGTTTGTGGGCCCGTGCTCGCGGGGGACCAGCCCAGTCCTGCAGACGAGCCAAGTCCTGCGGCAGACGCCGCTACGGTCGCCTCCGAGCCCAAGAGCGGCAAGGAGTTCAGCGAAGAGGACGTGGACAAGGCGGTCGAGGCAACGATCGCCGAGCGGTCGAAGGACGGCGCCTTCGTCTTCCATGACCCCAAGCTCGACGCCGATCTCAACCTCGTGTTCGAGCAGGTCAAGATCGTGCGCGGCATGGAGGGCTATGGCTGGTTCGCCAACGTCATCTTCCACGACAAGGACGAGGCCAAGAAGCAATACGCCATCGACTTCTGGTTCAAGCCCGACGGTGACAAGCTCACCCTCATGGATATCAGGGTGCAGAAGGGCCCGCAGCAGGAGGGCGACGGCTGGATCATGATCACGCGCATGCCGGTCGCCTGGTGGTGGCTCCCGGTGCAGGAGCACCCTGGTGACATGGAGGTGACTCGTGCCTGGCAGGTGATGGGCGCGATCCACAAATATATCGCGACCCATAAGGACGCGAACGGCGCCCTCGACATCAAGGACGACAAGACCGGCGAGAGCATCCCGCTCGACTTCGTCGAGATCCA
>DFXC01000088.1:4723-13019 GCA_002383105.1 Hyphomicrobiaceae bacterium UBA4118
AGGACGAATATTACGACATCGATTTCTGGGTCAACCAGAAGGGCGGACAACTTAACGTTGACGATGTCAAGATCCACAAGGTCCCCGTCCAGGAGGACGGCATCTGGACGCAGGTTCCCCGCTACACCTTCGAAGGCATGGACTTCGACGTAACCAATTGATCGCTAACGATTAACCTTTGCGGAAGCCAAAATGCCGCACCGTCTTACGGCCGCTATCGCCCCGCGCGTGATGTGCGCTATGACATGTGTCAGGCCGCCAAAGCCTTGGGGGGACGCGGCCTTAGCGGAAGGATATTCTCCCAGACGCTCCGAGGACGGGGTGTTCACGATCGAGGATCGTGCTTCGGTCCCGATCTCCACCTTGTTCTCGACGGCGTGCGTCTTACGCGCGGATGGCAGGACGATGGCTGGTTTCCCAATGTTGTTTTCCACGACACGGCACACCCAAACGAGCAATATGCGCTCGAGGTCTGGCGCGTGCCGGAGGGCGATCGGCTGAAGCCAATGGATATCGGCTTTCTCTTTCGACAAGCTCAACCAACAAGGCAACTAGGGTAAGGAAACGAAACTGTGCGCAAAATCATTACTGGAGTTTTGACCATCGCTCTTATCGGGGTCCTGAGTGCGGGGGTGTGGAAAGCCTGCGCCGCCGACGACGACCACAACACTTCGCCAACACCTCCGGCCGATGCGCCTCCTCTTGGCACCCACCCGGTTCCGGCCGCGGGCGCTGCAGACGAGTCGAAGGGCGCCGGCGCCGGCGGTCCCATGCTCGGGCCCGCCACGCCCCCGCGCGATCTCGTCGCCAGCACGCCTAAAGGCGAGCTGAAGAACCCCTACAATGCCGACATCGCCGCCATCACCGAAGAGGCTCACCATAGATACCTCTCCGCGGGCTGCAATGGTTGCCATGGCGGCGGCGGTGGCGGCGGCATGTGTCCGTCGCTCACCAACGACACCTGGGTGTACGGCAGGGACGACGACACGCTGTTCCGCTTGGTCACCTTGGGCTCCGTTGATCTGCAGAAGCAGGGTTATACCCGTGTCAGGACCGAGACTATAGTGGGTCCCATGCCGCCCTTCGGTGACATCATCAAGACCAGCGACGATCTGTGGAGAATCATTGCCTTCATCCGCTCGGTGAACCCGAGCTCTCTCAACCCGCCGCCGCCGCCGCCGCCGCAATAGTTGGGCGGCCCCGGTTCCCGGGGCGAGGATTGGTTTGCAAAAGCCGTCAAGCCCTCCGGGCTTGGCGGCCTTTTCGCTTGGCGCAAGACCGCCAGCGTCGGTTCCCGCGCGGGCCCGCCGCCAGGGGGGTGGCATAAAGATTACCATGACCTGGAAGGCCCATTGCTAACGGCCTATATATCGGGAAATTTCAGCTCCTTAGTCTTGGCGGCCGCTTTGCCAAATTGTGCAGTGCGCATTGCCATTTGACGACAGGTCTGAAAAATTGCGGCCCGCATCGCCGCTTGTCTCGCGGATCGTGGCGGCACCCTTGCAATCCCTGATCGTCGCGAGCGTCACAAGAGCAAAGCTTTCGCCTATGCGTGTATCGGTCGGACATTCGCGTCAAAGCCCCAAGGGGATTTTCGCCCTGGCGGCTTTCGGTCTTCTCGTTTCAGCCTTGCTCGGCCCCGCCTTTGCCGAGACGGCCCCTCCCGCCACCCCACCCGCCGCCGAGACGCCGCAAGCGCCTGCCGGTGCGCCGGCGCCGGCCGCCGCGCCTGCCGAAGCCCCCTCGGCCGGGGGTGAGATACCCATCAAGGCCACCGTGCCGATTGTCTATCTCGGCAAGCAATATGAGGAGCCGTTGCCGCTCTCTTATTCCGAGAAGATCATCACCGACAAGGGCATTCAGGGGGCGCGCCTCATCATCAAGGAAGCCAATCAGGCCGGGGGCTTCGTCGGTTTTGCCTTCACCCTGGTCGAGGCCATCGTGCCGCCCAGCGGCGACCTGGTGGCCAAGGCGAAGGAAGTCCTGAAAGGCGGCGACGCCTTCATCATCGCCGACCTCGAGGCGCCCGATCTCATCGCCGTGGCCGACCTGCCCGAGGCCAAGAATTCGGTCATCGTGAATATCCGCGCCAATGACGAGGCGCTCCGCCAGGAGCTGTGCCGCTCCAACGTCTTCCACATCATCCCGGACTGGGCGATGCGCGCCGACGCTTTGGCCCAGTACTTCATTTGGAAGAAGTGGCCGAGATGGTTCGTAATCCGCGGCGATACCCCGGCGGACAAGGACTACCTCGCCCAAGTCAAGCGCTCGGCCGCGCGCTATGGCGGCAAGATCGTAGGGGAGAAGGTCTACGACCTGCCGCCGGGCGCGAGAAATACCGACTCGGGCTATCAGCAGGTGCAGTCGCAAATTCCCATGGAGACGCAAGGCGCGCCCGAGCACGATCTGGTGTGGGTCATCAATACCGATGAGGGGTTCGGCGATTACCTCGCCTACCGGACCTACCTGCCTCGACCCGTGGTGGGAACCCAGGGGCTTCAGGCGCTTGCCTGGGACCCCTCCTATACCGAGTACGGCGCCATGCACTTCCAAAACGGACTGCCCAAGCTCGCCAAGCGCCGGCCGGTGGAGCGTGACTACACGGCTTGGCTTGGCGGCCGCGCGCTGACCGACGGCATCATGCGCTCGGGCAAGACTACCCCTCCCGAGGTAAGCGCGTTTCTGCTCTCGGACCAGTTCAAGCTCGAGGGCTTCAAGGGACAGGCGATGAGCTTCCGCACCTGGGACCATCAGTTGCGGCAGCCGATCATCCTTGGTGGCGGCCCCCGCGTTCCCGTCTCGGTCTCCCCGCAGGAGGGCTTCCTGCACGAGACGAACCTCACCGATACGCTCGGCATCGACAAGCCTGAGACCAAGTGCAAGCTCCACTAACCACCGACCAAAGGTAGTCCCATGTATCGCATGATCCCTGCCGCAGTGTGCGCGACGGCGCTCCTTCTCTTCACCGCTCCCGCTTATGCCGAGACCATCTTCGTCTCCAACGAGAAGGACAACACCATCACGGTGGTCGACGGCAAGACGCTGGAGGTCATCAAGACCATCAAAGTGTCGCGGCGTCCGCGCGGCGTCGTGCTGAGTCCCGACTTCAAGGAGCTGTTCGTTGCCGCCGGCGACGGCGACATCATGGACGTGATCGACACCAAGACCCTGGAAAAGAGCCGCGAGCTCGAATCCGGGCCCGACCCCGAGCTCATGGCCATCGATCCGGACGGCAAGAAAATCTACATCGCCAACGAGGACGACAGCCTTGTCACCATCATGGACATCAAGAGCGGCGATGTGCTGGGCGAAGTGCCGGTGGGCGTCGAGCCCGAGGGCATGGGGGTGAGCCCCGACGGGAAATATACCGTCGCCACCTCGGAGAGCACGAGCATGGCGCACGTCATCGACAATGCCAGCATGAAGCTGATCGCCAACGTGCTGGTCGACAGCCGCCCGCGCGAAGCCAAGTTCACCGCCGACGGCAAGGAGCTGTGGGTCTCCTCCGAGGTCGGCGGCAGCATCTCGGTGATCGATCCGAAGACCTGGAAGGTCATCAAGAAGATCACCTTCGACGTCCCCGGCGTGCGGCCCGAGCAATTGCAGCCGGTCGGCATGGACTTCACCAAGGACGGCAAGACGCTCCTCGTGGCGCTTGGTCCGGCCAATCGCGTCGGCGTCATCGACACCGCGACCAAGGAGGTCAAGGACTACATCCTGGTCGGCCAGCGTCCCTGGCATGGCGAGCTCAGCCCCGACGGCAAGAAGTACTATGTCGCCAACGGTCTCACCAACGACCTGACGGTAATCGATGTCGATACCCTCAAGGCGGAGAAGTCGGTGCCCGTAGGCCGGCTGCCTTGGGGCGTCGCGATCATGCCCTGAGCGAGCTAGTCGGCGCGCACTCTGCGGCCGACCTCCCGCGCCAGCCACTCCGAAGCGAGGATCGCGGTCAGTGAGATGGCAAGCGAGATCAGCGTCAGCCTGAGCGCCCCTGCATCGCCCCCGGGAACCTGGGTGAAAGTATAGATCAGGGTGGGGAGCGTCTGCGTCTGGCCGGGGATGTTGGACACGAAGGTGATGGTGGCGCCGAACTCGCCCATGGCGCGGGCGAAGCCGAGAATGGCGCCGGCGATGATCCCTGGCGCCATCAGGGGCAGGGTCACGGTGAGGAAGACTAGAGGCGGGCTCGCACCGAGCGTGCTCGCGGCTTGCTCCAGCTTGCGGTCGACGGCAGCCGCCGAAAGCTGAATGGCGCGCACCATCAGCGGAAAGCCCATGACGGCGCAGGCAAGCGCCGCCCCGGTCCAGCGAAAAGCAAAGACGATGCCGAGCGTCTCGGCGAACCATCGCCCGAGCGGCCCTTGGCGGCCGAACAGGAGCAGCAGCACGTAGCCCGTCACCACCGGCGGCAGGACGAGCGGCAGGAGCACCAGCGCATTGAGAAGCGAGCGGCCGTAGAAGCGCCCGCGGGCCAGCAGCATGGCGACGAGGACGCCGAAAGGCAGGCTCACGATCGTCGCCCATGTGGCGACGCGCAAGCTGAGCTTGATGGCCGTCAGTTCCTCAGGGGAAAGAGTGAGCACGACGGGCTTCTTACCATCTGCCGGTCCCACCCTCAAAGGGAGGGCTTTGCGTCTCTTAATGGCCAGAACGAACACGTGCGACTTCGCACCCCCACCCGGCGCGCATAGCGCGCCGACCTCCCCACAAGGGGGGGTATGGGAGTCCGCTGCGCCGCCATTCGCTCCATCCCTCCCCTTGATGGGGAGGGTGGCTCAGCCAAAAGCCGAGCCGGGTGGGGTGATGAGCAGGCGAATTAACTCTAAGTGCCCTGGAAGCTCGTTTCCGGCGTATGTCCCGCCTTCCCGGCGGCGTGGTCCTTCAGCTGGAGGATCGCCTCTTTGACCGGCGGATCGAGCCATCGCCCTTTCCCAATCTATTACAATAGCTTATGGCCGATCGGGCTCTCTGATCGCGCCTACTGGCCGCGTCCGCTGGCGTTCCAGACCCACAGCGCGTCAGGCGGGTTTGATCTGGCAGTCCCGGTATAGTCTCCAGGAAGTTCGCCCCGCGGAGGAAGCAACGATGCCATCAAAGCGACTGTTACTCGGTCTGGTTGCTCTCGGTCTCATAGGCCTGGGTCTCAATGCTCCCTCGGCGGCCGTCGCTCTCGCAGCCGGCGCGGGTCTCCATATGGAAATGAGCTCCAGTCGGTCGATCGCTGGTTTGACCCGAGAAGCCGCCGCGGCCACGATCCATGAAACAAAATTTATTCCCCCGTCCGGCCCGCGGGAGGCCTGCTTCACGAGATGCCGGAGCGACGTGACGGCCTGCAAGAATTACGCTCACGCCACCACCGCCAATGATGTGACTTGCAGAACTATTTGAATACCTGCGACGTCACCAATCGGAAATGCCGCGCCACCTGCGGGCCCCTCAAGAACAACCCTCAATAGGGGATACGACAAGAAAGCGGTATCGCGCCGGGGCGTGCTAGGTCTTGGCCGATCTGGCCTTTGCCTGGCGACCGCGGACGGCAGGTAGCGGCAGACTGTCGGCGCCGAGGATGGGCGCCAGCTGCGTGGCCTCGCTGACCAACGCATTGATCAAAGGTGTCAGAGGGTTACGATGGGGCACGACCAGCCCGATCGAATGCGTGACCTCCGGCTCGACGATGGGGATGGCGCGCACCTTCTCGGTCAAGCCCAGCACCTCGGCAAGCTTCGCCGGCATCACGCTCGCCCAGCGGCCCGTACGCACGTGCGCGAAGAGCACCACGATGGAGTCCGATTCGAGGGTCGGCGCCACGTCGGCGCCGGCTTGCCGCAACAAGGTCTCGATGATGCGCCGGTTCTGCATGTCGGGGGTGAGGAGGCAGAGCGGCACCTTGCCCACCTCGGCCCAGGTCACCTGATCGCGCGTCCCGAGCGGGCTGTCTGATGAGGCAAGCAGCCGGTATTGCTCGCTATAGAGCGGCACCGTCTGCACCCGGCCCAAGGGCTCGTTGTCGAGATAGGTGAGGCCGGCGTCGATCTCCAAATTCTCGAGCAGCCCCAGCACCTCGATGGAGTTGCGCGACCAGATGGTGAAACTCACATCGGGGTGCTTGGCCCGGTAGGGGGTGGTGATCATCGCCACCATGGCCAGCGCGGTGGGGATGGCGGCGATGCGGATATGGCCGGCAAGGCCGCGCTTCAGCGCGTCGATCTCCTGGCGCATGGCGCGCGTGTCGCCGACGATGCGACGCGCCCAGTCGAGCACCCGCTCGCCCTCGGGGGTGAAGCCCTGGAAGCGCGATCCGCGCTGCACCAAGAGCACCCCGAACGAATCCTCGAGCTGCTTGATGCCGGCCGAGAGCGTGGGCTGGCTCACGCCGCAGGCCTCTGCCGCGTGTCCGAAATGCCGCTCGCGCGACAGCGCGATGATGAATTCGAGCTTGTCGATCATGAAGGTGCGTCACCGTCAGGCGGCATCTTCGCAAGAAGAAGCCCGAAGAGCCAGTGGCATGGGCATGCTCTCCATCGTTGGGGCCATTGAGAGGCCGCCGGAAAGGCCAGCTAAAACGACCCCGGCACCAAGGGCAAGAAGCGTAAGGAGCGTGACGGCCGCCAGCTGTGGGCCGGTCGCTCCTCCCTTCATCGCCATCCTCTCGTGCTCTGCGGGCTCGCGATCGCGCGGTGCATGTTGCGCCGTAGTCATTGCATGGCCAACCATAGCGGCGGTGAGTCCCAGGGGCTGCCCGATGTTGCAGGAATGCGCGTTGCCTCGGCCTCGAGATTGTGGCCGCCTGCCCCAAGGACTCGCACAGTTCCCATGCCATGCTTCAGCCCGACGGCGACGAGCCACACGTTCACCGGATAGGCGATCACGGCCCCGACCAAGGTGGCTAGTGACATGACGCCCCAGAAGCGAATTGGGGTGACCTCCATTGCCCGCATGTCATGACTCATCAGCGCGACCATCACGGGAATCATGCCCGCCATCACGGCGTTCATCGACAGCCATTCGGGCATGAAGGAGCGCACCAGTGCCGCCCGGTAGGAGCCACCGAGCATGTCGCGCATAAACAACGCCTGAAATATGAGAAGGCCGAAGCCGAAGCCAAGCAAATATTCAAATATGAGATCGAGCCACATGGGCAGCGCAAGCGCGGCGGTGACCGCCGCCGCGATGATGATGCCAGTCGCGTCGCCTGCCAGGCAGTGGATGGTCGAGCCGAGCGCCTGTTTCCACAAGGGCTCGATAAACACCTCATGTTGGTAAGGTCCCGGCTCCTCGCAGGAGAGCACGTAGAGAGCTGCGCCCACCGGTCCGGTGTAGAGGGTGACCAACACCCACCCATATTTCATGACCGTGAGTTCCGGATTCCGCGTGAACGAGTCCCAGGCCACATAGGCGACGGACAGCCCGGTCAAGGCGAACCAGAAGGGCGGCATCGATCATCTGAGCAATCATCTATTTGCCGGCGCCGTCTGAATGTTGCTGCTCCTTCGCAGCGACATCAAAGCCAATGGCGAGAGCAAGAATCAGCGGCACGTAGATCCAACGCGTGATCGCCTCCCTCGGCGACCCTAGCGTTGCCAGTGCTTCCCTTTGCTGCGGCTTGCTGCTCTGCCTCATGGCCGCAAACTTATTGGTGGGGCTGGCCGTCATGGCCCTCGTCCATCTCCTGCATCATTTCGTCGTGAGTCTTTGGAGCGCTCTTGACGAGCTGTTGATATTGGTCAGCTGTGAGTTCCGGCAGCTTCCGCAGGAATGCCACGACGCTCCAAAGAAGTTCATCGTCGTGCGTCACTCCCCAGGCTGGCATGCCTGACATCTTAAGTCCGTGTTTCACGACCCAAAACTCCTCCGCCGCCGTGAGGCGACTTCCGCGACGAAGCTCGGGTGCTCTCGGATAGAGGCCCCGACTGATCTCCGTCCTCTTCATGTCGGGAGCGAGATGGCAGCTGCTGCACATCTCCGCATATTGCGCAGCACCTGAAGCAACGCGCTTTGAATCAGCCAGATCGCCCGGGACGACTATGTCTGCCGCGCGAACAGCGATCGAACGTTCCCGTACCGTCGTCATCAGCCAAAAAACCGGTTGGGTGTGCGGGGCGTCCGCCGCGACGTTGTAGATCCCCGTGTAGACTACGAGCGCGGTGGCGACGACAACTACTAACAGTGCCGCCGCCACCACGAAAAACCCGCTCCTCATAATCCAGGAAGCTGGCAGACCACGCATGCCTTGGCCCGAGACTGATTGGGGACTCATCTATTTCTCTGTCGCCTCCATTGCGTTGTACATGTG
>DFXC01000024.1:0-1258 GCA_002383105.1 Hyphomicrobiaceae bacterium UBA4118
TCTAAGCCGGCGAAGTCGAAGCCGGGCGCCACGGTGCAGCCGAGAAGCGTCCAGGCGCCGAAGCTGCGCGCGCTCTACCACGCATGCGCCGGGACCGCCGCCTGCGGATGCTCGCCCTTCAGCCAATCGGGCCCCAAGCGGTACTCGTGGTGCGTCTCACCGTCCTTCACTTCGAGCAGAAGCGGTGCCCCGCCATACCAGTGCCAAAGCTCCGCCGCATCGACGCGGTGCCAGCGCGAGACCTCGCCCGCCTTCAGCAGAAAGAGGATGGCGGTCGAGTGTGCCCGGCCCTTGTGCCCCGGCGCATCGCGGAAGGTCTCGCGGTAATAGCCGCCTTCCGGGTGCGGCCTGAGCCTGAGCGCGGCGATGACTTCGTCAGCCGTCAGAGGAGCCGACACGTCTAGAACCGATCCTTGCGCTTGCGGATCTCGCCGAAAATCTCCGAGAGCTCACGCCCCTCCATGCCGAGCCGTTTCTGGATCGCTGGGCTCGACGGGCGCAGGAAGGGATTGGTGGCAAGCTCCTGCCCGATCGTCGACGGCAGCGCCGGCTCGCCCTTCACGGCCAGCTCTGCGGCCTCGGCCGCACGCACTTTGAGCGCCGCGTTCTCCGGCTCGACGGTCAGCGCGAAGCGGCAATTGGCGTTGGTATATTCGTGGCCGCAATAGAGCTTGGTCTCTGGCGGCAGGATCATGAGCTTCTGCAGCGATGCCCACATGGTCTTGGCGTCGCCCTCGAGCAGCTTGCCGCAGCCGACCGAAAACAGCGTGTCCCCCACAAAGACGATCTCGTCTTCCGGAAGGTAGTAGCTGACATGGCCGCGAGTGTGGCCCGGCGTCTCGATCACCGTCGCTTTCGCGTTGCCGACGTCGATGGTGTCACCTTCGGCAACCTTGATGTCGATGCCGGGAATTGAGCCCGCCTCCATGGCCGGACCGATGATGGTGCAGCCGGTCATGCGCTTGACGATGGTGTTGCCGGCGGTGTGGTCGTGATGATGGTGGGTGGTGAGGATGTGGGTCAGCACCCAGCCCTTCTCGTGCAGCGCGGCGAGCAGCTCCTCGGCGTCAGGGGCGTCGATCGAGGCCGTGGCCTCGGTCGCGGGGTCGTGGATGAGCACGCCGTAATTGTCGCTGCGCGTCGGGAATTGATGAATTTCTAACCGGGCCATCGCGCGTTCCGCCGCCTTTCGTTCTTCCGGCCTGACCGTAGCATCTCCGCAAAGGGGATTGAAATGGAGCCCGGGGGAGTTGAGAAC
>DFXC01000024.1:1420-12004 GCA_002383105.1 Hyphomicrobiaceae bacterium UBA4118
CGTCATACCGGCGCAAGCCGGTATCCAGAAACAAGGGTGGGTCAAAGAGCTGGATTCCGGCTTTCGCCGGAATGGCGCGTGAGTCCCATGCATCTCGACGCCATCGATCTCAAGGATTTCTACGCCTGCCCGCTGGGGCTTGTGGTGCGCAGGTTGCTTGGAGGGCGCGTGCGGGCGCGCTGGAGCGAGCTCAAAGGCTTGAGCGTCTTCGGGCTTGGCTTCGCCACACCCTACCTTGCCGCCTTCAGGGGCGAGGCTCAGCCGCTGGGCACGCTCCTGCCGGCCGATCTCGGCGCCATCCCCTGGCCCGAGCAGGGCCAGTCCTTGAGCGTGCTCGTGGATGAGACCGAACTGCCGCTCGATGACGAAAGCGCCGACCGCATCCTGCTTGTCCACCTGCTGGAATGGTCGGAAAAGTCGCGCGCGCTGCTGCGCGAGCTGTGGCGAGTGCTGAAGCCCAACGGGCGGCTGCTGGTGATCGTCCCCAATCGCCGGGGCTTGTGGGCACGGCTCGACACCACGCCGTTCGGCTATGGCAGCCCGTTCAGCCGCTCGCAACTCACCAAGCTCCTCAAAGAGGCAATGCTCTCGCCGGAGGAGTGGGAGTACGCGCTCTATATGCCGCCCTTCAACTGGCGCATCCTGCTCCGCTGGGCGGTCTTCTGGGAGCGGCTCGGCCTCGTGCTGTGGCCGACCTTCTCCGGCGTGATCATGGTCGAGGCGACCAAGCAGGTCTACGCCGCGGTCCCGGCGCGGGAGACGCAAAAGGTGCGCCGCCGGCGCATCGTGCCGGTGCCTGCCGGCGTGACCCCACTCGGTGGGGCCTAGCGCGACAACAGGAACACCGCCTGCTCGCCGAACAGGTTCTGGGCAAAGAGCGGCATGGAGAGGCCGAGCTTCGAGCCAGAGGCATTGAGCGCCACGGTGCGCTCCACCTTGGCGCCGACGTCGCTGCACAGATCGAGGAAGTCCTTGATGGTGCAGAGATGGATGTTCGGCGTGTCGTACCAGCGATCGGGGAGATTGTCGGTCTTCGGCATCTTGCCTCCGAATAGGAGCTGCGTGCGCACGCGCCAATGGCCAAAATTCGGGAAGGACACCACGGCGCGCTTGCCGATGCGCAGCAACTGCTCGAGCACGTGGCGCGGCGAGTAGGTGGCCTGAATGGTCTGGCTGAGGATGGCGAAGTCGAAGGCGAGGTCGGGGTAATAGACGAGGTCGGTGTCGGCGTCGCCCTGGATGACGGCGAGGCCCTGCGCCACGCAGGAATTCACCCCGGCTTGGCTGAGCTCGATGCCGCGACCGTCGACGCCGCGCTTCTCGGCAAGCAGACGCAACAGCGTGCCGTCGCCGCAGCCGATGTCGAGAACGCGCGCGTTCGCGCTCACCATCTCGGCGATCAGCAGAAGGTCGACGCGGCTGGTGTCGGCGGCGCGGACCGCGTGCGACGGCGTGGTGAGGTTCATCACAGAATGCCCCGCTTGCGCGCGGCCGCGCTCAAGAAACCGCGGATGGTGTCGAACAGCTCCGGCTCATGCAGCAGGAAGGCGTCGTGGCCCTTGTCCGACTTGATCTCGACGAAGCTGACCTTGGCGGCGACCGCATTCAGCGCGTGCACGATCTCGCGGCTCTCCTCGGTGGGGAACAGCCAGTCGCTGGTGAAGGAGACGAGGCAAAAGCGCGTGCGCGTGCCGGCAAAGGCATTGGCGAGCACCCCGCCATGGTCGGCGGCGATGTCGAAATAATCCATGGCACGCGTGATGTAGAGATAGGAATTGGCATCGAAGCGATCGACGAAGCTCACGCCCTGATAGCGGAGATAGCTCTCCACCTGGAAGTCGGCATCGAAGCCGAAGGCGACCTTCTCCCGGTCCTGCAGGTTGCGGCCGAACTTCTGGTGCAGCGCGGCGTCCGAGAGATAGGTGATGTGCGCGGCCATGCGCGCGACGGCGAGGCCCTTGCGCGGGCTCTTGCCCTCTTCCAGATAGCGGCCCTGGCACCACTCGGGATCGGCCATCACCGCCTGGCGGCCGACCTCATGGAAGGCGATGTTCTGCGAGGAGTGGCGGGCCGCGCAAGCGATCGGCACCGCGGAAAACACCCGGTCCTTATAGGTCGCGGCCCATTCCAGCACCTGCATGCCGCCCATGGAGCCGCCGAGCACACAGAGCACGTCGGGAATGCCGAGATGATCGAGCAGCCGCGCCTGCGCCCGCACCATGTCGCGCACGGTGATGACCGGGAAGTCGGGCCCGTAAGGGATCCCCGTGGCGGGATTGAGCGAACTCGGGCCAGTCGAGCCCATGCAGCCGCCGATAACGTTGGGGCAGAGCACGAAATAGCGGTCGGTATCGATGGGCTTGCCGGGTCCCACCATGGTCTCCCACCAGCCGGGCTTGCCGGTGACGGGGTGGAGGTTCGCCACATGCTGGTCGCCGGTCAGCGCATGACAGACCAGAACGAGGTTCGACTTCTCGGCATTCAGCGTGCCGTAGGTCTTGTAGGCGGTGGAGAAGGGCGATAGCTCAGCGCCGCAGTCGAGCGGCAGCGGATCGTTGAAATGGACGATCGCGCTTTCCGGATTGGCGATCTGCGCCAGCCGCAGGGAATGGTCGATGAAGGCTTGCGCCGTCGGGGTCTCGCTCATCTCTGTCCAACCACCCGGGCGGGGCCTCATGGTTCGAGACGCGGACTGCGTCCGCTCCTCACCATGAGGAATTTGATCCTCATCCTGAGGAGGGCGCAACGCGCCCGTCTCGAAGGATGAGGCCACCGTAGCATCCAAAATTAGACAATTCGGCGTTAGCTAGGAGCTTACCGTCGAAAGTCAATCTTTTCTTTGCCTTGGGCCGAGGAATGGCCCTATGAGAGGCCCTTCGCAACACAAGCCGAGGAGCAAGACCAGATGGCCGCCGCCAAGAGCAGGCCGCGCCCCCGTCCAGGCGTTCTCGACATCGCGCCCTACGTGCCGGGCACGAGCGCGCTCCCTGGCGCGCACCCGGTGATCAAGCTCTCCTCCAACGAGACGCCGTTCGGGCCGTCCCCGCGCGCCGTCGAGGCCTACCTCGCCTCAGCCCAGTTCCTCTCGCGTTACCCCGACGGCTCGGCGCGCCCCTTGCGCGAGGCGCTTGCCAAGCTTTACGGGCTCGATCCCGATCACATCGTCTGCGGCGCGGGCTCCGACGAGCTGTTGAACCTGCTCGCGTCAGCCTATCTCGGCCCGGGCGATGAGGCGATCTACAGCGAGCACGGCTTCCTCGTTTACAAAATCGCCATCCTGGCGCGGGGCGCGACCCCAATCGCCGCACCCGAGACCAACCTCACCGCGGATGTCGATGCCATCCTCGCCCGCGTGAGCCCGGCCACGCGCGTGGTCTTCATCGCCAACCCCAACAACCCGACCGGCACCTACCTTCCCTTCGACGAGGTGAAGCGGCTGCGCGCCGGCCTCCCCGACGATGTCCTCCTCGTGCTCGATGCGGCCTACGCCGAATATGTGCGGGCCAACGACTACGAGGCGGGGATCGAGCTTGTCGCCACCACCCACAACACGGTGATGACGCGCACCTTTTCTAAGATCTACGGGCTCGCTTATCTCAGGCTCGGCTGGGCCTATTGCCCGACCGCGGTGGCCGACGTGCTGAACCGCATCAGGGGACCGTTCAACGTCTCCGGCCCTGCCATCGCTGCGGGCGTCGCCGCGCTCGGGGATCATGCCCATGTGCAGCGAGCGGTGGAGCATAACGAGTTCTGGCGCGTGCGCATGGCCGAGGCGCTCTCAGGCCTCGGCCTTGGCGTGACGCCGAGCGCTGCGAACTTCCTCCTGCTGCATTTCGGTGAGGGGAACAGCAAATCCGCTCCCGCCGCCGACACGTTTCTGCATGAGCGGCGGATCATCCTGAGAAGGGTCGCGGAATACGGCTTTCCCGGCGCGCTGCGCATGACCATCGGCACCGAGGAGGAGAACCGCGCGGTGCTCGCGGCCCTCTCCTCTTTCCTCGGCGCCAAGGGCACATCCGCCCGATGACCGAGCCTCTGTTCGACACCATCGCCATCGTCGGCCTCGGACTGATCGGCTCCTCCATTGCCAGGGCCGCCCGCGCGCAAGGCGCAGTGCGTTCGATCGTGGCCACCGCGCGTTCGCCGCAGACGCGAAAGCGCGTCGTCGAGCTTGGCATCGCGGATAAGGTGGTGGAGACCAATGCCGAGGCGGTCGAAGGTGCCGACCTCGTTATCGTCTGCGTTCCGGTCGGCGTTTGCGGCGCGGTAGCCAAGGAAATTGGCCCGCATCTTAAGGCCGGCGCGACGATTTCGGATGTGGGTTCCGTAAAGGGCTCAATCGTGCGCGACATGGGCCCGCATTTGCCGAAGACTGTTCATTTCGTGCCGGCCCATCCGGTCGCCGGCACTGAACATTCCGGTCCCGATGCAGGTTTTGCTGAGTTGTTCATGAACCGCTGGTGCATCCTGACACCACCCGAAGGTACCGACGCCCAGGCGGTGGACAGGCTTGCCGCGTTCTGGCGTCTGCTCGGCGCCAATGTCGAAACGATGACGCCCGATCACCACGACCTTGTGCTCGCCGTCACCAGCCATCTGCCGCATCTGATCGCTTACACCATTGTGGGCACTGCCGACGAACTTGAGACGGTAACGCGCTCGGAAGTGCTCAAGTTCTCGGCCGGCGGCTTCCGCGACTTCACCCGCATCGCCTCCTCAGACCCGGTGATGTGGCGCGACGTGTTCCTCAACAACAAGGAGGCGGTGCTGGAAATGCTCGGCCGCTTCAACGAGGACGTCTCGGCGCTGACCAAAGCGATAAGGCGGGGGGACGGCGAGGCCCTGTACGAGCACTTCACCCGCACCCGCGCCATCCGCCGCGGCATCATCGACGCCGGCCAAGATACCCCTGCTGCCGATTTCGGCCGCCCCCACGGGCATGACGACTGAGGGCGACGGGACTGAAGTCTGCTCTACAAGACCCCCCACCCGGCGCGTTGAGCGCGCCGACCTCCCCACGAGGGGGAGGTATGGGGAGTTCGCTGAGGTGCCGCAGATTCCCATCCCTCCCCTTGATGGGGAGGGCGGCTTGGCCAAAGGCCGAGCCGGGTGGGGTGAACCGGCCAATGCCTTGCAGTGCGTCAAGCTGGTGCGAATCCATCGGGCGGAGACATGGGTGAGCTTTGGGTGTTCGGCTACGGCTCGCTGATGTGGCGGCCGGGCTTTGCCTTCGAGGCTTCCGCCCCCGGCCTGCTCAAGGGCTCCCACCGCGCACTGTGCATCTATTCCATCTTCCATCGCGGCACCAAGGAGCAGCCCGGGCTCGTGCTCGGCCTCGACCGCGGCGGCGCGTGCCGCGGCATCGCCTACAAGATCGCCGCCGGCGCGGAAGAGGCGACCGTCGCTTATTTGCGCGAGCGCGAGCAGATCACCGAGGTCTATCTCGAAGCCTACCGGAAGGTAGCCCTGCTCGACGGCTCGGCCCGCTCCGTCAGGGCGCTGACCTATCTCGTCGACCGCAGCCACCGACAATATGCCGGCCACCTCTCGCTCGACGAGCAGCTCAATATCGTGCGCGGGGGAAAGGGCCAGTCGGGTGAAAATGTCGAGTATGTGCTGAACACGGTACGCCATCTCGAGGAAGTCGGCGTCCACGATCCGCTTCTCGCCGCGCTCGCGGCCCGCCTCGGCGCGAAGCGTGGATCTTAGCCAAGCCCGCCGACGTCATTGCGAAGGGCCGACTTGGCGAGCTCCGGCGCGCCGAAGAAATAGCCCTGCATATAGGCGACGCCGGCATTCTCCAGGAGCCGTGCCGTCTTCTCGTCGCCCACCCACTCGCCCACGGTGGTGATGCCGAAGCTCTTGGCGAGATCGATGAGCGTGCGCACGAACAGCTCGTCCTCGGCCTGGATGCCGAGATTCTGGATGAAGGAGCCGTCGATCTTGACCATGTCGACGCCGAGCAGCCGCAAGCTGCGGAACGAAGTGTAGCCCGCGCCGAAATCGTCGAGCGCCACGCGACAGCCTAACGCCTTGAGCGCGCTAACGAATTTGACGGTCTCCTCCAGATCGGAGATGGCTGAGGTCTCGGTGATCTCCACGGTCAGCCGGCGGGTGAGCGTTGGGTCCTTGCCGCTGAAGGCTTCGAGACAGGCAAGCCACTGGGCGTCGGTGGCCGTCACCGCCGAGACGTTGAGCGCAAGCTTGATGGTGGGCGATGAACGCAACAGGTCGACGGCGAGCTCGAGCACGCGGTGGTCGATGAGCTTGGCCAAACCGAACTGCTCGGCCACATGGATGAACTCGGCGGCGCAAACGATCGTGCCGTCGAGCCGCTTCATGCGCAGCAGGCATTCGTAAAGCTCGGGCTCGTGGCTGCGCGAGGTGACGATCGGCTGTAGCGCGAGGATCATGCGGCGGTCGTTGAGTGCGCGCACGATCTCGTCGGCAATCCCCACGGCGCGCCGTCGCTCCGAATCCCTCCGCTCGCAGGGCCGATAGAGATTGAAGCGTTCGCTGCGGCTGTTGCGCGCCATCTCGAGCGCCTGGAGCGCCCGGCCTATTGCCGCTTGCGCGTTGCCGGCATGCTCCGGTAGTAGCACCCCACCCACCGAGATGGTCGTCGCCACGGCGCCAACGCTTGTGTCGATGACGCTGTCACGGACGGATGCCATGAGGCGCTGGGCGATGGTCTCCGCACCCACTCCGTCGCAGTCGTTGAGCACAGCGCCGAACTTGTTCGAGGAGAACCGGCCGATGCAGTCCTTGCCGCGCAAGGCGCGCCCGATGCGCCGCCCGACGATGGAGATCACCTCGTCGCCGACATCGAAGCCGTAGGTTTCGTTGAGCAGGGTGAGATCGTTGACGCCGGCCAGGAGGAAGGCGCCTTTGGCCGGGGCCCGGCCGGCGCTCGACAGGAGCTGGGTGAGCTCCTCGGTGAGCCGTGTCCGGTTGAGCTGCCCGGTAAGCTCGTCGTGGCTGCCGAGATAGAGAAGCCGCTCCTCCTTCTCGCGCCGGTCGTCGATGACTCGGAACGTGCCTTGCGCCTTGGTCGGCCTCGAGTCTGCATCGAAGGAGCAGACGCCCGTGTCCTCGACCCAGAGCGCGGCACGGCCGCGGCGCCCTTCGGGAAGGAAGCGATAATGCAGGCAATAGCGAAGCTCGGTGCCGGGGGCGACATGCGGGCCGCCGGTGATCCCGTCATAGCGGGCGCCCGCCTGCTCGGGGTCCACCCGCAGAGCGAAGGCGCGCCCCTTGCCGAGCTCGGCCATATCGGCGATGCCGAGCACGGTTTCGGCGTTGGCCGCCCAGTCGATGCGGTCGCTGGCGAAGTCCCAGCGATAGGCCGTCTCCCGCACGCTTTCGAGAATCTCCTCAAGGTCGAGCGGGCCTGCCGCGCCCTTTGCGCGGACCGACGGCGCACGGCCGCTCGCAAGCTCGCTGGAGGATGCACTCACTGACCGCCCCCTTCCCTTTGGCACCTTTTGGCGCCTTGCTTGTTGGCGCTAACCATGGCCAACAAGGCTTGAGAAAGCCGCCACCACAGACGCCCTCTCTAGGGCGAGATCGCGCGCGAATGACGGCAAGGGCGCGGCTTCAGACGCCTTTCTCGCCTCTTGGTTGACAAATGCTTGCGAGCGCTAGGAAGCAGCTGCCGACGGACGGCCGCTAAGCGGGAGGGCCCACGCTATAGTCGCGGCGCGCGGCACTGATGGTCACCGAGAAGCCCGCGATCACGTCGATCATCGACATCAGCATGAGTAGGAAGAAGGTCGAGGTCGCGGCCCGGTCCCAGATCAGGAACAGGATCAGGCAGGCGACGAAAACCATCATCGAGAAGGCGTGGTCGACCACCGAGGCGCCGCCGGTGCGCGTCGCTTTTACGATCTCGAAGAAGAGAAGGCCGAGGCCGACGGCAAGGAGGATGTCGCCAAGCGCGATCTGCCACAGTCCTAATGACGGGAGGGTCACCGTGAAGCGCGACGTGCCGAAATCGGCGCCGGCGCCGGCAAAGGTCACATAGGCCAGGACCGGGATGACGAGCAAGGGCACGGCGGCCATCCAGCTCCGCCGCTCGCGCTTGTGGACGACCCTGCCTTCAGGCTCCGGTTCCATCGTGACCATCCGAGCCCCCTAGCCGCCCAGCCAGGCCGACAGGCGCCATCGATAGCGCTCTAGGCCTCTTCCTTGACGTCGAGCACCTGACGGCCCCGATACCGGCCCGACTTCAGGTCGATATGATGCGGCCGGCGAAGGCCGCCAGACTCCTTGTCCTCGACGTAAGTCGGCGCTGCCAGCGCGTCGTGACTCCGCCGGTTGCCGCGCTTCATGCGCGAGGTTTTGCGTTTAGGTACAGCCATGGTCGAAAATCCTGTGAGCGGCCGCGATCCTCGCGGGGCTTCGTGGGCGCCCTTATAGGGGCAATCGTTTCGGCTGGCCAGAGGGGGCGGCCCGAATCCTCAAGGTTGCGGCAGGACGCAATTCGAGCGCTGCGCCAGGATCGGCAGGCGGCGCTCGACCGCTCCGGCGATCCTGAGCATCCGCGCGGAGGGCTTGGCCGGATTGCGCAAGCGTGGACTGGGCAGCGCCACCGCCAGCATAATGGCTTCGCGGCGGGTCAGCTCGGCCGCACTTTTGTGGAAATAGTACCGGCTTGCCGCCTCGGCCCCGAAAATGCCGGGCCCCCATTGGGCGACGTTGAGATAGACCTCCATCATCCGCCGCTTGGGCCAGATGAAGGACATGACATAGGCGAGCGGCATCTCGAGCGCCTTGCGCGTATAGCTCCGCCCATTCCACAGATAGAGATTTTTCGCCGTCTGCATCGGGATGGTGCTGGCGCCGCGGAAGCCGCCGTCGTCGAGGGCCTCCCTGACCGCGCCCCAATCGACGCCCCAATGCACGCAGAAGCGGCCGTCCTCGCTGGCGATCACCGCCAAAGGAAGGCTAGGAGAGATGTCGTCGAGCGGCACCCAATGGCGGCGGAACGTGTAGCCCTTCAGCTTTTCGGCGATCATCACCGTGGTGAAAGGCGGATTGATGAAGCGGAAGGCGACGATGGAGAGGAAAAGCGCCGCGAGAACACCAAGCGCTATGAGCGCGGCGTGGCGCAGCCAAGGATGTTTCACGCGTCTCCTGGTGCGCTTCCGGGGGCGCTCGCCTGAGACTGCTTGAATCGCCATAGGCTTGGGTTGTACCTCCCGGTTGCTGCATCGAGCAACGTGGTATTAGGGTAAGGCTTACCCATGGATTTGCGGCAAACGGCCGCTCTTTCTGACTCTTTCCACAAGATGACCTTTCTTAAAGAGCTCGAACGCGTCGCTTGGGTCGTTGAGCGGCGGCTCGACGAGCTTCTCGGCCAAGGCCGCGCCCCAATCGGGGGAGCTACCGAGCTCGCCCAAGCCATGCGCTATGCCGTGCTCGGCGGCGGCAAGCGCATCAGGCCGTTCCTTCTCATGGAATCGGCGCGTTTGTTTGGCGTGAGCGAGGGGGAGGCGCTCGATGCCGCTTGCGCGCTAGAATGCGTCCATTGCTACTCCCTGGTGCATGACGACCTGCCGGCCATGGACGACGACGCCGTCCGCCGCGGCCGCCCTACCCTTCATATCGCCTTCGGCGAGGCGACCGCGATCCTTGCCGGCGACGCCCTCCTGACGCTTGCCTTCGAGATCCTGGGCGACCCACGCCTGCATCAAGACCCGGCCATCCGCGCCGAGCTCGTCCTCGATCTCGCCAAGGCCGGCGGCTGGCAGGGCATGGCGCTCGGCCAGGCGCTCGATCTCAGCGCCGAGAGGCAAGGCTTCGGCCAGGCTGACGTGGCCACCATGCAGGCACTCAAGACCGGCGCCTTGTTCCGCTTCGCTTGCGAGGCGGGCGCCGTTCTCGGCCGCGCCGACGCTTCGGAGCGCGCCGCGCTTCAGGCTTATGCGTCAGCCTTCGGCCAGGCCTTCCAGCTCGCCGACGACCTCCTCGACGCCCAAGGCGACGCAGAAGCTGTCGGCAAGGCCGTGGCCAAGGATGCCGCCCGTGGCAAGGCGACGCTGGTGGCGTTGATGGGGGTCGAAGCCGCCAAGACGCGGCTCGGCGTGCTCCTGCAAGAGGCAGAAGCAGCCCTTGCGCCCTTCGGCGACCGAGCTATCACCTTGCTGGACACGGTGCGCTTCGCCGTGAACCGCAAGCGCTGAAACGGGGGGATGGGATGGCGCCAAAGGGACAAGCAACCAAAGCACCGGCAAAGCAGGAGTCCATAGGGGCGGCGCTCGCCAGACGTGCCCGGGCGCAAATCCGGTTCTTGATCGCGCTCGCCGTCGGCGTCGCCGTCGCGCTCCTCGCACCCTTCGACGAAAGGATCCCGCGTGTCCTCGCCGGCTGGAACGCGGGCGGCTGGCTCTATTTGGTGCTCGTCGCCATCAAGATGTGGCGGGCCGAGATCGACGGCATCAAGCGCGAGGCGAGCATCGAGCGGGAGAGCCGCATCGTCGTCCTTGTCGTCGTCACCCTCGGCTCGATCTTCACCATGCTTGCGCTGTTCGCCCAGCTCATGGCGCTCAAAAGCGAGCATGGCCTGGACCGGACTCTCAGCGT
>DFXC01000097.1:0-1329 GCA_002383105.1 Hyphomicrobiaceae bacterium UBA4118
TTCTGGAGGTGTCGAGTTCGGCGTCGGCTCTGGGCCCGGCGCGGTGGCGGCCGCGTTCGCCGCAGGCTCGGAGGCGCCGGAAGCAGGCTCGACCGCGATCACGCGATTGGTTGCGGGCGCGGGCGTTCCCTCGTTCTGCGCGGCGAGCTGATCGGCGGTCTTGGTCTCGGCCGCAAGCTTCTGCTGCAAGATCTCCAACTGCGCCTGCTGGGCGGTGAGGCGCGCACCCTGATCGGCTTGCAGCTTGGCGATCTCATTGTGCAGCGCCTCAATCTGCGACGCCGTCTCTGCCGACTTGTCGGCGATGGTCGGCGGCGCTGCCGGCTTGAAGAAGAATTGGCCGGTAAGCGATGAATTCTCCCAAGGCACCTGCTTGCCGTCGGTCGCCTTCAGCACGTCGTTGCGGACGTCGATCATAACATCGTTGATGCTTGCTCCATCGGTTGCGATATGGCGCAGAAGGGCCGTGGTGAAGGGGCTGTTGCGACCCTCTCCGTCAAGGGTGACGTTGCCGGGCTGGGTGGAGAAGGCGATCATCATGCCGACGGCCTTGTCGATGCGTGCAAGGCCGCGCCCGATCTCTAACGAACGACTGTTTTGGGCGAGGATCGTAGCGAGCGGATTGTCGCGGCAGGCATCGAGGAACACGATTGAGATCCGGCTGTTGCGCTCGAACTGCTTGAGCACGAGGTTGAGATCGACCGCCTCGAAGTCGAGGTCGGTATCGGATCTGAGCTTGGCGTCGACCGGAGCGAGGAAGTTACGCCCGTCGATCTGAAGACCGTGCCCGGCATAAAAGAAGAGGCCGACATCGGCGCCGGTGAGCTTGTCGGCGAAGGCCCTGATGCGCTGCTCCATCTCGTCCTTGGAGAGGTCGGTACCCTCGATCACGTCGAAGCCGAGCTGGCGCAGCTTCTCGGCCATGTCAGTCGCATCGTTGCTCGGGTTCTTCAGCGGCGCGGTGTGCTGATAGGCGGAATTGCCCATGACAAGCGCCACGCGCTTCTCGGCTGCTGCGGGACCGAGGGCCACCAACAGGACGACAAGACCGGTGAGACACGCAGCAAGGTGCTTGATTATGGACGCCTCCATCCACTCGACTTGGGCTTCCCATGCGAGATGTGGAAGCGCCGTCCTTCCCGCCTAGCCAAACGCCGATGAACCGCGGCTGAACGGCCGGCCACCCGGCCGAGCTGAAGGCTCCGACCCTGCATGCGAAACGCGCTGAAATAAGCCGCATCTGGCCGCGTCGAGGCCTAACCACCCAAGTCTAATCCCGCAGACGGCGTAGTCAACGAGGGTTCGCTAAGGCGCCCGCGTGGAAACGGT
>DFXC01000097.1:1520-9072 GCA_002383105.1 Hyphomicrobiaceae bacterium UBA4118
TGGGAGCTGCAAAGCGAGGGGAGGGCGCCGTGAGCCGCCCCGATTTCAGCACGGCCTTCGCCATGGGCCCGAAACGGCGCAAGTGCCGCCTGAGCTGCCGCCGGTAGGCATAATAGTTGGCCTCCAGCCGATGCCTGTCGCTCTGGACGAATGAGCCTTGCACCATGGTCTTGTGGCCTTGCGCCTTCAGCGCGCCGAACCAGGACGCACGCTCATGCCGCTCGGCAAGGGCGATCAGGTAGCTCGCAACGAGTTGCGACTGATAGTCGGCGAGCCGCCAGATGCTGCCATTGGCCTGGATCAGGCCCACGGCGAACAGGTCGTCGATCTCAGGGTGAAACACGTTGAGATAGAGGAGCGGGCGCCCATCGGGGCCGAAAAGGAGATTGTTGTCGAGAAACGGAATGGAGATCTCGTAGCCGGTGGCGAACACGACGAGATCGGCCTCGACCTCGCTCCCGTCGGTGAAGCGCACCTTGTTGCCGGCAAACTCGGCGATATCGGACTTCACGCCGATGCGGCCATGGGCGACGAGCTGCGGCAGCACCGTGTTCAGGGTCGGGTGGGTGTCCCCGATCCGATGCTCGGGCTCGGGCAAGCCGTAGCGCTCGTTCCGGCCCACCATGATCTTGTGAAAAAGGGTGTAGAGCCGGTTGCGCAGGCCCCCCGGCATCGGGATCTTCTCGCAGAAATTGATGACGCCGTCGGTCGGTCGGCCGAACATGAATTTCGGTACGAAATAGGTGCCGCGGCGCATGCTGAGATAGATCCTCTGCGCCACGCTGGTCGCATCGACGACGATGTCGCAACCCGAATTGCCGGCGCCGACCACCACCACGCGCTTGTCGGCGAGCTGCTTGACGCTGCGATAGTCGCGCGAGTGCAGGATCTCTCCGGTGAACGTGCCGGGGATCTTCGGCGTGCGCGGCACATGATGGTGGCCGTTGGCGATGACGAGAGCCCGGTAGAAGCGCGGGCGCTCTTCGCCGGCGACCTGCACGCTCCAGCCGTGTTGAGCGCGCTCGGCGCGTTCCACCGTGGTGCCGAGCTCGATCTTGTCGAGGATGCCGAAATTCGCTGCGTAGGCGCGCAAATAGGCGAGCGTCTCCCGATGCGAGGGATAGGTGGGATATTCCTCGGGCAGGGGATAGTCCTCGAAGCCCGTGTATTTCCTGGAGGAGACGAGATAGGTGGTGTCGTAGACCACGCCAGTGCCGGTCGCCTCGTTCCACAAGCCGCCGATATCCGGCTCCCGCTCCAGACAATCGAAGGGGATGCCGCGCTCGTGGAAGGTCTTGGCGGCGGCCAGGCCCGATGATCCGGCGCCGATGATGCAAACCTTGTCCGTGTTGCTTTTCACATCCATCCGTCGTGCATCCTGTTACCGGGCGTCTACGTAGCTCCGGTCAAGCAAGGTATCGGCCCTATTGCCACAGAGTTTATCCCCGGGCGGGAACGCTGTGACATAATATGGCGATCATGGTCCAGACACACAAAAAGCTTTAGTGCCGCCCCCTATGAGGCTATTCTTTCCCAAGAAAGGGACTCATGGCGGAGCGCTCATCGTGCGTCTTCCGGTCGTAGCCGTGGCTGCTATAGCAGGTCTCGGGCTGTTTTGCGGCAGCGCGCAAGCCAGCCGAGGTTGGCCGCCGACCACCGACAATCCTTATTGCGCCATCACCACCTATAAGCTGCGCGACGTCCCCGAGGAGGGGATGTCGGTGCTCGACTCAAACGGCACGCCCGTGATCGTGGTCAACGCCCAGACGCTGGCCGACTCGCCGCCTTACGGCCGATTCCTCATGGCGCATGAATGCTGCCACCACACTCTCGGTCACGTTCAGCTCTATCGTCAGGGGCTCGGCCATCTGGGTCCACAGCCCTTCTTCTATATCGCGCCGCAGCTGAAGCAGATGGAGCTCGACGCCGATTGCTGCGCCGTCAAACTGCTGAAGTCGAGGCACGAGACCGACAGCATCGCGGCGGCGCGGGAGGCCATGGTGGAGTTCGGCAACGCACCGACCGGAGCTTACTACCCGACAGGAGTCGAGCGGGCCGACAACATCACCAAATGCGCGACGGAAGACTGACGTCCGCCTAGCCTTCCCGCCTTCCCTTCCCGGACTGGCGGCGCGCGCCTTCAATCTCCATATTTTCGTTTGTGTTATGATGAGGCTCTGACATGGCGCGAGAGTGGCGGCCTTGAGCGGCAGGACGACAATGACGCGACCGGCCAGCGGCCTGACCCGGCTCGTGGCGGCGGTCGCCCTTTGTGCCGGCCTGGCCGCGCTCCTCAGCATGACAGGGTCGGACGGCGCTCAGTCGGCAGGAAGCCATTTTCTGCGCGTGTGCGCCGATCCCGACAACATGCCGTTCTCCAACGACAAGGGCGAGGGCTTCGAGAACAAGCTTGCCGAGCTCATCGCCGCGAAGCTCGATGCCCGGCTCGAATACACCTGGTTTAGTGAGGCGACGGGCTACGTCCCCAATCCGGTGGGAGAGGACGCCTGCGACCTCGTCATGGGCTATGCCCAAGGCAGCGGGCTGATCGAGGACACCAACCCTTACTACTACACCTCCTATGTTCTCATTTACCGGCAGGGCGATTCCGCTCTTGAGGGCGTCGACAGCCTGTCCGACCCGCGTCTCAAGAACAAGCGGATCGGCCTGTTCGCCCGGACGCCGCCCGCAAGCATCCTCGCCATGAATGGACTGGTGGTGAACGCCAAGCCCTTCGAGATCAACGCCGACGAGAGCGCGACCAAGGCCGCCGTGGCGATGATCGAGGAGATCGCCTCAGGTGAGCTCGACGCCGGGCTTCTGTGGGGGCCGCTCGGCGGCTATTACGCGCAACGTCCGGCGGTGCCGCTCAAGCTCGTGCCGCTGGTGAAGGAGAATGCCGGGCCGAGCACCATCTACGGCATCACCATGGGCGTGCGCCCGAACGAGCCCGAGTGGAAGCACACCATCAACAAGCTGCTTGCCGAGAATGCGGGCGATATCAACGCCATCCTGCAAGGCTATAACGTGCCGGTGCTGGACGAGAGCGGCCATCTGATCGCGGCCGCCGCGGCCGAGCGCTGAAGCCCAGCTCACATCTTGCACTGACTCTCAGGCTGATCGATGCCGAGCGTGTCCATCTCGATCTCGGATGCATGGGGAAAGCCCCGCTGCGGGGACATCGAGACCGGGACCTTGTCGGTGGCAATCAGGATCGGTTGCCTGAACTGACCATCCCAGGGGCGGTATTGCTGCTTGATGCCCTTGAACGGAGCAAGCTGTAGCTCCGGCCCGTGGATGAAGGCGGCGACGGTGGCGAAGTCGGCGCCGCTATTGCGGGTCACGGCCTCGCCAATGGTGCGCGCCGCCACATAGGCCTGATAGTCGATCGGCAGCATCAGGCGCTTGTAGTCTTTTTGGAAGTGATTGTTGGCCTGGGTCGCACCCCATTTCTCATGACCAGGGCTCCAGGTCGTGGCGGTCAACCCGGTCGTGCCGGCGACGGGGCGCGGGTCGGCTCCGCCGCGATAGGGCATATAGGGTCCGAATAGCTGATCCTCGTCGGCGACGATGATGATCTGATAGTCGGGAACCGCGGCAAATGCGGCATCAGCGCTCGCCTGCTTGCCGGGCGGGATGGTGCCGACGTCGTCGCGCCTGCCACCAGAGGTGTCCTTGTATTCGCGGTCATCGACGATGGTGGCGCCAAAGCGGCCGGCGGCGCGCTTGATGGCATCGGCATAAGCGAGATCGCCAGGCGTCGAACCGCGCACCAAGAGCCAATTGGTCCACTTCTGGACCACGAGGTATTGAGCCAGCGCATCGGCCAGCATGAAACGGTCGGGCGCCACATGCATGATATTGGCGCGGCAGTCCTCTTGCCTGAGCGACACGTCGGTGGCGCGGATGTTGAAGAGGAGGATGTCTTTGTCCTTGGCGAAGTCTGAGAGCTTGAGCAGCGTGTCGGCCGAGGCATCGACGATCATGAAATGGTGGCCGGCGTCGTAGAACTTTTGCAGCGCCTCGACCGCCTTGTCCGCGGAGGTGGCGGTCGAGACATCGAGGCTGTAGAGCTCGCCGGTGAACTGACCACCGGCATTGTTCTCGTCGTTGGCCATCTTGGCGCCGGAGATGCCGGCGTCCGAGGGCTCGACATCTACGCGCGAGGCGGGTCGCGGCTGATCGCCGACCTCACGGATGTAGCCGATCGGCACCGGATTTCGTGGGTTCGGCGCCTGAGGGATCTCGACGTTGAAACCGCCGTCAGGCTTCTTGTCGGAGGCCGGCGCTTCTGCCGAAGGCGATGCGGCCGCTGGCGCTTCGGCGGCAGGTGGCGTGCCGGCGGGTGCCGCTACCGGGGCCGGGGGCTCATCGCCGGCCAGCGCCTGGAGGCCGGCAGAGAGCGACAAGAGGCAAGCGATGCATAGAAACGCAAGGGGCTGCCTGAAAATGCGGCAGGCGATCATCGACAAAAGCTGCATGGTTGGCCAACCGAGTGACGCGACTTCGCCGCGCCAGTTACGAGTTGTCTCGAACCCGGAGATGGCGTGCTGGCGGGGTTCGCGAGGGCCAGCGGTGCGGTTCTGAGCCATGGTAGCGACAAAGAAATAGGCATTGCAAGCCTGCAATATCACTACCATAAGCAAAATAATTCAATGGGTTACTGGTGACTGTCCAAAATTTGGATCAATAAGCCGCCATGTTCCATTGTTGGGATAATCTAACAAAATATCGACAGCCCGTCATTTTTCTAGATCCGATCATGCCGGCCATGTCCGCTTCGCCCGCTCGCCGAGCGAGTCGGCGCCATCATCGAGGGTGCTGGCAAGATGGTTGCGCCATCAGGCTTGTTAGGGCGCCAAGCCATGGCAGGCTGCGGTCTCAACCGCCTCAACTCCTAGGAGTTCATCCATGCGATGAACTCGTTCCAGGTTTTCCTCGGCCCTGTGTGCTTCTTTCCGTTGCACCACGTAAGGCCAGTCTTGGTCAGTTTCAGATCTCCAAGACGATCTTCGCCATCCGGCGCGTATACGTCTAAAGACAGGCATGGAATCCCTCATCGAGCTCGCCCGAATGAAGGAGCTCTTAAGCAATTCAGCCGCGGTCATGCCGGCCAACCCCCGGGGGGCGGTGCAGCGGTACTTCGGCTTCCCTCGTATGGACTCGATCGAGCGGCTTGACGATGACGAGCGGAAGGCGAAACGCGAACTCGTCGACGAGGTTCGGAAGAACCTCACCATCAATCTCGACCATGACAAGATGAGCAAGCAGTTCGCGGTCACGATCCGCGATCACGGCATGGGTCAGGTGCCGGCCATGATGCATGATACCCTGCTCTCTCTTGGGCAGTCGGATAAGGCAGACAAGCCCTACCTGATCGGCGTGTTCGGGCAGGGCGGCTCGTCGGCCTTCTCGGTGTCGGAATACTCAATCGTCGTCACGCGGCGCGCGCCGCAGATCCTTAAGCCGGGCGAGGACAGCGGCGTCGGTTGGTCAATCGTCCGCGCCATTCAGCCCAAGGGTCGTCGGGATCTCTACTACGCTTACCTCGCAGCTTCCGAAGACGGGACCGTTCCGCGCCTCGACGGCGCGGCCGCCGACGAGGCCGGCTTCACCCAGGGTGCCCACTTCTGCCACATCAAGTACGATTTCGGAGCCTCAGATTCGGCTATTGCACGACTGCTCTATCCGGCGCTGAACCACGTGTTGTTTAATCCCGTCCTGCCCTACAACCTCTACGCGTTGAAGGGTACCCCAGAACCGATGCTTGGCACGGCGCAGCGTCTTGCGCGACAGGCCCGGCTTCTCGGGCGGCAGGTAGCACTCGACAAAGCCTTCGCGGCGCAGCCGACATAGGGAGCGGGTCATGGCCGAAGCGGCATTCCAAGTCGGGCCGTCAGTGTTCGACGACGTCCCGGTCGCTGAGCTGGGCACTATCTCGATCCGTGTCTTCGTGTTGCCGGCCAAGCCCAAGCCCAAGAAGGGCGCGCCGGAGCCGGAGGTTGCGCTACCGCTCGACCTGGATGAGGGCGAGGAATTCGTCCTCGACAAAGGCGCGACGCCTCTCAGCAGCTATTTGGAAAGCAGCAGAGGCAAGCGGTGTGTGGTGTTCCTGGTGAACGGCCAGCGGCAAGAGTTCCTCGACAACAGCTTCATCGTGCAGGAGCTTGGGTTCAAGTACCTGCGCGCACGGATGATGATTGCCGTGGACGTCGATGGGCTCGCACCCGAAGCCATCGGCAAGATGATGCAGGGCTCCCGGCAGGGCTTCTATCGCGGTCACATCTGGGAGGCTATGATGAAGCGCATCGTCGCCATGCTGAAAACCGATCCGGACCTGGTCCGTCTCGAGGAAGAAGCTGAGGAGCTAGTTTCGGAGCTCAAAGCCGGCGACGAGAAGGTCAGGCAAACGCTGGACCAACTGATCGAGGCCCATCATGACTTTGGCCACGACTTCGCCGAGGGTGGGGGCACTTCTGGCGACAGCCAGGGCGGTGGCCACGAATTCGGCGAGCGGTGAGATGTCGATGCCGATTGCGTGTCGGCCGGCCACGAGGGCCTCAACAAGTGTCGTGCCACCTCCAACATGATTGTCGAGCACCATGTCGCCTGGTTGGGTGAACGACTCGATAGCGGTGCGAGCGAAGGTCGGTGAAAAGCGAGCAGGGTACTTGTAGAAGCCGTGTGTGAGGCCCTTCACCGGATCGGGGTCGCGGGCACCAGCGATGAGCATAGACTCGGCGCCAGCGGACAATCGAAGCAACGACGATTTAGTCATTGTGAACCATATTGCCTGGGTGATTCTCGTTTTGCGGCAGCACGAGTCTCTCTCTAGCGTTTGGGTCGTTGTCTCCGTTCGCGAGTAGCTAAGCACTCCCGAACCGCTTCCTCAGCGATCTCGTACGCTGGCCTACCCTCATCTAGCGCCGCCATTTTGAGCCTCTTGATGATGTCCGGACGGATATAGACCAGAAGCGGTCGACGACCGTCGGCCCTTGCCGGTGCTGTTGCCTTCGATGCTGGTTTCTTCGCCATCGGATAGCGGAATGTCTAGATAGCTCGCGCTCTAGACTGCAAGCTATCTCACGGAATACAAAGCCACAAGCGAGATTTGGCGCTTTGCGCGGCTAACATGGCCATGAACGCGCCGGAGTTTCGAGAGACGCAGATAGTGCCGCTTATCCAGAAACAGACCGGACAAGCGAATGTGAATGGGGGGCATTGAAGAACATGCTGATTCCCCTCCTACCGCTCGCCGAACAGCGCCAAGGTCGATGAGCTGATAGCGCTGTGCGACGGGCTGGAGGCGCGCCTCGCCACCGGCGACAACACCCGCCGCCGCCTGCTCGACGCCCTGCTGGCCGAGCCGCTGGACGACTGGATCGCTCCGGCGATCAAGGTTGCCTGAGGCCATTAACAGCGACAGGCACACCCGAAGCCGCAGTTTTCCCACGTCGGGAGCTCCTTAGCACCTCTCATGCCGTTCGGACAGCAACGCTCTCTAGGGAGCGCCGGCTAGTCGCCTCGTTTTGATTTCAAACCTCTCGGCCTT
>DFXC01000135.1:0-151 GCA_002383105.1 Hyphomicrobiaceae bacterium UBA4118
GCTCTTATCGCGGCGAAACGCATCTTCCAGCGCTGGCGCAAGGTCTCGCCCCAAATCGCTTGCCGAATGAGCGAGCCTCCGCACCCCGGTCGTAAGGTCAGTCACCAGCGCCACCTTGTGGCGGGCCTCGACATCGCTGATGAGCCGATGC
>DFXC01000135.1:353-1232 GCA_002383105.1 Hyphomicrobiaceae bacterium UBA4118
CCCCCCCGCGGGGGGGCGGCCCCCCCCCCCCCCCCACCTTGTGGCGGGCCTCGACGTCGCTGATGAGCCGATGCAGGACGCCATCAGCCGAGCGGTCGCCCACCGGCACCAGCGGCTCCACGAAGATGCGGATGGCGCCCCCGCACGCCAAGCCGACGCTCCATGCCTTATTGTCCTCGACGCCGAATTCCAGGGCCTTCGGCGCGCCGCTGGCGATCACGTCGGCCGCTTCGGTGATGACTTCGGCCTCGACGCAGCCCCCCGACACCGAGCCCAGGAAATTGCCCGCTTCATCGATGACAAGCTGGCTGCCCACCGGTTGCGGCGCCGAGCCCCAGGTCTCAATGACCGTGGCAAGCGCGACGTGCCGGCCCTCGGCCTGCCAGTCGAGCGCTTTCGATAGGACGAATCGGTCCGTTGCACTCATCGCGGAATTTGGGCGCCTCGTTCTTCCGACACGCAAGGTGATTTCGGGCGGAAGGCTCCGTTGGAGATCTCCCGTCATTGTACTCCACACGATTTTCGTTGTAGAAATTTTTGGATCCGACCGGTCAGAGGCGTTGCGGGCAGCGCGTGCTCGCCGCGACGACGCTATAACCGTGTTGACGCGTGCGCTCCAATCCAAGGGAATTTCGGGGCGCCGCCTATCGACGCGTAGAACAGGACATGACCCCATGCTCGCCTTCGGGAGGGATTAGACATGGATCGATCTTTGCGCGCGCTCGTCACGGGCGCCATCGCGGTTGCATGTGTGCTCGCGCCGGCCTGGCACGCTTCGCCCGCCGTCGCACAAGACGCGGGCGCCAAATTCGATCCCTCCGTTCGGCCCGAGTTCAGCGAGCCCGTGACGCTGGCGAGTAAGGACGGTGTTCTCGAGGT
>DFXC01000135.1:1493-5852 GCA_002383105.1 Hyphomicrobiaceae bacterium UBA4118
CGCGGCACGCCGTCCAACGGGCAGATGTCGGGTGACAATCTATACCCCGCGCCGACGCTGCAAGTGTTCCCGGGGGAGACGCTGATCGTCCATCTCGACAACGGCCTGACCGGACTGACGATCCCCGATTTCATGGATCCAAAATACATCGCGAAGGGCCAGGAGGTGCCGCTCTATCCCGAACAACTGACCTCGTCGCCAATCAACCTCCACACTCACGGCGCGCATATCAGTCCCAAGGGCAATGCCGACAATGTGATGCTGCATATCCCGCCGGGGATGTCGAACACCTTTACCTATTACATCCCCAAAACCTTGCCGCAGGGCGCCTATTGGTATCACAGCCATCTGCACACGCTCACCTCGGCCCAGACCTATCTCGGGCTGGCTGGCCTCCTCGCGATCGGGCGCACCGACGGCAACATCCCGTTGGTCACCGAGAACAGCATCCCCATCCGCAACATGCTTTTGCAATACAACTTCGTGTTTGATCGCGCGGGTGGCCTTGCCCAGATCAACAATTACACTTGGTCGCAATGGGTAAGCACCATCAAACCGCCGGAAGGCGATGAGCTGGCGAAGGGCACGTACCGGCCACTGCTCGCTCCGGTCAATTTCAGTCAATCGAAAAAGGGAACGCAATATTTCACCATCTGGTACTCGGGTCCGCTGTCGATCCGCAACGAGCGCGGGCGCTTTGAGTTCATCCCCAGCAATCTGCAGCGCTTTACGGCGAATCCCGGCGGCCCGGGCAAAGACGTGCCAGCCGACCCCACACTTCCCGACTACAAGCGCGACGTTCAATTCACCGTGAATGGTCAGTTCCAACCGGTCATCAAGAGCAAGGCAGGGCAGACCGAGATCTGGGTTCTCGCCAATGTCAGCGACATCGCTTACATGCCCGTTCAGCTCACCGAGACGGCGACCGGCAATCACCCTAAGATCGCCATCGTCGGGCAAGACGGGCTACCTTATCTGCAAGTTCATTATCCTGTCTTCGAGAACGGTACGAAACTGCTCATTCCCCCTGCGACTCGCTATGCGATCGCGGTGACGATCCCGGCCACCGGTGACTTGGTTCTTGAAATGCCACCGCGCGGCGGCGGCGGCACAACGATCAGCGCGCCCGGCGTTCTGTACGAGAATGACGGCACCGACAATCCGCCCGCCACACTCGGAAACTTGAGCGTTTTGCCGTCGGCGGTCAGCTATTACGATGGCTTCTTCGTGTCGCCGACTCAGATCTTGGCCAGAGCCACGACCACTGGCGGTCAAGGGGTCGCGACGACGTTCGCCGAGGGTCAACCCCTAAATGCTTACACGGCGTTCGAGAACATTTCCAAGGTCACTCCCGACTTTGAGCGCGACCTTGTGATTTCGGGCGGATTCCTCAACGACCTCGCCAGCAAGTCCGATCCCAAATCCATGGTCTACGCGTTCGACGGCACCGCGTTTCCCAACGTGCCTCTGATCCAGCCGCGGCTCGGTTCGGTCGAAGAATGGCGGTTCATCAACAACAACAACGACGAGCATCCTATCCACATTCACGTCAACGACTTTCAAGTCACCCATTATTTCGATCCGACCACCGGTCTCGAGACCGGGCCGGAGATGTGGTACGTCGACAACGCCAATGTGCCTGCACCGACCATGGGCGCTGAGGAGGCGGTGGTCCAGCCCGGCGTGCTGACGTTGCGTATGAGTTTCGACGATTTTGACGGCCTCTACGTGATGCATTGCCATCGCCTCAACCACGAAGACAACGGGCTCATGGCGCTGGTCAACGTAATCCCTGCCGTGTCGAGCTATGCGGTGGCAGTTCCTGGCTCGCCGGGCCATCCGGCCGAAGTAAATGTTTACGATGGCAACGGCGACCGGCTTCTCGCCACGGTCACACCGTTTCCCGGCTTCGAGGGGACCCCGAGTGTCGCCATGGGCGACGTTGACGATGACGGCGTCCTCGACCTGATCGTTGGTGCGGGAAAGGGCTATACCCCAGAAGTCGTCGCCTATTCGGGCAAGGCGAAGGAGGGCAAAGGAGTCTTCGCGACCGAGCTCGCTCGTTTTGCGGCTTTCTCCCCAGACGCACGCGGCGGTATCAGCGTGACGGCAACGCAGATCGACGGAAGGGCCGCCGACAACATCATCGTAGGCTCTGGTCCCGGCATCCCCAGCCAAGTCAAAGTGTTCGCCACGCAGCTGCCGTCCTCGCCGGGCACGGCTCCTCCGCTCTTCTCGTCTTTCGCCCCCTACCAAGACGATAGCTCTGGGGTCAGCGTCGCCTCAGGTTTCGTCGATTTTTCCTCGGGCCGTAACAGCATCGTCACCGCGCCAGGTCCCGGCAGCCCGGCGCAAGTGAAGGTCTTCAACTTCTCGCTGATGACCCCGCTCGATGGCACACCGGCCGGCGGCGCGGTGAAGGATAAATGTCCGGGTCCGAGGCAAGCGGCAGTGACCGCCGCCTTCATGCCGTTCGGTCTCGGCTATCATGGCGGACTGTCTGTTACCACCGGCTGGCTTACTGGCGCGCTGGGGGGCGCCAAGCGGATTATCGTCGGCCAATTGACCGGCCCCGGCACGGTGAAGGTCTATTCGAGCGGCTCGGCACTGCAAGGCGGCCCAAAGACCTATTTGGAGAGTGCCATGCAGCAAAGCCCCATCGTCGAGTTTACCGAGGCTGCGAGTTTCGAGCCGTTCGGCGGCGAGTCCGGAGTAAGCGTGGCCACGACGAGCACCACGTCCGGTGCCGACCTGCTGGTCAGCGGCGTCTCGCCGCAAGACAAGACCGTGCAGGTTCTCAAGTACCAGTTCGTCAGGCCGACGCCCGACGCGGTCATGCTGCAAGCCAAGCAACTCGGCCAGGTCGTATCGGCAGCCGGCTCGGCGCCCGACGTGCTGGGCGGCGATTGAGCGACCAGTGAGTGACGACGTCTCCACGCTCCTCCTTTGCGCGCGGGTTCGTCCGGGGAGCGAGGCCGCGTTTGCACAGTGGCAGGTCCGCTGGCAAACCTCGGTGCTTGCTTCTGCGGGGGCGGTGAGCGTCGAGTTCTGGCCGCCGGCGCCGCCGGATCAGCTGGAATCCGTGGCCATAACTCGTTTCGCATCGGTCGATGCGTTGCGGAAGTGGCGGCGCGGCAACCGGAATAGCGAACTCATCGACGAAGCCGCGCCGCTGGCCGAAGGCGGCTTGGTGATGCAGCTAGTGGGACAGGCCGCGGTCGACTACACTGTCCGGCACGGGGTGACCATGGTGATGGTCACCGACATCAAGCCCGGAAAAGAAGCCGCGTATCGTGCTTGGGCGGACCGCATTCAAAAGCTTCAGGCGACGTTTCCCGGATATGTCGGTTCGTTCGTCCAGCCGCCGCAGCATAAGGAAACCGGCTGGACGACGGTGTTGCGTTTTGACTCGGCAGCGAACCTGGAGGGGTGGCTGAAGTCCGACGCGCGTGCCGCCATGGTGAAGGAAAGCGAGCAACTGGTCGACGACTTCCACGCTCAGCGGGTCGACACATCGTTTCCTGGGTGGGTGGCGAACAATCCGGTCACCGGAAAACCGCCCAACCTGTGGAAGACGGCATGCCTCATTCTGCTCACGCTCTTTCCTGTCGTCATGCTGGAACTTAGGTTTCTCAATCCGCAGCTGGAAACGCTCAACCCCGCCGTCCGCACCTTCATCGGCAATGCGCTGAGCGTGACGCTGACCACGTGGCCGCTGATGCCGCTGGCCATTTTCGGTTTTGGCGCCTGGCTGTTTCCCGAAAACAAGCCGCGTTGGCTGGTGCTGACGATGCCAATCGTCCTGGTGCTCTGCTACGCCATAGAAATCGCCCTTCTATGGCACCTGCTGCTGTAGAGGGAGCGTCCGCCCGCTTGGCTGCGCTTTCCGCCGCCCGGTGAATCGGGCATTGTCGCGTCGTTGAGCCTGCCGTCTGAGCCATGAGGCGCCGGTCGTGAATCTGAACACCGTTACCGAGGTCAAGCGGCCCGCTTCGGCCGAGGACATTCCCGGGTGGCGCGAGGGCTACGCATGGCTTGCCGGCGGCACCTGGCTGTTCTCGACGCCGCAGATCGCCACCCACACATTGATCGACCTTGAGGCGCTGCGCTGGCCTGCGCTCAAGGCCACGGAAGGCGGCCTCGAGATCGCCGCGACCTGCACCATCGCCGAGCTCGAGCGGTTTCAGGCGCCGGCGGAATGGACCGCCGCGCCGCTGTTTCGATTGTGCTGCCATGCGCTTTTGATGTCGTTCAAGATCTATAACGCGGCGACAGTCGGCGGGAATATCTGCATGTCGTTGCCGGCGGGTGCCATGATCTCGCTCACGACCTCGCTGGAAGGCACCTACACGCTGTGGC
>DFXC01000135.1:6092-10286 GCA_002383105.1 Hyphomicrobiaceae bacterium UBA4118
CGGGGGAGCTTTTGCGCAGCATCCATCTCCCGGCCAGCGCGCTCACCAAACGCTTCGCCTTCCGCCGCTCCTCGCTCACCCATCTCGGCCGGTCGGCCGCCGTCGTGATCGGCACGCAGAGTGCGAGCACCGGCGCCCTCACGCTGACCATCAGCGCTGCCACCAGCAGGCCCGTCCAAATTCACTTCGATCGCGTGCCGACCGCGGCCAAGCTCTGTCATGCGATCGATGCGCATGTCGCCGAAACGGAGTGGTTCGACGACGTGCATGGCTCCGCACCCTATAAGCGCCACCTCACCTATTACTACGCCGAGCAGGTCCGTGCGGAGCTCGCTGCGAAATGAATCTCACGGTCAACGGCAAGAAGCTTTCGGCTGAGCCCGCGCCTGGCCAGTGCCTCAGAACCTTCCTGCGCGAGCACGGCTGGTTCGGCGTCAAGAAAGGTTGCGACCAGGGCGATTGCGGCGCCTGCACCGTCCATATCGACGGCAAGCCATTCCACTCTTGCCTGGTGCCGGCCTTCCGCGCCGCCGGGCGCGAGGTGACGACCATCGAGGGGCTGGCGAAGGACGGCAAGCTGCACCCCCTGCAGCAGGCCTTTCTCGATGCGCAGGCCTTTCAATGCGGCTTCTGCGCCGCCGGCATGATCATGACCGCGGCCACCCTCGACAGTGAGGAGCGGCAAGACCTGCCGCGTATGCTCAAGGGCAATTTGTGCCGCTGCACCGGCTATCACAGCATCGACGATGCGCTGCACGGCGTCGTCAATGTCGAGGAGGACGTCGCCGGGGAAGCTTGTGGCCGGAGCCTGCGCAATCCGTTCGCCGAGGCGATCGTCACCGGCAAGGCGCACTACACGCTCGACGTGCCGGCGGAAGGTGCGTTGCATCTGAAGGTGCTGCGCTCGCCGCATCCCCACGCGCGCATCAAGTCCATCAAGCGCGACAAGGCACGGGCTGTCCCCGGCGTCGTCGAAATCTTCACCTGGGAGGATGTTCCGCGCAAACTCTACTCAACGGCGACCCATGAGGATCATCTCGTGGATCCCGACGATACCTACATGCTCGACAATGTTGTCCGCTTCGTCGGCCAGCGGGTCGCCGCCGTCGTGGCCGATACCGAGGGCGCCGCGGAAGCCGCCTGCCGCCTGCTCGAGGTGGAATACGAGCTCCTGCCGCCGGTGTTCGATCCAGAAATTGCGATGGAGCCGGGCGCGCCGATCCTGCACGAGAAGAAGAGCGTGGCCTTTCGTGACAACGTCTATGTCGACATTCATGGTGAGCTTGGCAATGTCGAGCGGGGCTTCAAGGAGGCCGACGCCATTCACGAGATGACTTATTCGACCTCGCGAGCGCAGCACGTGCATCTGGAGACGCACGGCTCCATCGCCTGGAGGGGCGACGATGGCCGGCTGCATGTGCGGACAAGTTCGCAAGCGCCGTTCATCGCCAAGCAGAAGCTCTGCTACTTGTTCGGGCTATACGACCGCGACGTCCATGTCTTCACCGAGCGCCTCGGCGGCGGCTTCGGCGGGAAGCAGGAGATGATCTCCGAGGATTTGTGCACGCTCGCCACGCTCAAGACCGGCCGTCCGGTGATGTGGGAGTTCACGCGCCAAGAACAATTCATCGGCGCCACCACGCGCCATCCGATGAAGACGCATGTGAAACTTGGCGCCAAGAAGGACGGAACGCTGACCGCGCTTCAGGTGCGCGTGGTGTCCAACACCGGCGCCTATGGCGGTCATGGCGGCGAGACGCTGGCAGCCGCGCTGAGCAGCCCGATCGCCGCCTACCGCTGCGTCAACAAGAAGGCCGATGGCTACGCGGTCTATACCAATATGGTTCCGGCCGGCGGGTTTCGCGGCTACGGCGCCTCGCAGACCACTTTCGCCATCGAATGCGCCATGGACGACCTGGCGAAGTTGCTGGGGATAAACCCGTTCGAGATTAGGCGCATCAACAAGGTCCGGGAAACTGACCGGATCGAGTCGATCTGGAAGGACCCGTCCGACGCCATCTTCGGCAGCTATGGGGTCGATCAGTGTCTCGATCTCGTCGAGAAGGCGCTCACCAGCGGCCGGGGACTGCCCAAACCCGAAGGCGACGACTGGCTGGAGGGGACTGGCGTCGCACTCGCCATGCTGGAATCGGGCCCCCCGACCGAGCACCGCTCAGGCGCCGAGATGCGACTGTTGCCCGACGGCAGCTATCATCTTGCGGTCGGCTCCACCGAGATGGGCAGCGGCTCGACCACATCCCACCGTCAGCTTGCCGCATCCGTGCTCAAAACGCGCGCGGGGCGCATTGCCATCATCAATGGCGTGTATAAGAGACAGCCCTACGACACCGGCACGTTCGCCAGCACCGGCACAGTCGTGGCTGGCCAGGCTGTTGAGAAGACCGCACTTGCGCTCCGCGACAACATTCTCGACTACGCGAGCCGGTATACCGGTTGCGATGTTTCGCAATGTCGTCTGCACGACGATTCGATCATTTGCGCCAACCGGAAGATTTCGCTGGCCGAGCTCCATGCGGCTGGAACCAAAGACGGGCATCGCTTCGACGTCATACGCAAGGCGTATCTATCGCCGCGGTCGGTCGGCTTCAACGTGCAGGGCGTGCGCGTTGCCGTGCATCGCGTCACCGGCGAGATCATGACCTTGCAAAGCGTGCATGCCGCAGACATCGGCAGATTGATCAATCCAATGCAATGCCGTGGCCAGCTCGACGGCGCCATCGCCATGGGCTTCGGTTGGGCCCTCTACGAAAAGATGGTCTATGACGAAAATGGCGCCATGGTGAACCCAGCGCTGCGCGACTATCGCATCCCGGCTTTCGCCGACGTTCCCCGCAGCGAGCTCTATTTCGCCGACACCTATGACAAGGTCGGGCCGTTGGGCGCCAAGGCGCAAGGCGAATGCGCGATCAATGCCGTCGCCCCGGCGATTGCCAACGCTGTGGCCAACGCGACCGGGGTGCGGTTTCCCGATCTGCCGCTTACGCCGGACCGCATTTTCGACAAGCTCGGCTCCCAGCCATAGGTTTGTCTTGATAACGAGAAATGCAAAGGTCTAGATAGCCCACTCCATTGTCAAATCCAAGGGATGCCGGGCGATCACAACGGCTGCGCAATCGCGGGCTTCGCAGGGGCTCTTCTCGGAATCGGACCAGTGCAAGATGGCTGAGACGGGCGGCCTTTCTCTGCCCGCCATCCAGCTTATGGAAGCAAGCGACGGCAGCGGCCACAATATGCGGCTGAGGGCTTGAGGCCGCGATGACGCTCACTCTTGCTCTGGCCGCGATTGCCGCACTTCTCGCTCTCGCTGCCGTTGCCATTCTGGTGGGCGGGACGGCATGGGGCAGGGGGCTGGTCTATGGCGGCGCGCTCCTGATCTGCGCCATGTCCGGCGCTGCCGCGCTGTTCCAGCTCGTCGGTGGCGCCGCAACGCCGTCGGCGACACTGCCCCTCGGGCTGCCTTGGCTCGGCGCTCATTTCCGCATGGACGCGCTTTCGGCCTTCTTTCTCGTGGTCGTCAATCTTGGCGCTGTCGCGGCGAGCCTGTTCGCGCTCGGTCATGGCCGCCATGAGCACGCGCCCATGCGCGTGTTGCCGTTCTATCCGGCGTTCCTCGCCGGCATGAGCCTCGTGGTGGTGGCCGACGACGCCTACAGCTTCCTCTTCTCCTGGGAGCTCATGTCGCTCTCGTCTTGGGCGCTGGTGGTGGCGCATCACGCCTCGCGCGAGAATTTGCGCGCCGGCTACATCTATATCGTGATGGCGAGCTTCGGCACCTTCGCGCTGCTGCTCGCCTTCGGCCTGCTTGCCGGTCCCGACGGCGGCTACGCCTTCGCTCAAATGCGCGACGCCGCTCTCTCGCCCACCATCACCGCGCTCGTTCTCATGCTTGTCCTTGTCGGCGCGGGGTCGAAGGCGGGCCTCGTGCCCCTGCATGTCTGGCTGCCGCTCGCCCATCCCGCAGCCCCAAGCCATGTCTCGGCGCTGATGAGCGGCGTCATGACCAAGGTCGCGGTCTACGCCTTCGTGCGCATCGTCTTCGATCTCCTGGGGAGCCCGGAATGGTGGGGCAGCATGGTGGTGCTCGCGCTTGCCGGCATCACCTGCGTCATGGGCGTGCTCTACGCGCTGATGGAGCACGATCTGAAGCGCTTGCTCGCCTATCACACGGTCGAG
>DFXC01000154.1:0-2209 GCA_002383105.1 Hyphomicrobiaceae bacterium UBA4118
GGGGATTTCATCGAGGACAAGAATGCGGTCTTACCAATAGACGCCGCCATCCAGTCCAATCTACGCGAGACCACGACGCGGGTGCTGGCCTCGCTCACGCCGCGTGAGGAGCGCGTGCTGCGCATGCGCTTCGGCATCGGCATGAACACCGACCACACGCTGGAAGAGGTCGGCCAGCAATTCTCCGTGACCCGCGAGCGCATCCGCCAGATCGAGGCTAAGGCGCTGCGCAAGCTGAAGCACCCGAGCCGCAGCCGGAAGCTACGCAGCTTCCTCGACAATTAAACTCCGCGCCGCTTCAAACACTTCTCTGTCATGCCCGGGCTTGACCCGGTCATCCACGCCTGTGTCTGCCGCAATGAAATTCGTGGATGGCCGGGACTGCGCCCGGCCATGACGCGGTAAGGCTGAAAGGGCCGCCCTCGTGCGCAGGAACTTTTCTCCGCGTTCGCCGTTTCCTGGGCGCAAGAGGAAACCGAGATGCGTCTCTTAACTCTCGCGGCGCTTCTGATCGCCGCAATGACCTTGCCGGTGCAAGCCACGACTCAGCCGGTCAAGGGAGCAGTCCACGGCACGGCGACGGCGGCAACGGGAGTCGCCAAGGGCGCGGGTCAAGCCGGCATCGGTGTCGCAAGGGGCACCGTGACGGTGGCCAGGTCAACCGGCAGAGGCCTCCTCTGCATCGTGACGCTCGGCAACCGCTGCTAGGTAGGCAAGCAGCCCTTACTCTAGGGTTACGTCAAGCATAGCCCTCAGGCTGAAGGAAGCTTGCGCAACGCGGCGCGGCCTCATGTTGAGGAGCACGCCTCAGCGTGCGTCTCGAAGCATCGGCCGCCTCTCCTTCGAGACGCGCATCTCGCGATGCGCTCCCCAGGATGAGGCGGATCTGAGGCCGCGGCGCGCCTCACGCCTCCTCGTCCGGTGCGGACTGCTCCGGTTCCGGGGTCACGAAGGCGAGCTTAATTTCCATCGGGGAGCCGCAGGCCTGGCAGTCCATTTGCGGAATATCCGACACGAGATAGTCCGCCCCCATCTCGGCGATCAGATAATCGAGATCGAAGACGTAGAAGCGCCGGCAGGCAGCGTTCTGGCAATAGGCCTCGACCGCCATGTTGCGGGCCTTGACGGCGCCGAACGTCCAATCGCTCATGATCGCGACGCTATAGCGAAACCCGCCGCAGGTCATCTCGACGGCGCCCGCTTGGGTTTGATCCGGTTCGTCGACCCTGACGATATCTCAGCAGAGATTTTTCTCGGTCTATTGGAAGCGCACGATTTAGGTGAAGGAGAAACGGAATGTTTGGCTCTGAGCCTGCGACACCCGTATGTCTTTTGCTGCAACGACATTAAGGCGAGGCACATTGGGGAAGAGCTCCTTGGCGAGGGGCGTGTCGTCGGCAGCCTCCGTTTGCTGAAGTGGTGCGTTGTTCAGGAACCCGCCAACGCCGAAATGGCCTTCAACTTCTACGAAGCTATGAGGAATGCCGGTGGATTTCTCCCGGACATCACTGTGAAGTGGTTTAACGAGGACGAATAAGGTTGGGCGGTTTTTCCAGGTCTCCTAAGGACCTTTGACGTGGGAACATTTCGGCGACCACGCAAGTTGGTCCCTCACACTCCCCAAATCCTGGCCCTGCGCCTTGTTGGCCACGAGATGAGGGGGAGTGGGGTGTCATGTATCGCGTCAGGAGGGGGAACCCATGTTCATGCGTATGTTCAAGCGTCGAGGAACGATTATTGCTGAAGGTTTGAAGATCGTCGGGAGCGTCACTGCCGAGGGCCTGGTCGAGGTCAACGGCCATATCGAGGGGGATCTGCATTGCACCTCTCTCGTCGTCTCGCCGAAGGCCTCCATCAGCGGCGGCGTCGAGGCCGACCGCGTTGTCGTGAACGGGCGGGTCGAGGGTCCCATTCGCGGTGGGGAGGTCGTGCTCAAGTCGCGCGCGCATGTCGTGGGCGACATCCAGCACCAATCTCTTGCCGTCGAGGCGGGGGCCTATTTCGACGGGCGCTCGGTGCGTTCGCCGGTAACGAATGTGCGGCAGCACCCTGAGAAGCTCGGCTTGAAGCTGCGTCGGGAACCCGCGCCTAACGGGCGCGAGCCCGCTGCCGCCTCCGCGGCGTAACCGGCTTTACCGCTTTGGGGACCGGTATGCTCGTGCCGGTCCATTCTTTGCCGCGCTGATAAATCGCCGCCGGCAAATCTCAC
>DFXC01000154.1:2369-2918 GCA_002383105.1 Hyphomicrobiaceae bacterium UBA4118
TCTCGGCTCCGGCCGCGCCGACCTCTCCCCGCTGGGGAGAGGTGTTCGTGCCGCGCGACAAGTGCGTGCATCACGGATAAATTGCGAGTGCCCGGTCCCGCCTTAAGAAGCGGGCCGGCGCTTTGGGGGGGAAAGCATGTTCACAGCCTGGATGAAGTTTGCCTTCGATGCCGCGCGCCTTTGTCAGGAGACGCAGGAGGTCATGGGCTTGCGGATGATGAAGCTCGCCTTTGGCGGACCGGCCGGGCAACTCGAGGCGCAGCGCATGGTCGCCGAGAAGGGCTTCGCCTTCGCCGAGGCCGCTGGCTCCATTGCCGCCGGCGTTCCGATCGAGCAGGTGGTGAACCGCTATCGCGGCCATGTCAGGGCCAATAAGCGGCGGCTGTCGCGAGGCTGAGCCCGGACGCCTTAGTGCTCCACTTCCTGCCATGCCGCATCGACCACCATGGCGGCGACGATTGCCGTCATCATGGCTCGACACAGGGAAACGCCGCTGGTGGCAAGGGCGAGCTCGATCTCTAAGGGGCTGACGTCTAAGGTGATGGTGAC
>DFXC01000154.1:3176-5397 GCA_002383105.1 Hyphomicrobiaceae bacterium UBA4118
GCGCCATCCCCTCATGCCTCGCGGGCCAAAGCCCGGCGAGAGAATTTGTGCGTGCTGATCGTCACCCTGAGGAGGCCGCTTCGCGCGGCCGTCTCGAAGGGTGGGGGCCTCATGCTTCGAGACGCGCCCATCGGACGCTCCTCAGCATGAGGAGCGCGGTCGCGCTACGGCAGCGTCACGGGACGGCCTTCAGCTCTTCCGGCGCCACCTCGTCGGTGGTGACGCTAAAGCCCACGAGCTGGTGCGGGCCGAACGAGGTGGTGATGGCGACGTCGGTGGCGTCGCGTCCGCGCGCGATCAGGATGCGGCCGATGCGCGGCTCGTTGTGGCGGGCGTCGAAGGTGTACCAGCGGTCGCCGATATAGGCCTCGAACCAGGCGCTGAAATCCATCGGCGCGGGATCGGGCGGCACGCCGATGTCGCCGAGATAGCCGGTGCAGTAGCGCGCCGGGATGTTCATGCAGCGGCACAGCGTCACGGCGAGATGGGCGAAGTCGCGGCAAACGCCCTTGCCTTCGGTGAAGGTGTCGAACGCCGTCCGGCTCACATTGGCGTGGGGGTAGCCGAAGGTGACGTGATTGTGCACGTAGTCGACTATTGTCTGCACCAGCGTCCAGCCTTGCGGGATCTTGCCGAAGGTCGCCCAGGCGAAGTTGGACAGGCGGTCGGTCTCGCAGTAGCGGCTGCCGAGGAGATAGACCAGCGTCTCGACCGGGAGCGTCTCGAGGGGGCGCTGAGTGGCGCCGGGGGCCACCTCGTCCGTCTCGCCCGAGTCCTGGATGAAGAAATCGGCTGACAGCGTGATCCGGCTGGCGGGGGCGCGGATCACCTGGCAGATATTGCCGTAGCGGTCCCAATATTCCGTCATCGGCACGTGCGGATGGAGCGTCATCTGGTCCGGGGTGAGGAGGTTGGACCTGAGACTCGGATGCACGCTCAAAGTGATGATCATCGGCGTCGGCTGCAGGCAGTCGTAGGCGATCTCGTACCCCGCATGAATCTTCATTGTCTTCCTTCCAGGCGGCTCCAGAGGAGACTTCGCCCAAGCGCTCTATCAAAGGTTGCTATCTTGGAAGGTACACAAAGTTCCGCCTCCAGTGCAAAGCGGCATCGCGGCACTCTGTCGTTGCGGCCGAGCGCGCTCTATCCCGGCGCCGAGCCTGGCGGTTGGGTCGGGTAAATGGGCCCCGGATGCAGGAAGCTGATGGATGCATAGGCGCCGATGAAAGAGCCGGCCGCGGCGAACACCACATAGGCCCAGTGGTTGGTATAGGAGATGACGGCGAAGGAGGAGAGCAGATACCAGACGCTGCTCCAGCTCGCGGCTGGCAGTCGGCGGCGCCTCACCACGGCGTTGGTGAACATGACATAGACGGCGTCGGTGCAGGCCGTGGCGCCCATCACGGCAAGCGCGATGAGGGGGTCGATCTCGGGCAGGTGCATGGGTTCGGTCCTTGGGCTTCTAGGCGGCGATGTTGCGTTGCAACAATGGTCAGCTTGCCTTATATCCGCAAAGGTCAGCGCGAGGAACGCGCGCCAACTGAGACCGACACGATCCATGTTGCTCACCATGCTGAAGGCGAAGCTCCACCGGGCGACGGTGACCGGGGCCGACATGGATTATGAGGGCTCGATCGCCATCGATCGGGACCTGCTCGATGAATCGGGAATCCTGCCGCACGAGCAGGTGGATGTTCTCAACATCAATACCGGCGGGCGCTTCACCACTTACGCCATCGAGGCGCCGCGCGGCACGCGCGCCATCGCCGTCAACGGCGCCGCGGCCAGGCTTGTGCAGATCGGCGACAGGGTCATCATCGTCGCTTATTGCCAGATCCCGGCCGAGGAAGCGCGCAACTACCGGCCGTCCGTCGTGGTGCTCGGCGAGGGCAACGCGGTTGAACGCGCCGTCTAGGGCTCACTCGTAGCGGAGCGCGTCGATGGGGTTCATCATCGACGCGCGGCGCGCGGGATAATAGCCGAAGAACACGCCCACCAGGCCCGCCGACAGCAGCGCGATCAGCACGAGGCTGGGCGAGAGTGCGATCGGCCATTCGCCCCAGATCGACATGGCGAGCGCCGCGCCGCCGCCGATCAGGAGCCCGATCAACCCTCCCGTCACGCACAGCGTCACCGCCTCGATCAGGAACTGACTCAAAATGTCCTTGCGCCTGGCGCCGACCGCCATGCGCAAGCCGATCTCCTTAGTGCGCTCCGTCAC
>DFXC01000154.1:5550-5862 GCA_002383105.1 Hyphomicrobiaceae bacterium UBA4118
CATGATGTTCATGATGCCGATCCCGCCCACGATGAGCGAGATGGCGGCGGTGGCGCCGAGCAACACGCTCAAGATGCTCTGAGTTTCGCTGCGCGCGCGGATGAACTCAGCCATGTTGCGCACCTGGAAGTCGTCGGGGCCCCCCGACCTGACATGTCGCCTTTCGCGCAAGAGCGTCTCGATCTCCTCTTGCGCGTCGCTCATCGCCTCGGCCGACGCGACCTCGACCATGATGGAGCGAAGATTGTCGGGCACGGTCTGCTCGGCCCCGAACAGGCGCCGCCGCGCGGTGTTGATGGGCACGAGCGCGGT
>DFXC01000153.1:0-4255 GCA_002383105.1 Hyphomicrobiaceae bacterium UBA4118
AGATGTGTATAAGAGACAGGGATTTGGCGGAGAGGGTGGGATTCGAACCCACGGTACGGTTACCCGTACAACGGTTTTCGAGACCGTCCCATTCGACCACTCTGGCACCTCTCCGTCCCGGCTCATGTAGCTTGCCGCTTGGCCGGCGGCAACCTACGCCGCGCCGAAATGCCATGAAGAAGTGTGAGCGGGTCGCTCCAGCCGTTCAAAGCCGCCAGCGATTGACTTATCGGCCTCGGCATCTATATTGCGCCGCCTAGCGGCTACTGTTACGAGGGTCTGTCCGCGCGCCTTTCGCGCCGGTCGTTCAGCCGCCAAAAGTTTGGACGGATCAATCCCATGTTCGCGGTCATTCGCACGGGCGGCAAGCAATATCGCGTGGCGCCGAACGACATCATCGAGATCGAGAAGATTGCCGGCAAGCCCGGCGATATCGTCGAGCTCGGCGAGGTTATCCTGCTCGGCGGCGATGGCGGCCCCAAGACGGGCAGCCCCACGATTGCCGGCGCGCTGGTCGCTGCCGAGGTGATCGAGCAGAAGCGCGGCGAGAAGATCATCGTCTTCAAGAAGAAGCGGCGCAAGAACTACCGCCGCAAGAACGGGCATCGGCAGTCGCTGACGGCGCTCCGGATCACAGAGATCTTGACCGACGGCAAGAAGCCGTCGAAGCAGGCAGCGAAGCCCGAGCCGAAAAAGGCCGAGAAGGCGCCTGCTGCGGCCAAGGTCAAATCTGAGACGGCCAAGTCCGAGACGAAGCCGGTCGCGAAGAAGGCTGGAGCCAAGGGTGCCGCGAAGAAGCCCGCAACCAGGGCCGCGGCAAAGACTCCCGCCAAGAAGCCGGCGGCGAAGCCGAAGAAGTAAGGGAGCCAACCATGGCACACAAGAAAGCAGGCGGCTCCTCACGCAACGGCCGCGACTCGATCGGACGGCGCCTCGGCGTGAAGAAGTCGGGCGGCCAGAGCGTCATCCCCGGCAACATCATCGTCCGCCAGCGCGGCACCAAATGGCACCCGGGCGACGGCGTCGGCATGGGCAAGGACCATACGATCTTTGCGGTTCGCGAAGGCGAGGTCACCTACGCGACCAAGCAGAAGGGCCGCGTCTACGTGTCGGTGAAGCCGCACTAGGCTTCGCCCGGACATCTCATCCCGTTTCGATCCGGCCTCGCCCGCGGGCGTCGGCGCGTGTAGCTTCCCCCTCGTGGATATCAGCACCCCAAGGCTCTTGCTGCGCGCGCCCGAGCACGCCGATGCAGCGCGGATCAGCCTGCTCGCCGGCGACTATGACGTGGCGATCATGACGGGGACCATCCCCCACCCTTACAGCGAGAGACAAGCCGCCGAATGGATCGAGAGCGTCCTTTCCGGCGAGGAAGGCGTCGTGTTCTCGATCCTGAGGTCAGGAATGCTAATCGGCTGCACCGGCTATCGCGCCTTTGGCGATGATCATGCCGAGCTCGGCTATTGGATCGGTAAGCCCTATTGGGGCATGGGCTACGCGACGGAGGCCGTACGCGCGCTCATCCTCTACGCCTTCGAGGCTGACAGCTTCGACTATCTCACGGTCGGCCATTTTGCCGACAATCCGGCTTCGGCGCGCGTCATCGCCAAGTTCGGCTTCACGCCGCGCGGCAAAGAGGTGCGCGACTGCGCGGCGCGGGGCGCGCGCGCCCACTGCCTGACCTATCGGCTGGACCGCGCTCAGGCGCTGGCGGACTTTCGGACAGCCTGACGCTCCTTCAAATCTGTGCAGGCTTTAGTGTAAGCGAAAGCGCTGTAGTGCTAAGCCCTCCCCATGCAGTTCCTCGATCAGGCCAAGGTTTATGTCCGCTCCGGCGACGGGGGCAACGGCTCCGTCAGCTTCCGGCGGGAGAAGTATGTCGAGTTCGGCGGGCCTGACGGCGGCGACGGCGGCAGGGGCGGCGACGTCATCCTGGAATGCGTGGCGAACCTCAACACCCTCCTCGACTATCGCTACCAGCAGCACTTCAAAGCCAAGAAGGGCGGGCACGGCATGGGCCAGAACCGCTCTGGCGCCAAGGGCGCCGATGTCGTGCTCAAGTTGCCTCCCGGCACGCAGATCCTCGATGCCGCCGGCGAGACGCTCATCGCCGACCTGACCAAGCCCGGCGACCGCCTCGTGCTCTTGCGCGGCGGCAATGGCGGCTTCGGCAATGCCCGCTTCAAGTCCTCGACCAACCAAGCGCCACGGCACGCCAATCCCGGCCAGACGGGCGAGGAACTGTATATCTGGCTCCGGCTTAAGCTCATCGCCGATGCTGGCATTATCGGGCTTCCGAACGCCGGCAAGTCGACCTTCCTTGCGGCGGTCAGCGCGGCCAAGCCTAAGATCGCCGACTATCCCTTCACCACGCTCCATCCCAATCTCGGCGTGGTGCGTATCGACGGGACGGATTTCGTGCTGGCCGACATCCCCGGGCTGATCGAAGGCGCCCATGAGGGTGCCGGCCTCGGCGACCGCTTCCTCGGGCACGTCGAGCGCACCGCGGTCCTCTTGCATCTGATCGATGGGACGCTCGACGATCCCGCCGAGGCCTACGCCATCATCCGCGGCGAGGTTGAAGCCTATAGTGCAGGGCTTCAGGACAAGCCCGAGATCGTCGCCCTGTCCAAGGCCGACGCCGTGCCGAAGGACGAGCTCAGGAAGAAGGCGCGCGCGCTGAGGAAGAAGGCCGGCGCCGAGCCGCTCATCGTCTCCGCCGCGAGCGGCGCTGGCGTGCCGCAAGTGCTGCGAGCGCTTGCCGCCGAGGTCAGGGAGATGCGGGAGCAAGACAAGAAGGACGCCACGGGCGAAGCGACGGCGTCGCCGCGGGGGTGGCGGCCATGAGAGCCGAATGGACCGATGCCAAGCGGCTGGTGGTCAAGATCGGCTCGTCGCTCCTCGTCGATGCAGCGACCGGAATGCTCCGACAGGCTTGGCTCGAGGCGCTCGCCGACGACATCGCCGCGCTCAGGAAAGAGGCCAAGGAGATCGTCGTGGTCTCCTCGGGCGCCATCGCGCTCGGCCGCAACGTGCTCAAACTGCCCAAAGGCGCGCTCAAGCTCGAAGACAGCCAGGCGGCGGCGGCCGTCGGACAGATCGACCTCGCGCATGCCTATGAGGACGCCTTCCGCGCCCGCGGCCTGGTGGCAGCACAAGTGCTGCTCACTCTCGGTGACACGGAGGAGCGCAGGCGCTATCTCAACGCGCGGAGCACCATGACGACGCTTCTGAAGCTCGGCGCGGTGCCGGTGGTGAACGAGAACGACACGGTGGCGACGAGCGAGATCCGCTACGGCGACAACGACAGGCTCGCGGCGCGCGTGGCCTCGATGATGAGCGCCGATTGCCTCGTGCTGCTGTCCGACGTCGATGGGTTCTACACCGCGCGGCCGGGGTCGCGCGCCGATGCGCGCCGGCTCGACGAGGTGACCGACATCACGCCGGAGATCGAGGCGATGGCGGGCGATGTCGGGTCGGAGCTGTCGAAAGGCGGCATGGTGACCAAGATCGAGGCGGCGAAGATCGCAGTCTCCGGGGGCACCCATATGGTGATCGCCAGTGGCAAGGTGCTGAACCCGTTGCAAGCGCTCGCCAAGAAAGGGGCGGGAACCTGGTTCCCGGCCCGCTCGGACCCGGTAACGGCGCGGAAGCGCTGGATCGCGGGAACGCTCGAGCCCAAGGGCGCCTTCACCGTCGATGGCGGCGCGGCGGCGGCGCTCGCCTCGGGGAAAAGCCTCTTGCCGGCGGGCGTCACCCGTGTCGATGGGAGCTTCGAGCGGGGCGATGCGGTGGTGATCAGGAACGGCGATGGTATCGAGATCGGCCGTGGGCTCACAGCTTACGACCATGCGGAGGCCAAGGCCATCATCGGCCGCAAGAGCAGTGAAATCGCTGACATTCTCGGCTACCTTGGGCGTCCCGAGCTGATCCACAGGGATGATATGGTCTTGCAGCGGAAGATGTGAGTTATGAGCGCGATTCTCGACAGGCCCGAAGCGACCATCGAGCCGATGATGCTCTATATGGGGCGCTTGGCGCGGGAGGCCGCTACCAAGCTCGCGCTTGCCTCTACAGAGCGGAAGAACGCCGCGCTCGAAGCCATGGCTGACCGGCTTGAATTGCGGGCCGGGAAGATCCTCGAAGCCAACGCCCAAGACCTGGAGGGCGCCAGGGCCAAGGGACGGGATGGCGCCTTTCTCGACCGGCTGGCGCTGGACGAGGCCCGTATCGCGGCGATGGCTAAGGGCCTGCG
>DFXC01000153.1:4499-7742 GCA_002383105.1 Hyphomicrobiaceae bacterium UBA4118
CATTTCCCGCGTGCGCGTGCCGCTCGGCGTCATCGGCATCATCTATGAGAGCCGGCCGAACGTGACCGCCGACGCGGCGGGCCTCTGCCTCAAGTCTGGCAACGCGGTGATCCTCAGGAGCGGTTCGGAAAGCTTCCTATCGGCGCTGGTGATCTGCAACGTGCTGAACGAGGCCGTGGTGGCTTCAGGCTTGCCGGAAGCTGCCATCCAACTCGTGCCGACCGTGGACCGCGCCGCCGTCGGTTTCATGCTGGGCGGCCTTGGCGGCGCCATCGACGTGATAGTGCCGCGCGGCGGCAAGGACCTCGTCGCGCGCGTGCAGACCGAAGCGCGCGTTCCGGTCTTCGCCCATCTTGAAGGCGTCTGCCACGTCTATGTGCATGCAGCCGCCGATCTGGCCATGGCGCGCAGTATCGTGGTCAACGCCAAGATGCGGCGGACCGGGGTTTGCGGATCGGCCGAGACGCTTCTCGTCGATCGCGAGGCGGCGCCCGCGCAGCTTGCGCCGCTGCTTCAGGCGCTCATCGAGGCGGGCTGCGAGGTGAGGGGCGATCCTGCCACGCGGGCGGCCGACACCCGCGTGAAGCCAGCAAGCGAAGAGGATTGGCCCAAGGAATTTCTCGACGCCATCATCGCGGTGAAAGTGGTCGATGGGCTCGACGCCGCGATCGAGCATATCGGCCTCTACGGTTCGCAGCATACCGACGCCATCGTGACCGAGGATCGCGCCGCCGCGGAGGAGTTTCTCGCCCGCGTCGACAGCGCCATCGTGCTGCACAACGCCTCGACCCAGTTCGCCGACGGCGGTGAGTTCGGCATGGGGGCGGAGATCGGCATCGCCACCGGGCGCTTCCATGCGCGCGGGCCGGTGGGCGTCGAGCAGCTCACGACCTTCAAATATGTCGTGCGTGGGCAGGGCCAGACGAGGCCTTGAGTTCCACTCATCATCAACGCGACATGCCTAGCGCTCGGCTCGTTTCTCGTAGGCGCCAGCGTCCATTTGCGACCTGAGGGGGTCCGACATTGGCTAAGCCAAAATCGACGAAGCAGAAGAAGCTGGCCAAGCTGGCGAAGCGGGGGAAGCGGAGCAAGCGGATCAAACCAGCCAAGCCGGCGAAGGGGGTAAAGCAGGCAAAGGAAGCAAAGGCGAAGCCGGCGAAACAGGCCAAGGCGGCAAAATCATCCAAGCAGGCCAAGCGGGCCAAACCCCTAAAGAAGGCGAAAGCCCCAAAGCCGGCAAAGCGGGACGAGAGTCGCAAAGAAGGAGCCTCGCTCCGTGAGGTCACGCGGCTGCCGATGGCAGCGCCGCATATGCGGATCGGGCTGCTCGGCGGCTCGTTCAATCCGGCGCACGAAGCTCACCTCGAGATCAGCCTTACGGCGCTGAAGCGGCTGGGGCTCGACCAGGTCTGGTGGCTGGTCAGCCCTGGCAACCCGCTGAAGGACGCCTCCAACCTGCTGAGTCTGAAGAAACGAGTCGCGGCAGCACAGGAGGTGGCAAGCCACCCCCGCATCGAAGTCACGGGCTTTGCGGGCGAGAAGGGCTCAGCCTACACCAACGACCTTCTCACCGAGCTGAAGCGCCGCTTTCCGGGGGTCGCCTTCGTCTGGCTGATGGGCGCCGACAACCTCGCCGACTTTCATCGCTGGCGCGCCTGGCAAGAGATCTTCGCCCTTATGCCGATTGCGGTCTTCGACCGGCCGGGCTTCCGCCTCAGGGCTCGCGCGAGCAAAGCCGCACAGCGATTCTCCGCCTACCATGTCGACGAATCAGATGCGCCCGGGCTCGCATGGCTGGTGCCGCCGGCCTGGACCATCCTCAGCCACCCTCTCTTACGCCTCTCCTCCACAGAGCTTCGCGCCAAGAAACCCAAAAAGAAGAAGGGGAAAGGCAAGGAGACGAAGAGCAAGAAAAGGCGCAAATAACACTAGCTATTGAAACTCTGCCGGCGAACATACTATCTTTATGCGGCGAAGCGGCAACCAAGGGGCTCTCCCGGCGTTTAGGCGACGGTAGACCCTCACCGCTTCCGCGAGGAGCAATGGCAGAAGGACACTCACCAAAACATGCGCTCAGCTAGAGAGGCTGCCCAACGCGGCACGCCTCCCTCTGGATACGCGTCAATTCGCGCTCATCCGGCTCGTTTGCTCAACGTCGTGCTCGACACCCTCGATGCCGCCAAGGCGGAAGATGTCGTCTGCATCGACTTGAAGGGCAAGACCTCGATCGGCGACCACATGGTGCTGGCATCGGGGCGCTCGCAACGGCATGTCGGGGCCGTTGCCGATCACATCGTCAGAAAGCTCAAAGATGAAGGCTTTGGCCGCGCCCGCGTCGAAGGGCAGCCCCAATGCGATTGGGTGCTGATCGATGCCGGCGACGTCATCGTCCACGTCTTTCGCCCAGAGGTGCGCGAGTTCTATAACCTCGAGAAGATGTGGTCAGCCGACCGGCCCATGGAGCGGCTGGTGATCTGATCGTGGGTTCCGGCCTATAAGGGCCTGGAGGCGAGCAAGCCATGCGGCTTCTGATCGCGGCCGTTGGCAAGCTGAAACAGGGGCCCGAGCGCGAGCTTTTCGCGCATTATCTTGCTCGCGCCGACGCCATCGGCCGGAAGCTTGGCCTGTCGCCCCTCGGCGCGATCGAGGTGGCGGAAGCGAAGGCCGCAGCGGCGAAAGTCCGCTCAGAGGCGGAAGCCCATGCGCTTCTCGCCAAGGTGCCGTCCTCGCACAAGCTCATCTGTCTCGACCGTGGCGGCGACCAGCTCGGCAGCGAGGAATTTGCGCGGGTCCTGGCGGAGTTTCGCGACGACGGCGCGCAAGGGCTCGCCTTCCTTATCGGCGGCGCCGACGGCCTCGGCCTTGCCGCTCCGTTCAAGGCCGACCGGGTCGTGTCCTTCGGCCCCATGACCTTGCCGCATGGGCTCGCCCGCATCGTTCTGGCCGAGCAGATCTATCGCGCGGAGACGATCCTTGCCGGCCACCCCTACCACCGCGCCTGATGCCCCAAGGTTAAGGATTCGTAAGCGTTTTGCCTTGATTCTGCCGTACCACTCCGTTGTCGTTGCCATCGGCTGAACGGCCAGGGCGTATGGCGCAATCCGATCGATTGGCTTCCTCGAGACAAAGACTTCGATCCGCGCTGCTGTTTGTCGGCCTCGTTTGCGCGTTGCCGTGGCTTGCCGAGGCTGAGGAGGATCTATCCCGCGACGAAGCCAAGCAGCGGCTCAACGAGACCGAGCA
>DFXC01000153.1:7987-8199 GCA_002383105.1 Hyphomicrobiaceae bacterium UBA4118
GAAACCATCGTCAAAATGCTGAGCGCCATGCAAAGGATCGGCCGTACGCCGCCGCCGGCGCTCGTCACGCGTCGCGACGATGCGCTCGCCGTCGTGCGCAGCGCCATGCTGCTTGCCGATATCTTCCCCGAGATCAAATATCAGGCCGACAATCTGTCGCACGAGCTGGAGGGCATGGTCAGCCTCGAGAACGGCATTCGCGACCAGCGCGA
>DFXC01000115.1:0-3066 GCA_002383105.1 Hyphomicrobiaceae bacterium UBA4118
CGCGACAGCTTCGGCGCATCGAGCCTCGCCACCATCGTGCAGATGGTGGCCAACGGCTACGGCATCACGCTTCTGCCGGAGATGGCGATCGCGAGCGAGATCCATACCCCCGGGGACATCCGCCTGTTGCGCTTCCGCGCGCCCGAGCCAAAGCGCGAGATCGGGCTTGCCTGGCGCAAGACCTCGCCGCGCAAGGCCGACTTCAGTCAGTTCGCCCAGCTCCTGCGCGAGATCGCGCCGCGGCCGGGGAAGCAGGCGCTCAAGCGGCGCGAAGCGCGGTAGCGCAGTAAGCAGGGAGGCGGGCGACGCTGACGATCCAACTCTTGGTCTTGGTGGTGCTGGCGATCTACGTCAGGGCAGGCGCCGTCGCCTTGAGGCGGCCGATCTCGGACTTCTACGTCGCGGGGCGGTTGGTGCCTGCCATGTTCAACGGCATGGCGCTCGCCGCTTGTTTCATCGCGGTTCTTGCCTTTGCCGGGCTCGCCGGGGCGCCCAGCCAGGGATGCGAAGGATGCGCGTCTCTGCTCCTTGGCGGGGCAGGGGGCTTGGTCGTGATTGCGCTCGGACTGGCGCCTTATCTCCGTAAGTTCGGCGGCTTTACCGTTCCCGACTTCCTCGGCGAGCGGTTCGGTGGGACTGCCGTGCGGCCGCTCGCCGTGCTCGCGGTCATCTTGTGCTCCTTTCCCGCTCTCGCCCTGACGGTCTTGAGCGTCGGCCTCATCGCCACGCGGGTCTTCGCCATCGATGAAGTGACGGGCATCGCTGTTAGCGTGGCGATGCTCCTCTTCTGCAGCTTCCCCGGCGGCATGCGCTCGGCGAGCCTGACGCAAGTCACCCAATTCACCGTGCTGCTCGGCGCCTCCATCGCCGCGCTGTTGGTCCTGCTGTGGCAGCATGGAGGGTCATTGCCGAGTCTTGATGCGCTCGGCCTCGACGAGGCGGTCTCGACGCTCAGGCTCAAGACGTTTGCGGCGCTGGACCCCGTCAACCGCTTTGCGCTCGCCTTCTGTCTCGCCGCAGGGACCGCGTCGTTGCCGCATCTTTTGATGCGGGGCCTCACCACGCCATCGGTCGAGGGCGCGCGCACATCGTTTCTCCTAGCGCTGCCCTTCACCGCCGTGCTTTGCCTTGCCGCGCCGGCCTACCTTCCGCTGTTCGGCCAAGCGCCGGACGCCTCATCAGATGCGGAGGCGATCCTCTCGTTCGGGCTGCTCGCCAGCGGCGGGATCGCGGCCTGCCTCGCGCTCGGGAGCGGGCTTACCCTCGCTATCGCCAACGGGCTCTCCTACGACATCTATTATAAGAGCTTGCACCTCACCGCGCCCACCGAGCGGCGGCTCCTCGCTGCGCGCGCCGCGGTCGTGCTGGTGGCGGGAGTTGCCGCCATCGCGGCGCTCGCCGTGCCACAGACGATGCTCGCCATGACGGGCGCAGCCTTCTCGCTTGCGGCAAGCGCGTTTCTGCCTGCGCTCGTTCTCGGGATCTGGTGGAAGCGCGCCAACGGGGAGGGCGCGCTCGCCGGCATGATCGCGGGGATCGGCGTGTGTCTCTATTATATGCTGGCGCCGCGCTACATCCCGTTCGCCTTCTACGAGACGTCGAGCTTTCTCTCCAACGCCACGGAAGAGCAGGCCGCTTCCTATACGGCGCTCCGTCAGAGCTACTATCTAACGGATCCGGGGGCGAGGGAGGCAGCGCTGGCGGCTTGGGAAGAGACGGCGCGGGGGATCGCCAATTGGTGGGGGATCAGCCGTGCCTTCGCCGCGATTTTTGCCGTCCCCAGCGGCTTCCTGGTAACGATCGGGGCGAGCCTCTTCACGGCCGCCCCATCGGCCGACATGCAGAGCTTCGTCGAGGATCTCGGGAAGCCGACGCCGCCCTAGAGCATGATCTGGAAAGGTGGGATCATTCCCCGTCCACTTTCTCGGCGAGCCAGACCTTGATCAGCGACTGGTAGGGCACGTCGCGCTTGTTGGCGGCGATCTTGATGCGATCCAGCAGACCCTGCGGCAGGCGCAACGATATGGACTGCGTGGACAGTTTGAGGTTGGGAAAGCTCACGCGCTTGGCCTTGCTCCAATCGACGTAGTCGGTGGAGTCATGCGTCTCCCAGAATTTTCGTTCCTCCGCTTCGCTGCGGAAGCGGGGAATAGGCTTAAGCTTCCTGTTCATAGAGAGCCCGCTCCTTGCGGTTCATGTGGCGTGCGGAAATCACGCGAATCCTTGTCCCCTCGTTTCGCAATGTAAATGCGACGTGCAGTTGCCGCCCTGTCAGGGATTGGCCGAGCGCTTGATAACGCCCCTCCGTTTGGCTGTGCTTAACGTCTTCAGCGATCACGAGCGGTGTGTTGACAAACACTTCTTCGGCCTCACGTTGGGTCACCCCATGCTTATCGAGACTCTTGCGGGCATTGCCGTCGTCCCAGTCGAAGCCGACAACACGCGCCAAGTCGAACATTGTTGCATATTAACATAATATACAACGCTCACAAGGCCTCGTGGCGACGGAGCGTTGCTGCCCAGTCGGCCGCTAACTCAATCGGAGAAGGGAAAGCGCTACTGCGCCGGGGGATCGGCGGCAGATTGCGATGGCGGCGGCTCGCCAAGCAGGCGGAAGGAGTCGCGGAAGCGCTCGGCATCATCGCCGGTCGCGTGGTTCTTGGGGCCGGCAGTGGCCAGCATGTAGATGCGGTCTCCGGCCGGCACGACATCGACGAGGTGATTGAGCTTGCCTTTGCCGTCGTCGGCGATCGCCTCAAATCCGGAATGCCCGGCGATGGTCGCCGGTCCCCGCTTGCGCAGACGGGATTCGCTGCCTTTGGCATAAGCGTTCACGAGCTTGACGTAGAAATCGGTGTCGGGCGGATTCGGCGCCTTGCCCGCCGGATATTCGAACACCACCACGGTGTAGACGTCCTCACCGACATTCACTTGGAAATCGTGCTGCAGAAGCGGGTTCTGCCCCTCGACCGGAGCGCTCGTCACTTTGGGCGTGCCGGGGAAGGAAACGGCGAAGCCCCGCTCTGGCGATTGGAACTCGGTCCATTGCGGTTCCTCCGGCGGCGG
>DFXC01000115.1:3254-6430 GCA_002383105.1 Hyphomicrobiaceae bacterium UBA4118
CGGCTGGTCCTCGGCGAAAGCGAGCGAGATCGCCGCCATGAGCAGGAGCGAGCTTAGAATTGCGCTTCGAATCGACATGGACGGTCCCTTGGTGCCTTGCACCAGAATCGGCATTTTAGCCGATCCCGCACGGGGACACAGCCGCGAGCGCGAGCGCAAGCCCAGCCCCGCTCCTAGCCTTGGGGCGAGGACTTCAGCGCCCTTTCGAACATCGCTTCGGCGTCGTCTTTCAGGGCGCGGCGGGAATCGGGGCGGAGATAAAGCATATGGCCGCCGGCGTAATCCTCGATCGTGATCGGGCTTGCTCCTGCAAGCGGGGTGAGCTGGTTCACGAGATAGGCCGGCGCAAGATAGGGGGTGATCAGGTCCGTATAGCCCGCGGCGATAAGCACTTCGAGCGAGCGGTTGGTGGCGCGAGCATCCTGAATATCGTTGAGCACACCGGCATAGCCCTGACGCGTCGGGCTTGTGCCGAAGTCCCATTTGGAGCGCACCTCGCGATTGAGCAGCCGGTAGGTCGCGTCGGTCTTATACCCCAGCTCTTCTTGCGCATATTGGACGAAGGCCCCGGTCCACAGCGGCACGGTGGAATCGAGCACGGGGTCCGGTCCGTGCGCCCAGGCGCTTGCCGGGCTCGGATCGGGACCGCTGACGCTGCCGTCATAGCGGCTCAGCACCTGGCCATGGGCGCGGTCGAACTCCTTGATGAAGAGGCCAGGCGGGATGCGCGCACGATTCTGCCGCACGATTTCGGCCGGCAGCCCGGTCAGCTCTGCCACGGCGTCGCTGGCAAGCTCGCTCCCTTTCTCGGCGCCCGAAGCAAGCGCCACGAGATAGTCGGAGAGCGCGTAATGCTCGGCGTCCTTGAGCGCGCCCGAAAGCGCCTCGCGTCCCGTCACGCCCTTGCTCTCGAGATTGACCGCGGCAAAGGAAGGGAGCGCGAGCGCCCAGGAGAGCGGGTCGTAATCCTCGCCATTCAGGATGGCGAATTCGAGTGCCGGCGAGATAAGCACGAGCCCGCTCGGCGAGACGCTGCCGGTCTTCTGCAACGCGCGGGTGATGGTCGCGGCGCGGAAGCCGCCATAGCTTTCGCCCGCCAGGAACACCGGCGAGGTCATGCGCGCGGCGTCGATGAGATAGAGCCGGATGAAGTCGGCGAGCGAATCGGTGTCGTGCTCGACGCTCCAGAAATCGCCCTCGTCCTTGCCCTCGCTCGCCCGGCTATAGCCCGTGCCGACCGGATCGACGAAGACGAGATCGGTGAAATCGAGCCAGCTCGAGTCGTTGTCGACGAGCCGGGGAGGGGGGCCGAGCAACTCTCCCCTCGCCGTCACCTCGACGGCCTTGGGCCCGATGCCGCCAAGATGCAGATAGGCCGATGCCGCGCCCGGACCGCCGTTGAAGACGAAGGTGACCGGCCGCTTGGTGTCTTGCGGCTCGCGCATATAGGCGACGTAGAAGACGGTGGCGAGCGTCTTCCCATGCACATCGTGAAGCGGGAGGGTGCCGGCCTTGGCGCTGTAGGCCACGGTCTCGCCGCCGAGGCTGATGGTGTGATGGGTGATCGAGGCAGGCGGCAGGCGATTGGCCTCGGCCTCCGCAGCGTTGGCTTGCGCGTGCTCCGCGGCAGCAGCCGGCTCCGCCGTGCCGCTCGTCTGCGGCGCCGGCGTTGGCTCTTCCGAGAAGGCAGCCCCGGGCAAGACGAGGAGCGCAACAAGCGTCGCAATCGTAAGCGCGCGGCAGAGGCGATTCGCAGTCTCCGTCACGTCATCTGCTCCATTTTCTCTTTTGCTGAGGATCCCAGGGGTATGTCGCCAAGAAGGTAGGGGCAAGCTTCAGGCAAAACCAGGGGCCGCCAGGCGCGGGGCACCTTAAGGATCGTCCATGTGCGGGCTTGCGGCCCGTAACCAGCAACTCTTCTCCCGGTATGGGCAGAGAAGCACCCTAGACCGGGAGGCCAATGAGGGCGCAGAGGGGCGCCCCACGGGTCGAGCATGCCGTTGTAAAGACGCCACGCCGCTCGCCGTTTCGCGGATAGAACGATAAAATGTTAGCCCGGTATCGGTTTGGCCGTTAAGGTAGGACTGAGCGCAGAGCTGACGGCCACGCAGTCCTGGCGGGTGCCCGGGCATTTTCCTGTGCCCCACGTCCTTAACTGGCGGAGCTGTTCGCGCCCCTTGATGGCGGCAAGGACGTTCGGCAGCCTTCTGCGGTCGAGACTTCGGCGTCGGGGGCGGTAGCCCCGGCCGGCGGTAAGAGTCCCCTTGGAGGCAGCATCTTCATGAGTCTTGTGCGAAATGAGGCTCGCCATGGATCCGGTTTTTAAGGGAGCCTCTCGCCATGGTCAGCCCGATGCGTGAGAAACGCGCATGGCCTCCGCGGGACAAGGACGCCGATGGCGGCGAAAGCGTTGCCGCGTTCGAGGCGACCGTTGCCGAAGTCAAGCAGACGGTCGTCAGGTCGGGCGAGGTTCTGTTCTCGGCCAAAGAGGATCTCAACGACCATCAGCGCTGGCTCGAGGTCCAAAATGCCGCCGTCGAGGCCGACCGGGCGAGGCATGATCGCTGGCTGCAACGCCAGCGTGAGCGCCAAGAGGCAATCGAACGGCGGGAGCAAGCCAAGCGCCGGCGTCAGGCCATGCGCCAGCGCGCCGTGCAATCGGTCAAGGACGCCGTTTCGGCCGTCGCGGCCTTCGTGGCTTCGCTGTTCTGGCTCGTGGTCGGAAGGATCGTCGCCGCCTTCAGCTATGTCGGCGGGCTGATTGCGAGCGGCGCCGCATGGGTCGGCGCGCAGCTCCGATACGGCGCGCTGCTTGTGGCAGTGGCCGTTCAGCGCGCCCTGCTGTGGACCGGGCAAAAGGCGCGGACTGCCGCACTCGCCATCGGCGCGCTGCTGTCGGCGGGGTTCTTCGTTGTCGCGGCCAAGACCTCGGAGCTCGCAGGTGCCGCCGGCCGGTTGCTGTCGGCAGCTTCCTCCTCCCTCGGGGCCAAGACCACCGCGCTCGCGGGTGCGAGCGGCAGGGCGCTGTCGGCGGGGCTCTCCCAAGTCTCGGCCAAGATCCATACGCTCACGCCCCAGATCGGCAGGTTCCTCGCGATCTGCTTCTCCGGAATCGCTGCCAGGGTCGGCGACCTGTCGCGCTCGACCGGCAGATTGCTCGCGATCGGCTTCGCCGC
>DFXC01000115.1:6608-14269 GCA_002383105.1 Hyphomicrobiaceae bacterium UBA4118
GCTCGACCGGCAGGTTGCTCGCGCCGCACTTCGCCTGGATTTGCGCCAAGGCCTACGCGCTCGCTCCCTCGCTCGCCGAGCGGGTCGCCAAGGCAGGGCTCATAACCGCGCACTTTGCAAGGAAAGGCGCCGGCCGGGTCCAGACGCTGCTCGCGACCGCTACCGCCGCGCGGTTCCGGACTCCTCGAGCCGAGACCCAACTGACTGAGGTCTCCCTAGCTGAGGCCCCTCTGGCCGAAGGCAAAAACGAGGTATCCTCACCAACGCGAATTGGGGGATTTGCGCTGAGCCAGATGCTGATCATCGCTGGGGCACTGTTCCTCGTCTGCGGCGGGCTGATGCTCGGCGGGGGCCTCATCTTGCGCGCGGGCACGCCGGCTCCGGTCGCCACCTCCGACGGCATCGTGTGGTTCTTCGAGCAGAAGGGCCTTCCGATTGCGGAAAGGTCGGTCTTTACCTTTGCCGGAACGTCTGAGGGGGTGCGCGTCACGGGCTTCTCGATCAGCGGCGAAAACCAATCTGACCAACCGATGACTTCTGTGGCAGGCCTGATCAAGCCGGATGGAGATCGGCCGGAGCTGACGCTTGCCGTAAGCGTCGACATGCCTGGGGGAGAAGCTAGCGTCGTCCATCCTCCCGAGGTTCACGTCGCCGAGCCGTTGGCCGGCGGCGTCATCCCGCCGCACGCCCGGTTCAAGCTCGCCTTCCCCTTCCCGGTGGAGGCTGCCAATGGCGAGCACGGCGTGACGGCGGAGGAGGTTCTGGCGACTTTTGGCGGCCTGATGCTCAAGGTTCACTACGACTACGAAGGCAAGCAAAAGGCCTTCATGCTATATCTGTCGCCGTCGATGCTGAAGGATCAGCTGGCCGAGATCCAGGCCGAACCCAATGGATGACGGGTGCCAGCTCCAGGCAGGCCGCCCGCTCAGAAGCAGTTGATCGAGCTCGAGCCGCAGCGCCTTATGCTGAGACAGGCCTTGAAATTGCTGCAGCATCGAGCGCTGCAACCCGCTGTATCGGCGTTTACGTCCAAGGACGTGGCCGTGCACACGCTGCTGCAGGACTGGAAATCGTCGTTGCAGACCCGCACGCTTTCACTGCCGGCGCTGCATGCCGAGGGCGTGGGCTGGAGCGACTGAGCCGGGGGAATTGGATTCCCGTTTGAGGGCGCCGGCACGCTAGTCTGGGCCAGCACCATCATTGGCTGCAAGCAAAGCACGAACCCGAGGACCAAGAGCGCGATTCTGATCATATCGACGGCTTGCACCTTTGACGTGACGCTATTCGGAAAAACCGGTTCCCACTTTTCGCAGATCCTGCTTCTGGAGAGTCCCCTGAGATGGCCGAGCCCGTCAAGTGCAAGCTGATCGCGGCGCGGCCGCGCAACACCAAACGGCCAAAAAGACCAGCGACGGTCTAGGCGAAAAGGGGAAGGAGCTAAGCCAATGCGATTGCTGCCGATCTTACTGCTGGTCGTGGTGTCGGCTTCGGCGGGGCAAGGTTGCGCCGGACAAGACAGGACGACACGGGCAGCAGAGCTGGCCGCCATGAACAGCTCGGACGATGCGCAGTGCCGGGCGAAGGGAGCCCCGGACAGTCCCGCTTACGTCGAGTGCCGCAAGGCCGTCGCCCAGAAGCGGACGCAGGCCGTCGTCCAAGAGCAGAAGCGCAGGGACTTCGACCGGGTCCTCGGCAACGGCACCGGTGGGTTCGACGAGAATTACTGATGCCGGGCCAGACGCCAAAAGCCCTGCTTGATGCGGCAAGGACAGCTTGCCGCATCCGATGCTGGCACAATAGCGCTGCCCAGCCCAAAGCGGGACTTTCGACCCTCCGCGATCGAAAATGGCAACAGGCCGGAGGGCAATTTTTCCAGCTCTGCGTGTCCTAACTGCCACAGGATTTTCTGGAAAACCCTTTATAGTGGTAGCTGGAAAAGCAACGAAGAACGGGGGACTGATCCATGCGTGTCTTGCTAGCTTGCGCGATCATCATCACAGCGACGATCGGACTTGGCGGCTGTTTCGGCCACCACGAGAAGGCCGTGGCCACCCAGCCACTGAAGCTTGGTTAAACTGACGGTTCGATAACGCCCTAGTTTTTTTCTCCGGCAATGCCAAGACCCCGGCCCGCTCGGTCGGGGTTTCTTTGTTGCGCCGCCCCGTGATGGCAGGCGCTGAAACTGTCTTGGGGTTTGCCGGTGCCGGCTGGTTCAAGAGCGCCGGAGTGGACTCTAGCGCCGGGTTAAATCGCTTGGGTTCACAAACACTGTTGTTAGGGGGTCAAACGTGATCAGAACGATTTTGGCAGGTTCAGTCCTGGCGGCCGCGGTTCTCTTCGCCGGTCAGCCGGCGAAGGCCGAATGGCTTTGCGGAACGGATCGATGCGTTTGGGTCAACTATGACGTGGATGAGCCAGCCTATGCCACCGCTTGGGGCCCTCCGATCATGCCCAGCTGTTATTGGAAGCAAGGCATCTTCGGCCGCTGGAAGATGATCTGCCCGCGGAAATACTAATCGCGCCGTCGATTGCCTCACGCGATGCGGGCGACCTTAGTGACGCAACCTCTTCCCTAATGACCCAAGCGGACATTCAGTCGTCCCACCGAACAGCCGGTGCGACCCCAACCAGTGATCAGGAACCGCCTGTAGCGGCCCGGAATAGCGCGGCGAAATTCTCGAGCTCATTGGACGCGGCATCGGACACCGCCCAATACGTGACCCCTCCATCGCTCCACGAGAGCGCGAGATAGCCCTGCTCCAAATGCTTTTCCAAAGGCTCAGGTCCGCCACGCGTGTTGGGCATCTCCGTAAGACTGATGAGATGCTTGCCATGGCTGTAGACGAGCGAGGCCACCGGCGCGACCTTCACTACATCGATGCGGCCCCCCACTAGGGGAAAACCTTGGGTGCCGAGATCGACGACCGTCGGAGCGAAAGCGAGCTTGCCGTTGAACCAGGGCTTGACCGTGTGGTGGTCGGAGGATGCCACGTCGATCGGCTGCGGCGCCATAAGGGCCCGAATATGCGCCGATACGATTTCCGCGGCCACGTCATCGCCGGCCCGATAGTTTAGCGCACCGAAAGTCGTGACGCCGGCAAGCACGGCGCCGATCAGGAACGAGGCGGCCAAAGCGAGCCATGAGTTTCTATCAGCGCGAGGAACGAGGTTTAACTTACTCGTGATGCGGCGCCGAAGCTCTGGAGACGGCATGTCTTCAGCGAGGTCAGAACGAAGCGCCCCGCGCAAAGCGCGAAGCGTTTCGACCTGAGTGTTCAGCGCAGCATCGGCTACCAGGCGCTGCTCGAAGCGAGTGGCCTCAATGGGGTCTAGCTCGCCGTCGAGATAAGCGTTGAGAAGCAACTCGTCCTGCAGGGACAGGGTCATGGCGCGTCGGCCGTGATTGCGGCTGCGAGCAGGCGACGTGCGCGCGCGAGCCTTGACATGACAGTGCCGATCGGTAGTGCAGCGACCTCGGCGATGGTGCGGTAATCGAGGTCATGGATTTCCCTGAGCACTAGCACCTCGCGGAAGGGTACCGGCAACGAGGCCATTGCCTTGCGGACCTGTTGGGCTTCCAGCTTGGCGATCAGCGCCGTCTCCGGCGTTTGCGGCTCATCGGTCGCTACCTGTTCAATCCTCTCCCGCGCGCGTTGATCGAGGTCCTCGCTCAGCACCAGGGCCTTGGGGCGGTTCTTGGCAAGCCAGCTGTAGCTTGTATTGCGCACGATGGTCAGTACCCAGGCGCGCGGGTCTCCGCCGCTGAACCCGCGAATGTTCTTGAAGGCTCGCATCGAGGCCTCTTGAACAATATCCTCCGCGTCCGCACGGCTACCGGCGATCCACCGGGCGAGCCGGAAGGCATCGACGAGGTGCGGCAAGAACACCTCGGTAAATCTAGCCTGATCACTCGTGTCGCCCACATTTGAGCCGGTTGAAGCTGCTCCTCAAGCCAGTGTAGGGGCATTTAGGGCGTGACGACGATCTTTCCCGTCATGTGCGGGTGGATAGCACAGAAATACTCGACCGTGCCGGCCGTCGAGAAGGTCTGCGAGAATTTATCGTCAGTGTCGAGCGCGCTTGAGCGGAACTTGCCGTCTTTTTCCGACACCACGTGTGGGATGTCGTCAGCGTTGACCCAGGTCACGGTGGTGCCGGCCTTAACGGTCAAGGTCGGGGGGTCGAAGGTGAAGTTGGCGATCTTTATAGTCGGGTCGTCGGCCAAGGCCTGGTGGCCGCTTGCAACCAAGCTCAAGCCGAGAATTGCTGCAAGACCGACGAAGGTAAGCAACAGGGCCCGAACCCCGCCCGCTCGGATCGAGCGCACCGCAAGAAAGTCTGAACGCGATCTGGTCATGTTGTCTGCTTTCTTTTCCTGACTGAGACGAATCAACCGGCAAGTGGCGTGTCGGTGATGGCGAGCGGCTTGTCGCCAGTGCGCACCTCGACGCTTGCAATGCCAAGCATCGAGCGAAGCTGCTCGGCGGGCACCGTCATTGGTCCGGGCGAAGGCGCGGTCCCCGGTGCCGGCTGCGGAAAGCAAGTCGAGCGCGCGGTATGGAAGGTCATATTGCCTTCGACCTTCTGCACGATCTGGTGGATGTGGCCGTTTAGCACCGTCACCGAGCCAAAGCGCTTCAATAGGGTGAGCGCCTGCAAGCCGTCATCCGTTCCCCAGCCCCAGTCGGCATACACCGTCCAAAGCGGGATATGAGCGAAGACGACGATGGGAGTGGAATCCGACTTGTCCTTGAGATCGTCAGCGAGCCAGGCGAGCTGGTCGGGTCCGAGCCGTCCGAGGCCGCCGGCCTTGAGGTCGACCACATTCACCAGGCCGATGAAGTGCACGCCGTGGTCGTCAAAGCTGTACCAGCCCTGGCCCTTGGTGCCGTTGCCGTAGCGGGCGAGATAGGCTTTGCCCAGGCCCTCGTCGATGAAGTCATGCTCGCCGGGAACGTAGTGAACGTCGAGCTTGGCCTCACTGATAAGCTGGTCGGCATTGTCGAATTCGTCTGGCTTAGAGAGATGAGTGATGTCGCCGGTATGGATCATAAAGGCCGGGCGGGACTTCACCGCCTTCACCTTGCCAATGGCTTCGCGGAGCGTGCCGAGCGCGTCAGGGTTGGCCGGTTTATTGAAGCCAATATGGCTGTCGCTGATTTGCAGGAAAGTAAAGCCGGTGGGTACCGCCGCGAGGGCATCGCCTAGCAGCCCCAAGGACTTCGGGACACCACCTGAAAGCGTCCACAAAAGCCCTGTGCCCGCCCAGACCATGCATGTAAGCGCGCCTCTGCGGGTTAGACCCGACGACTCGTCTTCTGCTTCCGAGGCTTCAGTTGCGGGATTAAACTCGTCGTGCATCACTGTCTCCTTCATTCGTGATCAAGCGTCACGAAGAGGAGACCGGAGCAAAAGGCGATTTATTCCCGCAGAGTCGTAATTTTTTTTGTCGCGCGCTTCGCCATGCGGGGTGAGCGTCAGGTGGTCGGTCTGAACATTGGTCAGACAGAGCGGTCCAGACCAGTACTGGAATTGCGTCAAAACGCGGCTAATGCAGCAGAACACGGCAACGTGACCAGCCGTTGATTGCGTGCGGGGAATAAAGGCCCCTTCTAAGCGAGTCTCCTCAGTGATCGGGGCGTCAGAGCCCGCATCACACCAACCGAGAAGGAGACGACCATGACGAACAGCAGAGATTGGGAAAATGGCGGGCCGAAGCCGGACCGCAGAGGAGTCGAGCGCGACTCACCGTTGCAACGGGAGTGGAATGTCATAAGGAAGAAATTGGCGATTGCCGTGGTTGCGCTGCTTGCCGGCGCTCTGATGCTCCCCTACCATGAAGCGTTGGCTCGTGGGGGCGGCGGGTTTGGAGGCGGCCACGGCGGGGGCTTTAACGGAGGTGGCTCCCACGATGGTGCTTTGCGACGCGGTTTCCACGGCGGTGATCTCGGCGGAGGCGGTCGTGAAGGAGGATTTGGTGGCCGAGGATCCAGCCACGTTGCAGGCGGTCGGGGATTTGACTACCGAGGCCAGCTCGATCCCTACTGGACTCCGTGCAACTACGACTCCTACGGCACCGACAGCTGCGAGTAGGAGCGCAGCGTTCCTCGGACAAATTGAATGACCAAATCCCAATAACTTGCGGGCGCCTGCTCTCCTAGGGGGGTGCCCGCTTTTTCTCAGCGGCCGCATCGCTGATAAGCGAGAGTGGCATGCCAGGCTCTTTTTCGATCGAGGTGGTACTCGTAGAATTGCTCGCCAAGGCATCCATGTCCGCTTCTGGCGACTAAGCGGACCAAATGGATGGTGCGCTGTGTGTCGACAATTGACCCAAAGCGAACCTTGCGACCCAAGCCAAGCAGCCGAACAGCAAGGAAAGCATGGTTGTTAGCCTCTGGCATGCGCGCGATTCTCGCGTTCGACCTAACTCTTAAATAACCCAAGAGCGATAGTGTTGTAATGGCCCAGCTTCCTACAGGGAACGTGCACCTTCCGTGAGTGATCGCTCGCAACGACGTACCATAGACTTTCCACGCCGATTTAATCCGGGTGTGTTCGCCATTGCGAGCTTGGCAGCGGCTGCCATTCTCGTGTCGATTGTTGCCATCCCACAGTGGCTATCGAGGGAAGCACGTTGGGATGCGCTCCGCTCGCATGTCGCCGAAATCGGGCAGCTCGCCGCCAGCGTCGTTGATGGAGATCTGCACCGCCAGTTACTCGATCCTACGAACTACAGCGCTGAGAGCTACGCTCGCGCGTTAGGGCCGCTCGTGCGGTTCCACTCGGCAAACCCCAATATCTTTTACCTGTACACGATGGTGGATCGGGGTGGGACTGTCTATTTCGTACTCGATACGGCGGCCTCACCAGACCTGCGCACAAATCATCAGCTGCGCGCGTCCGGCTATATGGAGCGGTTTGATCTCCGTAAGGAATACGAAGACGACTGGCTCACGCAAATCGGCGCCGGGAAAACCTATGTCACCCCCAATTTCGAGCAGGACGACTACGGATATTTTCTGACTGCGCATGCGCCGATCTACGACAGTAAAGGGCGCTACAGTGGATTTGTGGGCGTCGATTTCGACTTGCAGTATTATTTCGCACAGGAAGCGCGCTTCCGTGCCATTGCCATCGGCAGTCTGGTGGCCGCGTTGATCCTGGCGCTGGTGATTGGATTTCTGGTGGAGCGCTATCACTTAGCGATGCGCCATCGCCTACAGGAACTTTATGACAGCTCGATCCGTGACAGCCTGACGGGACTCCTCAACCGCCGCGGCGCCATCGAGGAGATTAATAAGTCCTTGGCCCAACACACCGGAAGCAACGCAACACTACTTATCGATATCGATAATCTGAAAATGATCAACGATCTTCGTGGCCATGTTGCCGGCGATGCGGTCATTGCGCGCACCGCGAACTCTGTTCGCGAGAGCATTCGCCAAGGCGACGTGTGTGCACGACTAGGCGGTGACGAGTTCCTTGTCTTTGCCTCAGACTGCGACGCGGTTGGTGCCGAGAAAATTGCGCGGAAAATTCTCGCGAGACTATCCAAGCACGAGATGCCCCTAGCGAGGGTGAATTTCAGTGCTTCGATCGGGATCGCTGTGCATAAAGGCCCCGACGCACTGCAGAAGCGCCGTACCCAACGTGCTGACGAC
>DFXC01000115.1:14392-14742 GCA_002383105.1 Hyphomicrobiaceae bacterium UBA4118
TTTTGCCCGAATGTATCGCGAGGCAGACGAAGCCCTGTATGAGGCGAGGGCGGAGGGTAAAAGCCGTATTGGCCTTTTCGCGCCATCGACGACGGGGGCCTTGAGTTCAGCCGGTAACGCGGGCAAGGCATCCTTTACCGCTCGAAACCCGCAGACATATCCAGTTGTCGTCACCGAGAATGATTGATCGCGCTGGGAGATCCGTTCTGCCAAGACGCGGCTAACTAGTCAGGCCGTCTGTTCCTGGCACCTAGGACCGATCGCCACGCTGCCGTGACGGCAGCTTCTGGCACTTAGCGGACCATTCTCGTTGGGCTGCTTTGACTTCTGCTACTGACCCAAAGCGGACA
>DFXC01000037.1:0-6269 GCA_002383105.1 Hyphomicrobiaceae bacterium UBA4118
GCCGATGAGCTCAGGGTTGCGCTCGAACAGGGCGAGCTCGAGCTCTACTACCAGCCACAGGTCGAGCTCTCCACCGGCCGCATTGTCGGGCTCGAAGCCCTGATCAGGTGGAACCACAAGACACGCGGGCTGCTCACGCCCGGTTACTTCATCCCGATCGCGGAGAGGACGGGAGCCGTGCTGCCGCTCGGGAGTTGGGTGCTCGAGGAGGCGTGCCGGCAGCTCAAGCTCTGGCATGCCGAGGGGGTGGCGCCGCAGACGCTCTCGGTCAACGTCTCGGGCGTGCAGTTCAAGGGTTCCTCCGAGCTTGAGCGGGAGGTCGAAGCATGCCTGACGCGCTGGGACATCGATCCCTCCAACCTCGAGCTCGAGCTCACCGAATCGGTGCTGATGGAGGCGACGCAGCGGCACAGCAATACGTTGCAGAACCTGCGCCAGCTCGGGACCAAGATCGCCATCGACGATTTCGGCACCGGTTACTCGTCGCTCAAATATCCGACCACCTATCCCGTGAACCGGCTGAAGCTTGCTCCGGAATTCGTGTACCGCGTCACCGTCGATTACCGGAACGCCGCCGTGGTGCGGGCCGCCATACGGCTAGCCCATGAGCTTGGCCTCGACATCATTGCCGAGGGGGTGGAGACCGAGGCGCAGGTGCGCTTCCTGATGGGCACCGGCTGCGAGCAGGCACAAGGCTACTATTTCAGCCGGCCGGTAACGGCGCTCAAGGCCACGGAGCTGCTCCGCGAGGGGCGGGTCGATCCAGCCGCCGGCCCCTTGCGCGGGCTCACATCCTCGGCGGCGTGAGCGTTCAAGAAATCAGCGATCACAGAGGGTGCGTGCGCAACGCATCCAGGCGGCGGCGGTCGCGCTTGGTCGGACGCGGGCCCCGCGGGCTTGCCGCCTTGACGAGGCCGGGGGAGGGCGTCTCTCGCGGGGTGAGATCCTCGTAAAGGGTGCGAGCAAGGCTCGCAGGGCCTCTAGTCTCGGCGGCGCCAACGACGCGCACGACGAAGAGCCTGCCGGTCGGTGTGGCCGTCACCACGTCGCCCGCGTGAACGAACCGGCTTGCCTTCACCGCGCGGGCGCCATTGATGCGGACCTTGCCAGCCGCGATCAGACGCGCGGCTCCCGATCGCGTCTTGATCAGCCTTGCGCACCACAGCCATTTGTCGAGCCGCTGCCCTGACATGATCCGCGTCAGCTGCCCTTCGGCTGGCGGGCAGCGAGGCTTCGCCTCAGCCCTTCGAGAGCGGCGAAGGGCGAGTTCTCGATCGCTGTGCGCTCGGGCTTGGCCCGCGCCGCCGGGCGATGCTGGTCGCGCCTTGCCGGCGGAGCCTTCTGTTGGCGCCGAGACTTATGGCTGTCGTGCTTGGCCTGGTGCGCCTCCTTGCGCTTCCCTGGACGCCAGATGTCCTCAAATTCCACCGCTTGAGGCGGGGCGTCCGGCGCCTCGCGGCCGGCGGCTTCTTGACCCTCAAGGGCTACGGCAACCGCGTGTGCCTGAGCCGCGGCCTTGGCGACTTGCGCGAGCCTTCGCCTCTCGCGCCTGAAACCGAGCGCCTTCAGGATCGAGGCGAACTCCTCGCCGGAGCAGCCGACCACCGACATGAGCTCGGGCACCACGCGAAAGCCGCCGTCGCCGGTGGCGCCCGTTGGCGCGGTCCCGCCGCCTTCCGCCGCCCGGAAGGCGATGCGCGCGCGGATGAGATCGGAAAGCCGTTCGAGCATGTCGATGCGGACGGCGCGGGTGCCTGCCACATGGAAGCCGGCGGCGCGCCAATAAGGTTCAGGAACGCTGTCGCTCGCCTCGACCGAGGTCAGACCCTGCTTGGGCCGCGCCGGCAGGGAATCGCAATCGAGACCGTGATCGCGGCCAGCGTGGAGCGCCCAGAGCAGCAAGAGCAAGTCTGCGGCCGCGGGCTTGAGCAGCGCGGGGATATAGATGTTGAAGGCGCCGAAGCGGACGCCATACTGCCTGAGCTGGGCGCGGGCCGTCTGATCGAGCGCCTTGATCTCGTCGGCGGCCGCATCGCGGCGGAGCACGCCGAGATTTTCCGACAATTGGTAGGCGAGCCCGCGGGCAAAACCGGAGAGGTCGGAAGCCTCGCTGAGAGCGATCAGCGGCGTCAGCTTCCCGCCAAGCTCAGACGCAAGCCAGGCCTCGAGTCGCTTCTGTACGCGATCACGCTCGGGCGCCACGAGATGCTCGTCGGCGATGGGCTGGATGCGGGGCTTGAGCGCCGTCTCGCCCCGCTCAAGGCGCGCTATCTCCGATCCGGCCCACCCGAGCCGGCCATTGGCTTTCAGCGTGATGGCCTCGTCGGGCGCGGCCACAAGCGCATCGGCGCGGAGCGACAGCTCGCGCGCCAGCACTTGCGCCGCCGCGTGGCGCGCCGCCCGGCCGTGGATGCCGTCGCCCGAGGCGTCGGGGGTGAAGCGGAAGCCGTCGAGGCGGCCGACATAATGGTTCTCGACGAGGATCAGACCGTCAGGCCCGATCTCGGCCACGATTTCCTCTTTGTCGCGCAGGCGGCGCATCAGCACACTTGTGCGCCGGTCGACGAAGCGCTGCGTCAGGCGCTCGTGCAGCGCGTCGGACAGCGTGTCCTCGATGGCCCTGGTGCGCCCCTGCCAATGCTCGGGATCGTCCAGCCATTCCGCGCGGTGGGACACGAAGGTCCAGGTGCGGATCTGAGCCAGGCGATTGGAGAGCGTGTCGAGGTCGCCGTCGGTGCGATCGGCTTGCGCCACCTGGTGGGCGAACCAGTCAGCCGAGATCTTGCCTTCATCGCTCATGACGAAGCGATAAAGCGTGGCGACGAGCTCGGCGTGGCTCGCGGCGGAGATCTTGCGGTAGTCGGGGATCTGGCACATCTCCCAGAGGAGTCCAACGGAAGCAGGCCCTTGCGCCATGTCGCGCACGGCCGGGTCGAGGCTCGCATTTTCGAGCGCCAGAACGTCGTCCACCATGCGGGCGCGGGTCAGCCGGGGATGATCGGGGGTGACGCGCAAGCTGTCCTTCAGCCTCTCGATAGAGGCGAAATCGAGCTTGCGGTTGCGCCATTGCAGCACGCCGACCTGGTCGAAGGAATGGCTCTCCAACCGGTCGACGAGGTCGGACTCGAAGGGTGCGGCCTGGCCGGTCACCCCGAAAGTGCCGTCGTTCATGTGGCGCCCCGCACGCCCTGCGATCTGGCCAAGCTCTGCCGGCGTCAGGTTGCGGTGAGACTGGCCGTCGAATTTGCGGACGCCGGCGAAGGCCACGTGGTCGAGGTCGAGATTGAGGCCCATGCCGATGGCGTCGGTCGCCACAAGGAAATCGACGTCGCCGTTCTGGTAGAGCGCGACTTGCGCGTTGCGCGTGCGGGGGCTCAGCGCGCCGAGCACGACGGCAGCGCCGCCGCGCTGGCGCCGGACCAGCTCGGCGACGGCGTAAACGTCGTTGGCGGAGAAGGCGACGATGGCCGAGCGGCGGGGAAGCCGCGTGATCTTCTTGTCGGCGGCATAGGTGAGCTGCGAGAGGCGCGGGCGGGAGACAAGATTGGCGCCGGGGAGCACCTCGCGGATCGCATCGCGCATGGTCGCCGCGCCGAGCAGAAGCGTCTCGTTCAAGCCCCGCGCATGGAACAGCCGCTCGGTGAAGACGTGGCCGCGTTCCCCGTCGGCGGCAAGTTGAACCTCGTCGATGGCGACGAAGTCGGCCTCGAGGTCGAGCGGCATGGCCTCGACGGTGCAGACATAGAAGCGCGGGGAGGGGGGCTTGATCTTCTCCTCGCCGGTGATGAGCGCGACTTGCCCGGCACCGACCCGGGCCACGACCTTGTCATAGACCTCGCGCGCAAGGAGTCGCAGCGGCAGGCCGATGATCCCAACGTCGTGGGCGAGCATGCGCTCGATGGCGAGGTGGGTCTTGCCGGTGTTGGTCGGCCCAAGAACGGCCGTCACGCCGCGTCCCCGTTGGGGATTGGCAGAATTTAGGGGGTAGGACCGGCTCATCTCACGCTGACCTCAACATCCGGTAGCAGGGACCGGATGGAACGAGGGGGGAACGAAGCTCGTCCGAATCGCTGACTCCGCCCATTCAGATTTCGTTCCAGGCAGGATCGGCAAGCTTTCTTGCTCAGTTGATAGGATCAGGGCGAAGCCGCTCCATGCGGACCCCGAGCACCATATCTTGGGTTCGTTTTCGGGTCTCTCAAGCGCCTGAGAAGGCAAGGGGAACGAAGCACAGACGAATCGGGAGGGTATTAATTTTCGGCATCTGTTCCCTACAACATGTTGGGATTGAGGGCTTGTCCGTTAACACTTGGGCTTCCGGCCGGAGGGTCTTTCGAGGGCCTAAGGCCTAAGGCTCCGTGCTCGCGCGGCGGGCGCCAGCGACCTCGATCGACGTCACCAGCGCCGTGCCATAGCCCACCGGCGTCGGCAACACAATCCGGTAGGGCACGTACATGAAGGTGCCCCGCACGGGGATGAGCCAGACCTCGATCTCATTGGTCTGTGACATGAGCCTGATGCCTGGATTGTCAGGCTGGTACCCGGCGATGGGGATGAACTTGACCTGGCAGATCACGGCGGGTCCGGCATATCCCGTGGGCGTCGACCGTTGCACGTTGACTGCCCGCTTCGGGGTCAGCACGAGGTCGAAGCGCTGCCTGCCGTCGAACACGGGCAAGGTCTGATTGCAGACCTTAAGATCGCCGTTCGGGTTCTCGGAGTGAGCGCTGAGAAAGGCGCCGCTCATGGGATCGAGCACGCCCTCGAGCTGCTCCTTGGTGACCGGGATGGTGCGTTCATTGGGCCGTTGGTCGGGGTAGATCGAGATCTGCGTCACGGCCCGGCTGCCGAAGGTCATGCGCAGCTGCTCGGTCTTTCTGCCACCGTCCGAAAAGCTGAGCGCGTACATGGCGGGCTCGGGCCCGGCGCTCGTCACTCGCCCGGTGCTTGCCGTGGTGCCGTTCCATTCATAGACCAGGCCCTGGAGAATGGAAAAACGGCCTTCTCCGCGCATCTCATAGTCGTCGCCACGAAAGACCGTGGTGAGGCGGAAGTCGCCGAGATTGAAACTCCCGAGATCGACGCGATAGACGGCGACGATCCGGCTCGCAGAAGCGAGATCGTTCTCAGCATAGGCGGTGTTGGGCGTGAAATTGCCCCCGACCCCGCAGGTCAGGGCGGCAACGGCCGCAAGGCTCAAGCACTGTCGCGCTGCCCGCATGGCTCCAACCCCTAGCAAGAGTGCCCCGCTGCTAGAGCCCCCCACCCGCATATGTCAGGTTATTTGCCAGATTCGTCAATTCCGAGCATGGTCCAAGTTTGTGGCGGCGCCTTGACCGGAACGGGCAGTCGCCCTATACCTCGCCCCGCCGGTTGCGACGTTTTTTTGCGGGAAATCGCTTAAGCTGCATCGGCTTCAACCGAATTTCGGAGAGAAGGATCAAGGACCATGGCCCGTCGCTGCGAGCTCACCGGCAAGGCCGTGCTCACCGGCAACAATGTGAGCCATGCCAAGCGCCGGACCAAGCGCCGGTTCCTGCCCAACCTGTGCAGCGTGACGCTCGAGAGCGAGGCGCTGAAGAAGCGTGTGCGCCTCACCATCAGCGCGCATGCCTTGCGCTCGGTTGAGCATCGCGGGGGGCTCGACGCTTATCTGTTGAAGGCGGGCGACGAGGAGCTGTCGCTGAAAGCGCGCCGTCTTAAGCGCGATATCGCCAAGGTCAGCGCCGCGCAGCCGCAAGCCGCCGCCTCCTAGTTCGCCTGCGTCCCCGCGGCCACGGGCTGACCCTCCGGCATCGAGAACTGCATGATCAGCGTGCGCTGCAGCGCGCTGAAATTGTCGTCCGACATGAGCGTGATGATGGTCTCGCCCGAGGCCCTGCGGTGGACGGCGATTGCCTCCATGTTGTCGATATTCAAGCTGTCGGTGGCTTCGAGCAGGATGTCGCCCTCGATTGTGGCGCCGCGCTTGATCTCGTTCGCCGCCACGCGGCGGATGCGCATCTTGATCCCCTCGCTGTAACGGAATCTCCGCTCGAGCACGATGAGGCCGCCGTCGGGAAGGGGGGCAGCATCGGTGATGTCGAAACCGCCAAGGCGCTTCAGCGTGATCTCCCCCGGGGTCGGGCCGCCGATCAGCCAGCCCTGAAGGTTGCCGTTCTTGTCCGTCAGATTCTCGGCAAAAGCGACGAGGGTGCCCTTGAGCGGGCCGGTGCGGACGAGTGCGAGCGCCTCAAGCCCGCTATTCCTGCTCATTCGCTTCGTCCCAG
>DFXC01000037.1:6464-11023 GCA_002383105.1 Hyphomicrobiaceae bacterium UBA4118
CAGAGCCGGTGGGCGGTCCAAAACGTTCGCCACTGAACGGATAACGATCGATACGATGATGGCGCTCAAATGAGATGTAGGCCGTTCCCTTCGATGGATCACCGTCGATGAGAGCCATCCCCTCCGAATCACGCTCGGTGTCGTCGAGCAGCGGCTTGCCGTCGGTGCCGAGGAGTGGACCTAAGGTGACATTGCTCAAGCCTTTGAGGTTCCGCCCGTCATAATCGAGGGTAGCCCTGAGCCAGCTGCCGGCATCTGAGATGGCAATCAGGTTGGTCCCCGAAGGATCGAGCGCCATTGCCGAGTAGCCGCCGAAATAGCTCGACTTGGCAAAGAGATTGAGCCCGCCCCTGAAGATGAGCTTGCCGAACTCCTTGCGGTCGGGGTTGTCGCGATCGAAGTCGATGGGAATGGCGGTGATGGTGGTCGAGATCGGCCGATCGAGCGCGGTCGGCGGCTTGTCGGCAAGCGCCGGAACAATGATCAGGCTCGCCGCGGCCGCGGCCGCGGCCAGCGCGGCGGCGAGATAGCGCGAGGCTCTGCGGGAGGAGGGCCTCACGCTAATTGAGCTTCCGGCGCCTGGCCCGCGCCGCCGAAGGCACCGCGCGATGCAGCTGCCGCCAGGCAAGGTCCTCGTCGAACAGCTCGGCAAGCTTCTCGGTCATGACGCCGGCAAGCTCCTCGGCGTCGGTGACGGTGACGGCGCGCCGGTAGTAGCGGGTGACGTCATGGCCGATGCCGATGGCAAGAAGCTCCACGGAGGAGCGGGTCTCGATCTCTTCGATCACCTGGCGGAGGTGACGCTCCAAATATGACCCTGAATTGACGGAGAGGGTCGAATCGTCGACCGGCGCCCCGTCGGAGATCATCATCAGGATGCGCCGCTGCTCGGGCCTTGCCAGCAGGCGCTGATGCGCCCAGGCGAGCGCCTCGCCGTCGATATTCTCCTTGAGCAGGCCCTCCCGCATCATCAGCCCGAGATTGCGGCGCGACCGGCGCCAGGGGGCGTCGGCCGACTTGTAGACGATGTGGCGGAGGTCGTTCAGGCGGCCGGGCAGCGGCGGCTTCAGCGCGTTCAGCCATTCCTCACGCGAGTGGCCGCCCTTCCAGGCGCGCGTGGTGAAGCCGAGAATCTCGACCTTGACGCCGCACCGCTCCAGGGTCCGCGCCAGAATATCGGCGCAGCAGGCGGCAACCATGATGGGGCGGCCGCGCATCGAGCCGGAATTGTCGAGAAGGAGCGTGACCACGGTGTCGCGGAACTTGGTGTCGCGCTCCTGCTTGAAGGTGAGGGGATGCATGGGGTCGACGATGACGCGGGCGAGCCGCGCGGCGTCGATCATGCCTTCCTCAAGGTCGAAGTCCCAGCCGCGGTTCTGCTGGGCGAGAAGCCGCCGCTGAAGCCGGTTGGCGAGCCGCGCCACGGCGCCGTGCAGGGCCTGCAGCTGCTTGTCGAGAAAGGCGCGCAAGCGGTCGAGCTCGTCGGCGTCGCACAGCTCCTCGGCGTTGACGATCTCGTCATAGGCGCGGGTGAAGACCTTGTAGCCGAAGGCCTCGGGATCCTCGAGCACCGAGAGATTGGGGCGCCAGGGCTCAGACCGGCGCGGCAGCTCCGAGGCATTGGCATCGCGGTCGAGCCGCTCGGTCGAGCCATCGTCCCTATCGTCGAGGGAGTCGTCGCCCTGTGATTCCTGCTCGGCGCGGGCATCGGCCGAGAGATCGGCACGCTCCTGCCCTTCGGCGTTCTCCTCCTCGGCATCGGCGGCGTTCGGATCGGTCTCGCTCTCGGCCGATTTGTCCTCGTCCTCCCGCTGCTCGAGCTGGTCGGCGAGATTGAGCGCGGCGAGCAGATCGCGGGTCAGCCGCCCGAAGGCCTCCTGGTCGAACAGCGTCTCGGGCATACGGTCGAGCACGGTCCGCGCGCGGCCCTCGATCCAGGGACGCCACAGATTGACCACGGCGCGGGCCTTCGCCGGCGGCGTCTGTCCGGTCAACGTCTCGCGCACCAGGAGCCCAAGGGCATCGGGAAGCGGCGCCTCCGAGCGGTCGGCGACTTCCGCGAAGCGGCTCCGCTCATAGCGCTGCTCCATGCGCGCAGTAAGGTTCGCCGCCACGCCCTGCATGCGCTTGGCCCCGATCGCCTCAACGCGGGCCTGCTCGATCGCCTCGAACACGGCGCGCGCCTCGCCGGAAGGGGGCGCCAAGGCCTCATGTAGGCGCGGATCGTGGCAGGCGACGGACAGCGCGGCCGCGTCGGCATGGCCGCGGATCACGGCGATCTCCGCCTTGCTCGGAATGCGCGAAGGCTCAGGCAGGCGCGCCGTTTTGCCGGAGAGCCCCGGAGGCTCGCTGGTGAACACCACCTCGACGCCACTGTCGGCGGCGATCGAGCGGGTGGTCAGCGTCACGGCGCGTTTGAAGGGGTCGAGCGGCGCTTCTTTACGCCGGGTGAGCGACATCGCTAGCTCAATGCAACATTGGCGGTTGACTGTGGCAGATCCTCGCCGAAGCAGCGCTGATAGAACTCGGCGATCAGCCCGCGCTCGAGCTCGTCGCATTTGTTGAGGAAGCTGAGCGCGAAGGCGAGTCCGATATCGCCGAAGATCTCGGCGTTCTCGGCCCAAGTGATCACCGTGCGCGGGCTCATCACCGTGGAGAGATCGCCGTTCATGAAGGCGTTGCGGGTGAGCTCGGCGACGCGGACCATGTTGCCCACGGTCTTGCGCCTGGCTTCCGTGTTCCACGACTTCGCCTTGGCGAGCACGATGTTCACCTCGTCGTCATGGGGCAGATAGTTGAGGGTGACGACGATGGACCAACGGTCCATCTGGCCCTGGTTGATCTGCTGGGTGCCGTGATAGAGGCCGCTGGTGTCGCCAAGCCCGATGGTGTTGGTGGTCGAGAACAGGCGGAAGGCGGGATGCGGCCTGATCACCTTCGACTGGTCGAGCAGCGTGAGCCGCCCCGAGACCTCGAGCACCCGCTGGATCACGAACATCACGTCGGGCCGGCCGGCGTCATACTCGTCGAAACAAAGCGCGGTGTTGGACTGCAGCGCGTACGGCAGGATGCCCTCGCGGAACTCGGTGATCTGCATGCCGTCGCGGATGACGATGGCGTCCTTGCCGACCAGGTCGATGCGGCTCACATGGCTGTCGAGATTGATGCGGATGCAGGGCCAGTTCAGCCGCGCCGCCACCTGCTCGATATGGGTGGACTTGCCAGTGCCGTGATAGCCCTGGATCATCACCCGGCGGTTGTGCTTGAAGCCGGCGAGGACGGCGAGCGTCACGTCCTTGTTGAAGAGGTAATCGGCATCGACGTCCGGGACATGCTCGTCCGGGCGCGAATAGGCGGGCACTTCAAGATCGGTGTCGATGCCGAAGACCTGGCGCACGGATACCGACATATCCGGCATACCGGCGCCGTTGTGGGCAGCTACGAGGGTCATGGGCGGTGGGAGCCTATTGGTCGCTTTTCAAAAGGGGCTCGCTTGAAGCGGAAGCCTCGATCATGCGGGGGGCTGGTCCAAGAGACTCACGCAAGCCCCGTCTGCCTCAGATAGTTATAGGCTTGGATCACTTCGCGCAACTTGTCCTCTGAGGCCCGGTCCCCCTGGTTGCGGTCGGGGTGGAGACGCTTAACCAATTCCTTGAAGCGGGCCTTGATGGCGGCCTTGGTGGCGCTGTCCTCGAGATTGAGCTGGCGCAGGCATTTGCGCTCGAGCCGCCGCAGCGGCCGGGCCGGCTCGCTGCCAGGCGTCTTGGCACTGGCGGCATGTTCACCGAACAGGCCGAAGGGATCCAAGGTGGAGAAGCGGTGGGCGAAGCCGTTGCGGCGGCCGCTCGTCTTGGCGCCACGGCTGCGCGACCAGGAATTCACGCCGATGAACCAGGTCGGACGATGCCCGATCGTGTCGTCCTTCTGATGCTTGACCACGTCCTCGTCGGGGAGTCCGGAAAAGTAATTATAGCTCTTGTTGTATTGCCGCACGTGGTCGAGGCAGAAGCGATGATACTTGCCCTCCTGGCCCCGCCCCTTGGGCGCAGGGTAGAGACCGGGCTCCTTGCAGCCCTGCCACTCGCAAGACGGACAGGACTCGCGCAACAGACGGTTCTCGTCGGGCTTGACGCGCAGACGGTCGAAGAATTTCGAGTCGAGCTTCATGAGACCGGCATTATGGGAAGCGGAAGCAGGCACGACAAGCCATGGCACTTAGGGGGCGGACTAGGATATGGTGATCGGTTATGGTTTTGGAGATGACGGCGATGCGCGCTGAGGATTCAATCACACAAAAGTTGCGAGACGCCTTCGCGCCGGTGGCGCTCGAGGTCGTCAACGACTCCCACCGCCACGCTGGTCATGGCGGCTCACCGGGAACCGGCGAGAGTCATTTCAGCATCGAGGTGGTGTCCGACCGCTTCAAGGGCAAGTCGCGCGTCGAGCGTCATCGCATGGTCAACGAGGTGCTGGCCGACGAGCTCAAAGGCCGCATCCACGCGCTGGCCATCAGGGCGCTCACGCCCGAGGAGCGGTCTTAGCCCCTCATGAGGCCTTGC
>DFXC01000105.1:0-2005 GCA_002383105.1 Hyphomicrobiaceae bacterium UBA4118
GTTGCCATTGCCGGCGCGACCGGCGGAGCCGCAACCGCAACCTCGGGAGTGGCAATAGCCGGCGCTGCCGGGGGAGCCGCAACAGCGGGCATCTCCACGGGGGTTGGGTCAAGGGAGGCCGCCGATGTCGGCGCGGCCCCGTCCGAAGGAGCGTCGTCATCGCTAACGGCGTGTTCCTGATCCTTGGTGCTCGCGGCAGCATCTTCCGACGTAGCGTGCTCCCCTGCGTTGGCCGCTGAGCCGACGCCTGGGTCGATGGCATGGCTATGGGTGTCCTCGACGGCCCCTGCCGAGGTGTCGACCGCGGGTGAGCTCCCCGACGCGTGATCGCCGTTTTTCGGTTGATCCGACTCGGCCGCGCTGTGACCGAGACTTCCCGTCACCACGGGGTCCATCATCGCGGCGTGCTGGTGCGACTCTTTGGCCGCCTCGACCGCGGGCATACGGTCGAGGGTCACGCCTGAGGCGTCAGCCTTAGCGAAGATGACCGGAAGGGCGGGGGTTAGCTGAAGGGCGGGGTCCGTCTCGTTGTTGGTCTGGCGCTCGGGGGGCTGCTCCTGCTTCACCATCGCCGGCGGGGCGGGCGGAGGCAGGGGCTGGAACAGGTTCGGATGCTCGATCAGCTTGGGCGCGAGCCTCTCGCGGGTCACGATGACATTGTCGCCGACCGTCGTGATCTGGAACAGCTTGGGCGCAAAGGAGAACGGCAGCCGGATGCAGCCGTGCGAGGCCGGATATCCCGGAACGACGCCGGCGTGAAGGGCGGTTCCGGACCACGTGATCCGGTTCATCCAGGGCATCGGCGCGCCGCTATACATGTTGGAATGATGGAAACGCTGCTTCTCGAGAATGCTGAACACGCCGGCCTTGGTGGCGTGGCCGGGCATTCCGGTCGAGACTTGCGAGCTCGTGACCAGCCTCGTGCCGCGGTAGACGTCGACCTTCTGGTGGCCAAGGGAGACGACGAGAATCATCGGCTCGCCATTGGCGGGATCGGCGATAGTCTGCTCGGCGGGCTTATTGTCAGGCTTTACTTTCTTGGCGTCGGCCGGCGCAACGGCAACCGCTACCGCGAGGGCGGTGACGCCGAGAAAGGTCAAGAATGTCGATGAAGCCCTCTTGGCGACCGTGATCGCCTCGTCCCTCATACGCTGTGTACGCAACGCACTCGCTCCCCGTGAATGATCGGACCCATCAGCGAGCCTCCCCCCGTTGAGTCCCCCACGACTCACGAATCAGACTAAAAGAGGCACTCCGATTTGACCAGTAGAAGCCTTCTGATTACCTAACGCGCGGCAACATAAGTTGTGCCTGCGGCCGCGCTGCTCAGCTTTCAAAAAAAATCGCAGAACTCCGGGAGCTTAGTGGCGGGCGGACCGCCTTTATCCACCACTTAGCCTCGAAGCGAAGTAGGCGACGGTCTTCGAATAAACTTCGCTCTTGTTCCATTCTCGCAACACTTCGTAGTTGACGGTCCCTTCGGTCCAGGGCTGGCCCCTCTGCCAGCCATAGGCCTTGAGGTAGTTGGCGGTTGAGGCCAGCACGTCCGGCGTGCTCCGGATGAGGTCGCGGCGCCCGTTACCGTCATAGTCGACGGCAAATCTAAGATAAGACGAAGGCAGGAATTGGGTCTGACCGATCTCGCCCGCCCAGGCGCCACGCATTTCCTCGGGCGTAAGGTCGCCGCGATCGACGATCTTGAGCGCCGCCATCAACTCGTCGGTGAATTTTTCCGATCTGCGGCAGTCCTGAGCAAGCGTGGCGAGCGAGCGGATCGACGCCATTTTTCCGGTGTCTGCGCCAAACGCGGTCTCAAGCCCCCAAATCGCCACCAGGATGGGCCCCGGCACTCCGTATTGCTCTTCGATGCTAGCAAGCAAGGCCGCGTTCTTGTTCATCAGGCTCTGACCGCGTTGCACGGCGTAGGGGGTCACTCTGGTCGAGGAGAATTGCTCGAAGGTCTTGTTGAAGGTGTGATTTTGGTTGCGGTCGAGCGCGAGCACCT
>DFXC01000105.1:2225-7190 GCA_002383105.1 Hyphomicrobiaceae bacterium UBA4118
GCTTTGCAAAAGCGCTTGCTTCGGGCGTGGTGCGTGAATACACCCCATGCCCAGTTTCCTTCAGCGCGTTTCAGGGAGGACAAAATGCTGGCTTCGACGCATCGGTTGTCGCGCGGCGCTGTCCGTGCCTTTGGCATTCTGCTCGCGGGCGCGATGCTCGCCGGCTGCGGCATCAACACCATTCCCACGCTGCAGGAGCAGGCTAAGGCCGCTTGGAGCGAGGTGCTGAACCAATATCAGCGCCGCGCCGACCTCATTCCCAATCTCGTCGAGACCGTCAAGGGATACGCTTCGCAAGAAAGCAAGGTCCTACTGGAGGTGACGGAGGCCCGCGCGAAAGCGACGCAAGTCCAGATTCCACCGGACATTCTGACCAACCCCGATGCGTTCCAGAAATTCCAGGAGGCACAGGGCCAGCTCACCGGTGCGTTGAGCAAACTGCTCGCCATCACCGAGGCCTACCCCGACCTGAAGTCGAACCAGAACTTCCTCGCGCTGCAGTCGCAGCTTGAAGGGACCGAGAACCGCATCGCCATTGCGCGGCGCGACTACATCACCGCGGTCAAAGACTACAACACCGAGATCAAGACGATTCCTGGCCGCTGGTGGCGCGCTCTGCTTTATCCTGACGCCGAGGCCATGCAGAACTTCACCGTCGCCGAGGATAAGACCAAGGTGCCCGAGGTGAAGTTCTAGCGTCAGGCCAAAGCGAGGGCCAAATGGCCGCTATGCGGCGCTTCGGCGTTATGGTGCCGGCCCTGGTCTTGGTGCTTTGGCTCTGGCCGGCCGCCGCCGAGCCGACCTTTCCGGAGCTCACCGGCCGCGTCGTCGATGACGCGCAGCTGCTCGGCGCCGACACCGAGGAAGAGCTGATCGCCGATCTCAAGCTGCTCGAGGACAAGAGCTCCGATCAGCTCGTAGTGGTCACGCTGCCGTCGCTGCAAGGCTACAGCATCGAGGAGTTCGGCTATCAGCTCGGTCGCCATTGGGGCATCGGCACCAAGCAATTGAACAACGGCGTCCTTCTCATTGTCGCCCCCAACGATCACAAGGTCCGCATCGAGGTCGGCCGCGGGCTTGAGCCGATCCTCACCGACGCCCTGTCCAAGATCATCATCGAGAATTCGATCCTGCCGCGTTTCCGTGCCGGCGATTTTGCCGGCGGTATCAAGGACGGAGTTCGCGACATCGTGCTGGTGCTCACCGGCGACGCCGCCGAGGTCGAGGAGCGCGCCAAGGCCCGCCATGACGCCGACCAGCCCGCCATCGATTGGCTGATGGTGATCTTCTGGGTCCTGATGCTCTCGTGGATCGCCTACAGCGTGTACCGCAGCGCCCGCTACGCCTCCAGCACGGGCCGCAGCACCGGTCCCGTCTTCTTGCCGGGCTCGGGCTCGGATTGGGGCGGCTCGAGCAGCGGGGGTGGCGGCTGGAGCGGCGGCGGAGGCGGTGGAGGTTTCTCCGGTGGAGGGGGAAGCTTTGGTGGCGGCGGCGCCTCAGGTGGCTGGTAGGAACGCCCGATGACGCCCTTCAGCCACGAGGAGCGCGCCGCGATCACTGCCGCCATTACGCGTGCCGAGGCGACGACGAGCGGCGAGATCGTGGTCGTGGCGGCTGCTGCCTCAGACGGCTACCACGCCTTCGCGCTCCTATGGTCGGCGCTCATCGCGCTCGCCGTACCGCTGCCGCTAATCGTCGCCACGAAATGCCCGGTCGAGTACATCTATCTGCTTCAGCTTGCCGTGTTCGTCGCCGCCGCCACGTTTTTCCAATGGGAGCCACTGCGCTTCGCACTGGTGCCGAATGCCGTCAAGCGCGCCCGCGCCCATCAGAAGGCCGTCGAGCAGTTCCTGGTGCAGAACCTCCACACCACCAAGGGGCGCACCGGCGTGCTCATTTATGTCTCCTTCGCCGAGCGCTTCGCCGAGGTGATCGCCGACGACGGCATCTACCGCAAGGTGTCGCCAAAGGTCTGGGAGGGGGTGATCGCCGAGCTGACCCATCATCTGGCCAAGGGCACGCGGCGCGAGGGCTTCATCACCGCCATCGAGATGTGCGGGAAGATCCTCGCCGAGCATTTCCCGCCGGGCCATGGCGACAAGGACGAGTTGCCCAACCACCTGATCGTGCTCAATACGTATGGCCGCGCCTAGCAAGCGGGGCGCCGCTTCACGCGAGCCGTCGGAGCGGACCGGCAAGCGCGCGCTGCTCTCCTGGGCCCTGTTCGATTGGGCGACGCAGCCCTTCTACACCCTCGTCGTCACCTTCCTTTTCGCGCCCTATTTCGTGAACGGCTTCATGGCCGACCCGGCTCAGGGCTCCTCGCTCTGGGCATACGCTACCGGCATTGCCGAGCTGATCGCCGCCGGCCTTGCGCCCGTCCTTGGCGCCATCGCCGACGCCGGCCACCCGAGGAAGCCCTGGATCGCCGGCTTCTCGGTGCTTCTCGTGGTCGGGCTCAGCGGCTTGTGGCTCGCCGTCCCGGGGCAGATCGAGCTGATGCCCGTGGTGCTGCTTGCCTTCGGGCTTGCCACCATCGGCGCCGAGCTTGCCACCGTCTTCACCAACGCGATGATGCCCTCGCTGGTGTCGAACCATCGCCTCGGCACCTTGTCGGGCTTTGGCTGGGCGTTGGGCTATGTCGGCGGCCTCGTCAGCCTTGCGCTCATTGCCGGCCTCGTCGTCGCCGATCCGAGCACGGGCAAGACCCTTCTCGGGCTTCACCCCATCGTGCCGCTCGATCCCGCGACCCGCGAAGGCGACCGCCTGGTCGGCCCGTTCTCTGCGGTGTGGTATCTCGTGTTCGTCCTGCCGCTCTTTCTGTTCACGCCGGACCGGCCCTCCAAACCCCTGGAGCGGCGCGCGGTGACGGCAAGCCTGACCCAGCTCGCCCGCTCGGTCCGGGACCTGGTGCACCATCATGGCCAGGTCGCGCTCTTCCTCGTGGCGCGCATGCTCTATGCCGACGGGCTTGGCGCGGTCTTCGCCTTTGGCGGCATCTACGCTGCGACGGTATTCGGCTGGGGCGCTGCCGAGCTTGGCCTGTTCGGTATCATCCTCACCATTGCCGGGACCTTCGGCGCGGCGCTCGGCGGCTTGTTCGACGACCGCTCTGGCTCAAAGGCCGTGATCGTCTGGACGCTGTGCCTGTTCATCGCGGCGGCCCTTGGCGTGCTCTCCGTCGACCGCGACCATGTGCTGTTCATGCTGCCGGTCGACGCCAAGGTTCCGGGCAGCGCTCCGTTCTCATCCACCGGCGAGCAGGTCTATCTCGCCTTCGCCATTCTCATCGGGTTGGCTTCCGGGCCGGTCCAGTCGTCGAGCCGCACGCTGCTTGCCAGGATGTGCCCGCCCGACAAGACGACCGAGTTCTTCGGTTTCTTCTCCTTCTCCGGGAAGATCACTGCCTTTGCCGCGCCTCTCGCCATCGGCGCCGTGACCGCCGCCACCGGCAGCCAGCGTCTCGGCATCGCCGCGAGCCTCTTCTTCTTGACTGCGGGCTTGCTGTTGCTGTTGAGGGTGAGGCCGTCCGCCTCGAACTCATCCTCACCCTGAGGAGGGCGCGGAACGCGCCCGTCTCGAAGGGTGTGCCAGTCTCATGCTTCGAGACGCCGCTTCCGGCGGCTCCTCAGCATGAGGGAGTCGAGTGCTAATGCCGGAAGTGGCGCATACCGGTGAAGACCATAGCGAGACCGGCCTTGTCGGCCGCGGCGATCACCTCGCCGTCGCGCATCGACCCGCCGGGTTGGATCACCGCGGTCGCACCGGCGTCAGCAATGACTTCGACTCCATCGGCGAATGGAAAGAAGGCATCAGACGCCGCCACCGATCCCTGCGTCAGGCTCGCGCCGATTCCTTGCGCCTTCGCGGCATCATCAGCCTTCCACGCTGCCATCCGCGCGGCATCGACGCGTGCCATCTGCCCGGCGCCGATGCCGACGGTCGCGCCGTCCTTGGCATAGACGATGGCGTTGGACTTCACGTGTTTCGCCACGGTGAAGGCGAAGATGAGGTCGGCGAGCTCCTCGTCGCTGGGCTTCCGCTTGGTCACGACCTTGAGATCGGGACCGGCAACCAACCCATTGTCGCGGGCTTGCACGAGGAATCCGCCTGATAGCGAGCGGAACGCGAGCCCCGCGGCGTTCGGGTCGGGAAGCCCGCCCGCGAGAAGGAGCCGCAAGTTCTTCTTCTCGGCGACGATGGCTTTTGCCTTGTCGGTCGCGTCAGGCGCGATGATGACCTCGGTGAAGATCTTCACGATCTCCCGCGCGGCCTCTTCATCGAGGGTGCGGTTCAGCGCGACGATGCCGCCGAAGGCGCTTTGCCGATCGCAGGCCAGCGCCTTTCCATAGGCCTCGGCAAGGGTCTTTCCCGTCGCCACCCCGCACGGATTGGCGTGCTTGATGATGGCGACCGCCGCGGAGGCCTTAGGATCGAACTCCGCCACGAGCTCATAGGCCGCGTCAGTGTCGTTGAAATTGTTGTAGGAGAGCTCCTTGCCCTGGACCTGCACGGCGGTGGCGACGCCGAGGCGCTGCTCGCCAGAGCGGTAGAAGGCCGCCCATTGATGCGGGTTCTCGCCATAGCGCAGCGCCTCGGCGAGCGTGCCTGCGATCACCGTGGTCTCCGGCGTCTGCTCGCCAAGAGTCTCGGCGAACCATGACGCGATCGCCGCATCGTATTGGGCCGTGCGGGCAAAGGCCTTGGCCGCCAGCGATTTCCGCAAGGACAGTGTCGTCGCGCCGCGATTGGCCTTCATCTCGGCGAGCACGAGCCCGTAGTCGGCGGCGACGACGACGACGGTGACGCTCGCATGGTTCTTGGCGCCGGCGCGGATCAAGGCCGGCCCGCCGATGTCTACGTTCTCGATGCAGCTGTCGAAGTCGCCGCCTCTCTCGACCGTCGACTCGAAGGGATAGAGGTTGACCACAAGGAGGTCGATGCCGGGGATCGCGTGATCCTTCA
>DFXC01000105.1:7346-11552 GCA_002383105.1 Hyphomicrobiaceae bacterium UBA4118
TGCAGCGTCTTGACCCGCCCGTCCATCATTTCGGGGCTACCGGTGATCTCGGCGACGTCGATCACCTCGATCCCGGCCTCGCGCAGAAGCTTGGCGGTGCCGCCGGTCGAGACGATCTCGATCCCGCGGGCGCTCAGCGCCTTGGCGAAATCGGCAAGACCGGTCTTGTCGCTGACCGAGAGCAGCGCGCGGCGTATTTTTCCTGGGTCCATGAAAGTGTGTCTTGGCGGCTATGGCGCTGACGGTTTTAACACACGGGCAAACCTGTCATGGCCGGGCTTGTCCCGGCCATCCACGTTTTTTGAATTCGTGGATGCCCGGCACGAGGCCGGGCATGACGATACAGGCGAATCTAAGCGGCAGTTGGCGCGGCTTCGTTCGGATCGACGAGGTGGCCCCCGTTGCCTTCCTCGACCTTCCGTTCGATGTTCCAGACGATCCTCACCTCGTTCGCCTCGCCCATGACGCCGCCAAGCACGACCTGGGAGGTCGGCTGCGGCCCGCGCGCATCGGCGAGGAACACGCTCTCCTCGATCGTGGTCTCCGGCGCGTTCGAACTGATCCTCCACGTCTCGCCGTTGCGCAGCGTCAGAACGACGCTCTGTCCGTCGGGGACGAGCTCGGCATGCACGCTCGGATGCAGGTGGAAGCGGATGGCGTAGTCTCCGGCGATCAGGCCTTCCGGGCTCCTGATCCCCTTGGGCGCCGAGAGCTTGTCCTCGCTGCTGATCAGAAGGCCCGTCGGCGCGACGAGGATCTGGCGGGCGTGGCTCACCCCGAAATGGGTCATGTACCCGTCATGGGAGCCTTTGATTCTGAGATTGTCGCCTTGGTCGGCGAGCGCGGCCTGCGCGTTCAGAGGTCCGGTGAGCGGAGAGTCGAGCGCCGGCTGGCTTCCGTTGACGCCCCCTGCGGTGAATTCCGCCGAGGAGGAATCCTCGAAGGTGAGCGTCGAGTGCGCCGCCGTCGAGCGCGCAAAGGGGCGCCACTCGTCATGGTCGAGCGACGGCGACCCACAATTGACGATCATCGGACAGTCGCCGGAGCTCATCTCGAAGGAGAGGAAGCCAGCGTGGGCGTTCATGCTGAGGGATGGCGCCGGCGCCGGACCGATGTCGCAGAGGAACAGCGTCGACCCAAGGTCGAGCCGCACATAGCCGGAATTCGCCGCCGAGCGGACGGGGGTACCTTCCACGTCGTCATAGGCGAGCACGGTGGCGAGCGCGTCGGTGGGGGTGGGACCTCCGCCATTGAAGCGGGCAAGCGTCCCGTCGCCGGTGCGGAAGAAGCGGAGCATGGGCATGATGCGGTCGATGGCGTCGGTGAGCTCTTTGGGCGGGGCGCGGTCGCGGGCCACGAAACATTGCCTGAGCGGCAGCAGGTCGAGGAGCAGCTCGATGAGCGCCTCGGGATTGCGCGAGATGTGCCCGCCGTCGGGCAGGATCTGCCGGTCGAGCTCCTTGCAGAAGGGCCGCGTATAGCGGTCGACCACCGCCTGTTGCTCGGCGATGCAGAGCCCCGCATAGATCAGCGCCATGAGGGAGACGAGGCGGGGAACGCCGTCCGGCGAGTCGCGATAGCTCGCCGAGAGATAGCGGAGCTGCGCCGTCAGCGCCCTGAGGAACTCCGCGTAGGCCTGCGGCTCGCCCGTGTCGAGCACGAGGACGGAGTTCGAGAGCCAGGAAATCACCCTGCGGCCGACGATCTCCGGCTGCCAAGCAAGGCCACTTTTGGAGCGCCGCAGCCTGACGAAATCGTGGACGAGCGCCTTGGCTTGCTCGCGCGACAGCTCGTTGCCGGCGGCGCGAAGATGCCGCAGCCAGCCGAAGCCGTAAAGCTCACGCGCCCAGCCTTCCGACGGCGGATCGATCTCGAAGGGCGATTCCGCCTCGACCTCCGCGAGTCTTCCGGCGAGGCCGAAATGGCCATTATAGAGCTCGGTGGCAAAGCTTGGGTCGGCGGTCCTGAGCTCCTGGGGGGCAAGCAGGAGCTGCTCGGCCTTGGTGCCCGGGTAGCTGAGGCTAGCCATGCCTGCGAGCACGAAGCGGCGAAAGGGGCCCGGGCCACTTGGGCGCGCCGCCTGACCGCGTGCGCCGCGCTCGAAGGGCTGAGAATCAGCCGCCATGCCTCGTTGTCTCCAAGCTGCCGCCCGGCGCCTCTAGCAGACGCAAGGCCTCCCCGTGCATCCCGAGGCCCGCATTGTCGGGCGGCAGAGGTTTCCGATCAAGTGCGATGCGCTGCCGTTAACCGGCGCGGACGAGCCGGGCGGCGAAAAAGCCGTCCATGCCGCTCCAGTCCGGCCCGTCGAGCCGAAGCTCGTAGGGGAAGGTCCGGAGGCAGCCCGAAGGCTCGATCCATTCCGCCTGTCCATATAGCTCATCGGGGGCTATGGCGTCGAGGCGAAGCGCCTCGTTGCGCACGAGAAGGGCGGCGACCTGCGCCTCGCCTTCCTCAGGCTCGAGCGAGCAGGTCGAATAGACGAGCCTGCCGCCGGGCTTGAGCAGGCTCGCGGCATTGTCGAGGAGGCGCGTTTGGAGCGCCGCCAGCGCCTCGATATCCTTGGGCGACTTCAAATAGGGAATGTCCGGGTGCCGGCGAATGGTGCCGGTCGAGGAGCAGGGCGCATCGAGCAGCACCGCATCGAAGCGCTCTTCCGGCTGCCACGTGGCGGCGTCGGCCACCACCGGCTCAGCTTCGAGACCGAGCCGCTCGAGGTTCTTGGCGAGGAGCCCGAGCCGCGTCTTTGACGTATCGACGGCAACGACGGAGGCGCCGCCAAGGGCAAGCTGCGCCGTCTTGCCGCCAGGAGCCGCGCAAAGGTCGGCCACACGCGTGCCTGCCACATCACCGAGGAGCCGCGCGGGCAACGATGCGGCGACGTCCTGCACCCACCAGGCGCCTTCGTCATAGCCGGGCAGCGCCTCGATGCGTCCCTTGAGCAACAGGCGGACGCTTCCCGTCGGGAGCACGCGGCCCGAAAGTCGCTCCGCCCAAAGCTCTGGCTCGCTCTTGACGGTGAGGTCGAGCGGCGGCTCGACGAGGTGGGAGGCGGCGATGGCATGCGCCCGCGTTTCGTCCCAATAGGACACCCATCGCGACCAGAGCCAATCGGGCGTGTTGACCCGCGCCGCATCGAGGCCTGCCGCGATGGCCTCGCCTTCGCTTGCGACCCGGCGGAGCACGGCGTTGACCAGCTTGCTGAAGCGCGCCGCCTTGGGGTCGTATTGGGCAAGCGTCACGGCCAGGTCTATGGCCGCATGCGGCGGCGTCTTGAGGAAGATGAGCTGGGCCGCGGCTGACAAGAGGATCGGATAAAGCGTGCCCGACTTGTCGGGCATGCCGCGCTCGAGAAAGGTGCCGAGCACCCGATCGAGCTGCCCCTTCCGCCTGAGGCTCGCCGCCACGATGGCGCGGGTCAGTGCGCGGTCGCGCTGCGGCAGATCGCCCATCGAGCCCCGGTCCAGCGAGCGGCCCAGAATGTCGTCGAGCGGCTGCCTCTTCTGCAGGACGGCGGCGAGCAGCTCGACGGCTGCCCGCCGTGCCGGCAGCCCGACCTGGGCGTCGCGCGCGTGGGCACGTGCCCGCGTCTCGTCGTCAGAGGTGATCATGGGTGTGGACTCGCGAAACGGGTTGGGATCAGCCCCACGGTCCGCGCCCCGCGCTACTGCGCGACGGCGACCATGGCCCTGAGCTGCTTGCGCTGACGCTTGCGCCCGCGCTCGCCACAGCACCTTCATCACCCATGTCTCGGGCCATCTCGTTCAGCCGCGCCACCCGGTTCTCGACATTCGGGTGGGTCGAGAAGAGGTTGTCCATGCGTGCGCCCGATAGCGGGTTGACGATGAAGAGATGCGCCGAAGCCGGATTGCGCTCGGCCGGCGCATTTGGGACACGCTCCGATACGCTCGCGATCTTCTTCAAGGCCGAGGCGAGCGCCAACGGACGCTTGCTGATCTCGGCGCCGGCGCGATCGGCCTCATATTCGCGCGTGCGGCTGATCGCCATCTGCACGAGCCCGGCGGCAAGTGGCCCGAGGATGAGGAGCAGCAGCGAGCCGATGAACCCGACATTGCCGTTGTTGTTGCTGCGCCCGCCGAAATAGAAACCAAAATTGGCGAGCATGGAGACCGCGCCGGCGATCGTGGCGGTGAGGGTCATGAGCAGGGTATCGCGGTTCTTTATATGGCCGATCTCGTGCGCCAGCAC
>DFXC01000146.1:0-3017 GCA_002383105.1 Hyphomicrobiaceae bacterium UBA4118
CGGTGTCAGCGCTGTTGGCGGCAGGAAATTCTGAATGGACCTGCGGCATCAAATGGGGGGTGGAAGGGCGTTAACAGGTATCGCGGAAACGCCGAAATTGCCGACGCGATCCATCAAGCGCTAGCCACATAGGCGCAACGGGGCCGCTTGTCCAGGCCGGTCGTTGGCGACCTTGCGTTTCTTGAGCGAGGGAGCCGGGGGGGAGGGTGCGCAAGAAAAGTCTGTCTGATGATGGTATCGAGCAATTTTCGGAAAGCAAATGGGCGGGAGTGTTTTCATTCATTCGCATTTACCGTTGACCCTCCATCTTGCAGGCCCTAGGGTGCGCGCCTTATTTAAGCTTTTCCGCTTATTCCTCGAATATCGACCCGGCTTCGCGGACCTTGAGCCGCGGGCCCGGTTTTGCCAGTGAGATCGTGATGTCGCGCGCAATGACAGGCGCCCAGATGGTGCTTCAGGCTCTCGCCGATCAGGGCGTTGAGCATATTTTCGGCTATCCGGGCGGCGCGGTGCTGCCTATCTATGACGAGCTGTTCCAGCAGGACCGGATCAAGCACATCCTTGTCCGCCACGAGCAGGGCGCGGTCCATGCCGCCGAAGGCTATGCGCGGTCGACCGGCAAGGTCGGCTGCGTGCTCGTGACCTCAGGCCCCGGCGCCACCAATGCCGTCACCGGCCTGACCGACGCGATGATGGATTCCATCCCCATCGTTTGCATCACCGGACAGGTGCCGACCCATCTCATCGGCAACGACGCCTTCCAGGAATGCGACACGGTCGGGATCACGCGGCCCTGCACCAAGCACAATTATCTCGTGAAGGACGTGAACAATCTCTCCCGCGTCCTGCACGAGGCGTTCTACGTCGCGCGCACGGGGCGGCCGGGGCCGGTCGTCGTCGATATCCCGAAGGACATCCAGTTCGCCAAAGGCGAGTATACCGGGCTCACCAATTCCCAGCACAAGAGCTACCGCCCGCGGACCGTGGGCGACGAGCACGCCGTTGCTGCGGCCGTCGAGCTGATGGCATCCGCCAAGCGGCCGCTCTTCTATACCGGCGGCGGCATCATCAATTCCGGGCCCCTCGCCAGCGAGCGCCTGCGCGAGCTCGTGCGCATGACGGGCTTCCCGATCACCTCGACCTTGATGGGGCTTGGCGCTTACCCGGCCGCCGACAAGCAGTGGCTCGGCATGCTCGGCATGCACGGCACCTATGAGGCGAACAACGCCATGCACGATTGCGACGTGATGATCTGCATCGGCGCGCGCTTCGACGACCGCATCACCGGACGGGTCGACGCCTTCTCCCCGGGCTCGAAGAAGATCCACGTCGATATCGACCGCTCCTCCATCAACAAGAACATCAAGGTCGATCTGCCCATCGTCGGCGACTGCGCCCACGTGCTGCAGCAGATGATCGACGCCTGGCAGGCGAGGAAGCCGAAGGTTGACAAGGCAGCCCTCAAGGCCTGGTGGGGCGAGATCGACCGCTGGCGCGCGAGGAACTGCCTGCATTACAAAAAGCGCGACGACGTGATCATGCCGCAATACGCGATCCAGCGCCTCTACGCGCTGACCCGCGGCCACGACGTCTACATCACCACCGAGGTCGGCCAGCACCAGATGTGGGCGGCCCAGTTCTTCAAGTTCGAGGAGCCCAATCGCTGGATGACGTCAGGCGGCCTCGGCACCATGGGCTATGGCTTGCCGGCGGCGGTCGGCGTGCAAATGGCCCATCCGGGCTCGCTGGTCATCGATATCGCCGGCGAAGCCTCGGTGCTGATGACCATGCAGGAGATGTCGACGGCGGCGCAGTACGACCTGCCGATCAAGATCTTCATCCTCAACAACGAATATATGGGCATGGTCCGCCAATGGCAGGAGCTTCTGCATGGCGGCCGCTACTCCCATTCCTACACCGCGGCGCTGCCCGATTTCGTCAAGCTCGCCGAGGCCTATCAGGCGGTCGGCATCAGGGCCGAGAAACCCTCGGAGCTCGACGACGCGATCAAAGAAATGATCGCGGTGCCGAAGCCGGTGATCTTCGACTGCCGGGTGGACAAGCATGCCAATTGCTTCCCCATGATCCCGAGCGGGGAGGCGCATAATCACATGCTGATGGGCGACGACCTCACTGAGCAGGACCTCGACAACGCCATCACCGAGGAAGGCAAGGTAATGGTGTAGCCATGAGCACCCAGCCCGGATCAGCCTATTCGCTCGACAAGCGCGAGGAGAAGCCCGAGACCCACACCATGACCGTGCTCGTCGACAACGAGCCCGGCGTGCTCGCCCGCGTCATCGGGCTGTTCTCGGGCCGCGGCTACAACATCGAGTCGCTCACCGTGTCGGAGACCGAGCACGAGGCGCATCTTTCGCGCATCACCATCGTCACCTCAGGTCCGCCCATGGTGATCGAGCAGATCCAGCATCAACTGGAGCGGCTCATCCCGGTGCATTCGGTCACCGATCTTACGGTCAAGGGCAACCCGATCGAGCGTGAGCTCGCCATGGTCAAGGTCGCCGGCAAGGGCGAGAAGCGGGTCGAGGCCTTGCGCCTGGCCGAGGCCTTCCGCGCGTCCGTCATCGACGCCTCGACCGAGCATTTCGTGTTCGAGATCACCGGCAAGCAGTCGAAGATCGAGCAGTTCATCGTGCTCATGCAGCCGCTTGGCCTGGTCGAGGTCGCCCGCACGGGCCTTGCCGCCATCTCCCGCGGGGCGGAGCGGATGTAGCCTACGCCCGCGCCCGCGCGCTGAAGACATTGAGCAGGAAATTCGCCAGAAACACGAGCAGGCCAACCAGCACGCTCAACGAGCCGATGACGGCGAGAGCGATGGTCTGATGTGCCTGCGCAAGGGGGAGGCCGGCGAGGAACAGGACGGCGCCGATCGTGTAGATCAGGAAATGCGCAAGCGCGAGCTTGCTCTCGGCAAGCGCCGGGTAGGCGCGGTAGATGAGCCCGAACAGCACCATCGAGGCGAAGCCCACGAGATTGATGTGCGCGTGCACAGGCGC
>DFXC01000146.1:3201-3452 GCA_002383105.1 Hyphomicrobiaceae bacterium UBA4118
AGCCCGATCAGAATGAACCAGCGGTCGATATTCCGCATGCCTGCCTCCGAGAGAACGATTTCCAAACGGATTAACGCTAGGCCAAGGCCGCTTGCAATCTCCGGCGCCGGGCGTCAAAAACGCGCGGGGTCAAGCCACCCGCAGTCACACTAGGGCAGGGGACAGAGTATGCGCGTTTACTACGATCGGGATGCCGATCTCAATCTGATCAAGGGGAAGAAGGTCGCCATCATCGGCTATGGCAGCCAGGG
>DFXC01000086.1 GCA_002383105.1 Hyphomicrobiaceae bacterium UBA4118
GAGTTCCTCAACCGCGTCGACGAGATCATCCTGTTCCATCGCCTGAAGCGCGAGCATATGGGTCGGATCGTCGATATCCAGATGCAGCGGCTCGCCAAGCTCCTCGCCGACCGCAAGATCACCGTCCAGCTCGACGATGCGGCCAAGGAATGGCTCGGCAAGAAGGGCTACGATCCCGCTTACGGAGCGCGGCCGCTCAAGCGTGTGATCCAGAAATTTGTGCAAGACCCGCTCGCCGGGATGCTTCTCGAAGGCAAGATCCATGACGGGGAGACGGTGAAGATCACCGCCGGCAAAGACGGGCTAATGTTCAACGGCGCCGCCGTGAAGAAAGCGGCTTAGTTAGCGATAAAGATATTGCTGGAACCCGACGAACGTGTCGCGGATCACCGGGACGCCGCCAAGCTGTTCCGCAGCGTCGCTGACCGTGTGGTACTTCAGCTCAAGGAGATGCCCGAGCTTCTCCTGGTCCAATTCCTCAACACCCTGCTTGACGTACTGCGCTAGAACAAAATGCAGAAATGTCTGAAGCTTCCCATCATAACGCGTGAAAATTTCGCCTTTCCGCGCCTCGACCCGCTCCGAGCGTGTGATCGGCGCGAGCGCGAAGGCGATGTACGCCAGTACGTCGAAAACATCGCTTTTCTCCGCATTGATCATCCGGCTGATTTCCAGGAGCTGGTCCGGGCCAAAGCCCTTTTCTGCGAGACTTGCAGTAGGGCTTTGCGTGTGTCGGGCGTGCTCCATAGCCGCCGAAGCTCGTCTTCATCCTTGAAGAAGCGCGGCAACTCCCCAAAGAGTTTTTCGATCATCTGATTGGCAGAGATTGGCTTGCCGTCCGGGCTCCAATAGCTCGTCGCCATCATATGCTGGATGGTGCGTTCCTTGCCGTCGGCGAGCCTGATCCTAATTGTCTTCGGGCGCTCTGTCGGCCCGTCGCCGTCACCGTCCGGTAGCCCCGGAGCTTCAGGTTTGTCGTCCGGCTTCTCAGGTTTCGTGACGACCGGCTCCATCGGCTTGCCATCCCATTCGGGATCGTTGAAGTGCTCATAGGCCTTCACGAAATCGTAGATCGTGAAATAGTCCTTGCCGTCGAACAGTCGTGTGCCCCGCCCGATGATCTGCTTGAACTCAATCATCGTGTTGATCGGCCGCATGAGCACGATGTTGCGCACATTGCGCGCGTCCACGCCGGTTGAGAGCTTTTGCGACGTCGTCAGGATCGTCGGATCGTCTTCTCGTTGCCCTGGAACGTCCGAAGCCATTGCTCACCCCGCTCGCCATCGTCGGCCGTGACTCGCATGCAGTAGTTCGGATCGCTGCTTGTGTTCATCTGGTTCACGATGTCGCGCACCAGCAGCGCATGGCCTTGCGAAGCGCAGAACACCAACGTCTTCTCGCGCTGACGGATAGCGCTCCCGCTCCTCGATCTCGATGGTGCGGTTGAACTGCGGCTCGCGGTAGCGTTTGCCCTCCTCGATCTCGCCTTCGATCACCTTGTCGTCGGGCGTGTAGAGGTAGTCGTCGAGCGTGGTAGCGATCTGCTTTACCTTGAAGGGCGTCAGGAAGCCGTCGTTGATGCCTTCTTTCAGCGAATAGCTGTAAACGGCTCGCCGAAATAGGCGTAGGTGTCCACGTTATCGCGGCGCTTAAGGGTCGCGGTGAGGCCTAGTTGAACGGCTGGCGAGAAATACTCAAGAATGCTACGCCAATTGCTCTCATCGTTGGCTCCGCCGCGATGGCACTCGTCGATGATGATGAAGTCGAAGAAATCGGGGGTAGTCGCCGAAATACGGCGCAGGCTGGCCGTTCGCGTCCGTGCCGCTCATGAAGGTCTGGAAGATGGTGAAGAATACGCTCGCGTTCTTCGGCACCGGCCGCTGGGGGTTTTCGTGTCATGCCCGCGTAGGCCCGGCAATGACGAGGAGAGAGAAAGCGGAGGGAGCAGGAAGGGGAGAGGGCAAGAGGAAAGGAGGCGGAAAAAACTACTGGGCGGCTTCGGCGACGCGGCTGGTGACCGGATCGAGCTGCATCAGGGCTTCGATGCGCTTGCGCTCTTTCTGGAACTCGGCGAGCTCGCGGCCGGTGAGCTTCAGGCCGCGCGGCACGGCGATGGTCATCGGGTTGACGAAACTGTTGTTGACCAGGACCTCGAAGTGACAATGCGGGCCAGTGGACATGCCGGTCGAGCCGACATAGCCGATGATCTGGCCCTGCTTCACGGCGACGCCGGGCTCGACGCCGGGCGCGAATTTCCACATGTGGCCGTAGGCGGTGGAGTAGCCGTTGGGATGGCGGATGCGGACATAGTTGCCGTAGCCGCCTTTGCCGCCCACCTGCTCGACGGTGCCATCGCCGGCGGCGAGGATCGGGGTGCCGACCGGAGCCGCCCAGTCGACGCCGGTATGCATGCGCATGATGCCGAGCAGCGGATGGCGGCGCTCGCCGAAGCCCGAGGTGTAGCGGCCGCCGCGCACGGGATTGCGCATCAGGAACTTCTTGGCGCTGTCGCCCTGCTCGTCATAGTAGTCGACCACGTCGTCGGGGGTGCGGAAGCGGTAGAATTTGCGCTGCTGGCCGTCGATGGTCATCGAAGTGTAGAGCAGCTCGCCCACCTCGTCGTCGCTGCCGCCGTCGAAGAACACCTCGAAGGTGTCGCCCGGCTTCACCTTCTGCTTGAAGTCCACGTCGTAGGAATGGACGCGGAGCAGCTTGAGGATGGTGTCGGGTGGAATGTGCTGTTGCAGCGCGGCGTGGTAGAAGCTCGCATAGAGGGTGGCGCGGGTCGAAGCCTGCTGGCTCTTGGTCTCGTCGGGGGTGGCCTCGGTGCTCGCCACGTAGTCGCCTTGGCGGTTGCGCGTCACGCTCGCCAGGTGGTCGCCGCCCTTGGCGTAGAAGCTCACCTTGACCGGCTCCATGGCGCCAGTGTCGGACGGCGCCGGCACCAGGGTGAAGCGGACTTCCTGGCCGGCCTTGAGGTCCTTCGCCCCGAAGATCGAGGAGAGCGCCTCGATGATGGTCGAAGCTTCACTCGGCTCGGTGCCGACCTTGGCGAACAGGGTCATCAAGGTGTCGCCGCGGCCGACATCCACCGACTTGGTCTCGGCACCGGCGAGCAGGTCGTCGTCGAGCTCGCTGTCGTCGTCCTCGGCGTCGTCGTCCATGGCTTGCTTCTGGATCACCGTGGTGTGCGATCCGAGGCCGTCTTCCGGATGGTACGCCGCCTGCACGAGGCGCGCCTCACCGCCGCCAATCGAGCCGGTCTCATCGTTGCCGGCGAGGGGCTCCTCGGCATAGGCGAAATTCTCGGCCGCCTCGTTGACCAGCTGGCCGACCTCGTCGGGCCTCAGCTCGACGTTGTCAGACTGGGGCACGAGCCTGCCCGGCACGTCCACCACGTTGACGCTCACCGCCTGGGGCGCGTCGGCAGTATCGCCGCCACCGCCAACCGGCGTCGCATCGGAATAGAGCTTGAAAGGATTGAAGGGAGGAAGTTCGCCCGCATCGGCCGGCAGCTCGGTGGCGAGGCCCGCGACGATGCGCAGATAAGGCTTGATGGTGATGAACTCGCGGCTGCCTTGCCGCTCGATCACCGTATCGTGGATGACGTGGCGGGTGGCGAAGCCCGCGGCGGTCATCTGGATGCGGTCCTCTTTCTGGCCGTTGGGGCTTTGCCCGTCGCTGGCGAGAGTGGCGGTCCTGATCGGCTGCAGCGCGGCAAGACTTGCGCGCTTGATCGAGCTCACCATGCCCGAGCCGTCGGCCATGTTCATCGAGGCGTAGATGGCGACCCCGATGAGACAGACGCCGACCATGCCGGCAAGGCAGGTGCTGGCCAGCCATTTCAGGCGGCAGCTTGCCCCATCGGAGCCAGTTTCGCAGAGATAGACCGGCGGCAGCTTGCGCTCGGGCCTGGGCATCTCGCCAAGAAAGATGGATGGGAGTCCGCGAGCCTCGGCCGGCACGAGGGCCTGGCCTAGCTTACGACGCGCGAAGCGACCGCGGCGGTTAAACAATCCGCATTCCCCCCGTCTATCGGCCACCGCCCGTACGCCTACCCGGCGTCATCTCTAAACGTCGTCCGGGCGGACAACTCCGAAGCGGTTGCTGTCCCTCTAGCGAGGCGGGACTGGCGCCGATGGGGGGTTCGTTTCCCTCGAGAAGCTCCTTGCTACCGACCTTATGCGCTGCCGACTTCCGCAGCTTCTCAGGATCGATCGAAGGATCTTCGGTCTTCTTAGGTATCCCCCATTCGGCGGGTTCCCTTAACCATACCTAGCCCCGTATGGTTACCACGCCGTTAACAAATTGAGAGTGGCGGCGCATTCGGGCAGGAATGTGGCCTCATTGCCACGATCAAAGAGAAAAGCGAAATGAGCTGTTGAAGGGTTAGCCGCCCCTTGACAAGCGGAGGCCCGCTGCCTAGATAAACGGTTCGCGCGGGTTGCTCCCGCTTCCTGCGGGACTATTTGCGACCGCGCGATCCTTCAGACAGGAGCGGAGTTTGACCGAGACGGTCTCGGGACACCGCGGTTGTCGTTGACTCCTGATGGTGGATTTGCTTCCATCAAGGGTTCGGGAGTGTGGCTCTCAGCCGCACGCCCACCGGCTCTTTGACATTGTGATATGAAGAAAGGGAAACGCGGACGGCGGAGTCCTTGCGTGTTCGTCCTATCAAAGGGGCGAGCAACGAGACTCTGACGGTCTTGCGTTTTTCAAAGCCAATAGGCGTGTTGCACGCGATCTGTAACAGGATTGCGTCGTTTCATGCTTGTTGGGACTCGTCAAAACGCAGCGACCCCTTGGAGGATTCCTCCAAGGATTATGTCAGAATCGAATTCTCAACTTAAGAGTTTGATCCTGGCTCAGAACGAACGCTGGCGGCAGGCCTAACACATGCAAGTCGAACGATAAGCCACCTTCGGGTGGTGGACAGTGGCAGACGGGTGAGTAACGC
>DFXC01000164.1 GCA_002383105.1 Hyphomicrobiaceae bacterium UBA4118
GCGCCGAGATAGTTGCCGAGATGCAGATTGCCGGTCGGCTGCACGCCCGAGAAGACGCGGGTCTTGGTTTTCTGCCTGGTCTCTTGCATTGCCGGGTTATGGCTTGGGTGCACGCCTGGCGCAAGCTCTCGGTGCTAGCCGCAGGCCTGCTCCATCTCGCGGATCTGCTCGGCGATGGCCACCGTGCGTTGGGCCATGGCGAAGTGCAGCCGCTCGACCATGCGCCCCTCGACCACGATGACGCCCTTCGTCTCGTTCTCGGCCTGGCCGAAGGCATCGATGACCTTGCGCGACCAAACGACCTCCTCCTCGGTCGGCGAGAAGATCTCGTTGCACGGCCCGACCTGGCCCGGATGGATCAGCGTCTTGCCGTCCATGCCGAGGGTGCGGCCACGCTCACATTCATCGCGCAAGCCCGCCTCGTCCATGAACTCGTTATAGACCCCGTCGATGATGTCGAGGCGATAGGCGCGCGCGGCAACGATGGTCATGGCGAGCCACGGCACCACGGCGAAGCGGTTGTGCACCGCGCGGGCGCGCGATTCCTTCAAGAGATCGTTGGTGCCCATGACGAGGCAGCAGAGCCGGTTCTCGGCATAGACCGCGGTCGCGGCGATGGTGCGCGCGTTGAGGATGGCCATGGGCGTCTCCATCATGGCCCACAGCCTGATCTTCTCGGCGGCATGCACGCCTTGCAGGATCTTGGCGACGCTGATGATGTCGCCGGCATGCACGACCTTCGGCACGAGGATGGCGTCGGGCTCGGCGTCGCAGGCGGCGAGCAGGTCCTCGGTGCCCCACGGGGTCTCGAGCGCGTTGACCCTGATCACGATCTCGCGGCCGCCGTAGCCTCCGCCTTTCACCGCGGCTGAGACTTGATCGCGGGCGAGCGCCTTGGCGTCAGGGGCCACGGCGTCCTCGAGATCGAAGATCAAGGCATCGGCCGGAATGGTCTTGGCCTTTGCCAGTGCCCGCTCGTTTGAGCCGGGCATATAGAGCACGCTGCGCCGTGGCCGGCCTTGCATGGTGACGCTTGCCTCGCTTTGCTGCGGTGCAGCGTAACCGAGGCAAGGCCGTTCGCCAAATACCCTGGACTCAGACGCCCATGTCCTTGATCAGGCTGCGGAATTTGGCAGCGCCGAAGAGCTCGGCCGCGCCGAGGTAAACCACAAGGCCGCCGGCGACGAGGGTAACGAGGGCAATCGCCTGGGCAGCCAGGCCGCTCGCCGGCTGAAACCAGGGAGCGAGGAGTTTGACCAGGGCGAAGACGACGACCCCCATCACGAGGCTTGCAGCGGAGATGCCGGCAAAGCCGCGGCGGAAGGTTCGATCGGGTGCGAAGCCTCCGCGGCGCTTCAGCGTCATCACGAGCAGGGCGACATTGATCCAGCCCGACAGCATGGTGGCGATGGCGATGCCGACGGCGCCAATAGCCACAAACAGCGTGAAGCTCAGCACGATATTGGCGGCCATGCTGATGCCGGCAAAGATCATCGGTGTCTTGGTGTCCTCGCGGGCGAAGTAGCTCGGATGCAGCACCTTGATCAGCACATAGGCGGGGAGACCGAGCGAAAGCGCCGAAAGCATCCCGGCCGTAGCGCTGGTATCGACGGCGGTGAAGGCGCCGCGCTGGAACAGCACGCGCATGATGGGCTCGGCCGCAACGAACAGGGCGACGGCGGCAGGCATGGTCAAGAGGAGGGCGAATTCAAGCGCGCGGTTCTCGCTCGCAAGCGCGGCGGCATGGTCGTCGGAGCGGAGCTTGTGGCTGAGATCGGGGAGGAGCACGACGCCGATGGCGACGCCGATCACGCCGAGGGGAAGCTGGAAGATGCGGTCGGCGTAATAGAGCCACGACACGACACGGTCCTGAAGCGTGGCGATGATGGTGCTGATCACCACGGTAATCTGGGCCATGCCGCCGGCGACGATGCCAGGTGCCGCAAGCGCCATCAACCTTCGCATGTCGGGGGTGAGCCGGGGGCGCTCCACAGGCACGCGCATGCCGACTTTGGCGGCGGCGAAGGCAACCACCAGTACCTGGAGCAGCCCCGAGGCGGCGATGCCCCAGGCGAGCGCCACCCCTGCCGCGCTCTGGTCGCTGTTGCCTGAGGCCACAAGCGCAAACAGCACGGCGATGAGCACGACGTTGAGCAGGGTGGGCGCCAGCGCCGCGATGGCGAAGCGGCCAAGGGCGTTGAGGACGCCGGTATAGAGCGCCACCAGCGACATGCAGATGAGATAAGGAAGCGCGATGCGCGCTAGCGTGACGGCGAGATCGAACTTGGCCGGATCGCTCCTGAAGCCCGGCGCAAGCAGAAGCATGAGCCAGGGCATGGCGATCTCGGCGAGGACGGTGAAGGCGACCAGCACCAGGGTAAGGCCGCCAAGGGCCTGCCCGGCAAAGCCCCGGGCAGCGTCAGGCCCGTCGACATGAAGGCGCTTGGCGAAAAGCGGGATGAAGGCCGCATCGAAGGCGCCTTCCGCGACCAGGCGGCGAAACATGTTGGGGACGCGGAAGGCGACGAAGAAGGCGTCGGCCACATGGGAGGTGCCGAGCACGGCGGCGATCAGCACGTCGCGCACGAAACCGAGCACGCGGCTCAGGATGATCATGGAGCCGACGGTGGCGAAGCCGCGATAAAGCTTCATGCCCAAATCCTCTGCGGCAGTCTCGAAGGGGGGGCGCCATGCTTCGAGACGCGGCCTTGCGGCCGCTCCTCAGCATGAGGGTTTGGCAAGTCGCGACTCAAGCCGGGACAAGCGGCATGTCGTGGCGCGCCTGCAGCGCCCTCATCAGGCGCTCGCGGATGGCCGCCTCGCGGCTCGAGCTCGTGATCTTCTTGCCGGTGAGATCGGTCACGTAGAAGACGTCGACCGCCTTCTCGCCGAAGGTGGCGATATGCGCCGAGGCGATGTCGAGATTCATGTCGGAGATTTCCCGCGTCACGTCATAGAGCAGGCCCGGACGGTCGAGCCCGTTGATCTCGATCACCGTGAGCGCATCGGACAGCGTGTTGTCGATCACCACTTGCGGCTCGACCTTAAAGGCCGAGAGCTTGGCCTTCGGCTTCCGCTTGGTGGAGACCACCTCGGCCAAGCGCGCCTCGCCTTTGAGCAGCCTTTCGATGCTCACGGCGATGCGCTTGGCGCGCCGCTCCTCGTCATCGGCATGGTCGAACTCGCGCTCGAGGTGGATGGTGTCGAGTGCCATGCCGTCGCGCGTGGTCGAGATCTGGGCATCGACGATATTGGCGCCGGCCCCGGTGCAGGCACCCGCGACCATGGCGAGCAGCCGCGGATAATTCGGCGCGAGCAGCGTGATCTCGGTCACGCCGCGGAAGGCGTCGGTGGCGATGTGGGTGACCAGCGACTTGCGCTGCGCCTCGGCATCGCGGATCAGCTTGGCGTGCTCGGCGATGACGTCGAGATCGGTCCTAAGCCAATAGGACGGATAGTGGCGATCGATGAAGCGCTCGAGGTCCTGCTTCGGCCAGCCGGCAAGCCGCTCGCGCAGCGCATCCTGGGCGCGGGCCACGCGCTCGCTGCGGCTCAAGGTGAGGTGGCCGCCGCCAAGCAGCGGTTCGGTCTCGAAATAGAGCGTGCGTAGCAGCTGGCCCTTCCATCCCGTCCACACGCCAGGCCCCACGGCGCGGATATCGGCGACGGTGAGCAGAAGCAAGAGTTTCAATCTCTCGCGGCTCTGCACCAGCGCGGCGAAATCGCGGAGGGTCTTGGGATCGTTCAGGTCGCGGCTCTGGGCGAACAGGCTCATAGCGAGGTGATGCTCGACGAGCCAAGCAGCGGTCTCGGTTTCCGACGGCGTGAGCCCAAGGCGAGGGCCGAGCTCGCGGGCGATGCGCGCGCCGGCGATGGAATGGTCCTCCTCGCGACCCTTGGCGATGTCGTGCAGAAGCGTCGCCACGAACAGGGCGCGGCGGTTGTCGATGGTGCGCACGATCTCGCTCGAGACCGGGTGCTCGGTGGCGTAGCGGCCGCTCTCGATGCCGGAGAGGAAGCCGATGGTGCGGATCAAATGCTCGTCCACGGTGAAGTGGTGATACATGTTGAACTGCATCATCGAGACGACGCGTCCGAAGTCCGGGATGAAGCGGCCAAGCACGCCCGCCTCGTTCATCTTGCGCAACACGCCCTCGGGGTCGCGCGCCTCGGTGAGGAGGCGCATGAACAAGCGGTTGGCGGTCGGGTTGGCGCGGAGACCGTCGTCGATCAGCCGGAAGTTTGCGCGCACCTGACGCAGCACTTCAGGCGAGAACGAGGCCTGGTGCTCGTCGGCAAGAACGAACAGCCGGATGAAATTCACCTTGTCCTTGGCGAAGGCATCCTTGTTGACCGCGGAGATGCGGCCATTCTCGATACGGAAGTCCGAAGTGCGCCTGAGCTTGGCGCGGCGGCGCCAGCTGAACGGGGCAAGCAGCGTGTCGAGGGTGGGCAGCGACTTCAGCTGCTTCATCTCGAGTGCCGAGCAGACAATCCCGGTCAGCTCGCCAACCTCTTTGGCGACGAGGAAATAGTGCTTCATGAAGCGCTCGACGGCGCTCAAGCCCGCATGGCCGCGATAGCCGAGCCGTTCCGCCATCGGCTGCTGCAAATCGAAGCTCAAGCGCTCCTCCGGCCGCTCGGTGAGAAAGTGCAGCTGACAGCGCACGGCCCACAGGAAGCTCTCGCAGCGGCGGAAGCTCCGATACTCGTGGGTGGTGAAGACGCCGGCCTCGACGAACTCCGCCTCAGCCTTGTCGGGATAGAGGTGCTTGGCGAGCCAGTGCAGCGTGTGCAGGTCGCGCAAGCCGCCCTTGCCGTCCTTGATGTTCGGCTCGACGAGATAGCGCGAGGCTCCGGCGCGGGCGTGGCGGGCGTTCTGCTCGGCAAGCTTGGCCTCGATGAAGGGCCGTGCACTGCCCTCCAGCACCTCCTTGCGGAAGCGGCGATGAAAATCGGCGTAGAGCGCCTCGTCGCCGAGGATCAACCTCGCGTCAAGAAGCGCCGTGCGGATGGTCATGTCTGAGTGGCTGAGACGCACGCATTGATCGATGGTGCGGGTTGCGTGGCCGACTTTGAAGCCCAAGTCCCAGAGGAGATAGAGCATGTATTCGGCGACGCTCTCGCCCCAGGCGGTCTGCTTGTAGGGGAGCAGGAACAGGAGATCGATGTCGGAGCCCGGAGCGAGCAGTCCCCGCCCGTAGCCGCCTTGCGCCACGACGGCCATGCGCTCGGCGATCGAGGGATTCTCGGCGCGGTAGACATGGTTGGTGGTGAAATCGTAGGCGAGCCTGATCAGCGCGTCCTGGAAGGCTGACAGGCCGGCGGCGCAAGCCCTGCCGTCGCCATCCTCTTCAAGCTGGCGCTGGGCGGCTGCTCGCGCGTCGTCGACGAGCAGGCGCAGGCGCTCGACTAGCGCCATGCGGAGCGAATTATCCTGCCCGGGATAAGCGTGGGCAAGCTGCGACGCCTCCTGGCGCAGAAGGTCGGGGTCGAAATAGGGGGCTTGTCTCGGTGCGGGCTGGTCCATGGGAAGTGGTGCAGAGTTTAGCACATGGGTCTTTTATGCTTCGCTAGCAAGCAAAGCTTTGAGGCGATAGAGCGCTTCGAGCGCTTCCTTGGGCGTCATGGCGTCGGGGGCGAGCGCGGCGACAGCCGCTTCGAGCCGCGAGGCCGCCTCTGGCTCAAGGACGGCCGCTCCCTTTGCCGCCCTGAACAGCGGCAGGTCGTCAGCGAGGTCGGCGGGCTTCGGCCGTCCGTCCGCCTTCTCCAGAGCGCTCAACACCTCGCCGGCTCGCGTCAAGACCAGGCCCGGCAGACCGGCAAGCTTCGCCACGTGGATGCCGTAGGAGCGGTCGGCCGCCCCCTGCACCACCCGATAGAGGAACACGATCTCGTCGCGCCATTCCTTCACCTCGACGGTGGCGTTGGCCGCGCCGGGGAGCTTATCGGCAAGCGCTGTCAGCTCATGATAGTGGGTCGCGAACAGGACGCGGGAGCGGTTCACCTCATGCAGATATTCGAGCGTAGCCCAGGCGATGGACAGCCCGTCGAAGGTCGCCGTGCCCCGCCCGATCTCGTCCAGCACGACGAAGGAACGCATCGTAGCTTGATTGAGGATCGAGGCCGTCTCCACCATCTCGACCATGAAGGTCGAGCGGCCACGCGCAAGATCGTCGGCAGCACCCACGCGGCTGAACAGGCGATCGACGATGCCGATATGGGCGCTTCGCGCCGGCACGAAGGAGCCTGACTGCGCCAGCACGACGATCAGCGCGTTTTGGCGGAGGAAGGTCGACTTGCCCGCCATGTTGGGGCCGGTCACCACGAGGAGGCGCGTGTCGGCGCCGGGGGCCTCGCCGCCGAGCCGGCAATCGTTGCCGACGAAGCTTGCGCCGCCGGAGCGCCGTAAGGTCTGCTCGACTGTCGGATGCCGGCCCTCCTCGACGGCAAAGACGAGGCTCACGTCGATTTTGGGGCGCACATAAACCTGCTCGCTCGCCAGCTCGGCGAGCCCCGCATAGTGGTCGAGCTCGGCCAGAGCGGCGCTTGCCGCCGACAACGCCCCTTGCTCGGCGAGCACCTCCTGGCTCAGCCTGGCGAAGAGGTCGAGCTCAAGCGCCAACGCCCGGTCGGCAGCTTGGGTGATGCGCGCCTCGAGCTCGGCAAGCTCGGGCGTTGAGAAGCGGACGACATTGGCGAGGGTCTGGCGGTGGATGAAGGTCTCGACATGCGGGGGCTTGCTCAAGGCGGCGCCATTGGTCGCCGTGACCTCGACGAAGTAGCCGAGCACATTGTTGTGGCGCACCTTCAGCGACTTGATGGCGGTGGCGTCGGCGTAAGTCGCTTGCAAGCCGGCGATGACCTGGCGGCTTCCGTCGCGCAAGCGCCGGTGCTCGTCGAGATCCTTGCTGAAGCCGTCGGCGATGAAGCCTCCGTCGCGGGCATTGACCGGTAGGCTATCGGCGAGCGCGGCCGACAGAGCCGCTTCGATGCTGGCAGATGCCGATTCGAGACGCTCGACGATGCTCGCGAGCTCCTGCGGCAGGCCGAGAGCAGCTCCTGCATCGGCGAGGCTTCCGGCCAGGGCGTGGGCGGAGGCAATGGCATCGCGCACGGCGCCGAGATCGCGGGGACCGCCTCGCCCCAAGGCAAGCCGGCCAAGCGCGCGGGCGAGATCAGGTGCGGCCTTCAGCTCCTCCCTGAGCGCCTGGCGCAAGCGCGGTTCCTCGCAAAGATAACCGACCGCATCGAGGCGGGCATTCACCGCCGCCGCATCGGTCAACGGGCTTCCGAGCCGGCCGGCAAGCTCCCGCGCGCCGGCGGCGGTGACGGTGCGGTCGATGGCCGCCAGCAGACTTCCGGCGCGGGCGCCTTGGTTTGAGCGGACAAGCTCGAGATTGGCGCGGGTGGCGGCATCGATGACGAGCAGGCTGCCGGCGCTCTCTTTGCGAGGGGGCCGCAGGAGCGGCGCTTTGCCGACCTGAGTGATCTCCACATAGGTGAGCAGCCCGCCAAGGGCGGCGAGCTCGGGCTTGGTGAACTCGCCGAAGGCATCGAGCGCGGCAACGCCGAGTCGGTTCTTCAATCCCCGCTCGCCGCGAACGGAATCGAAATGGGCACGGGGGCAGGGCGTCAGTGCCGCACCCGCCTCCTCTATCAGGCGGCGAAGCTCGGCAACGCCCGCGCTATCGTCGCCGACCAGCACCTCGCCGGGCTTGAGCCGCGCAAGCTCGCCGGCAAGATCGCTCAAGCGCACTGACGAGGCGATCAGCTCGCCGGTCGAGATGTCGAGGGAAGCGAGCGCGTAAGCGGGCTCGCTGCCCTCCTTTCCCGCCGCGCGGAACAAGGCGGTTAGGAAATTGTGGGAGCGCGCGTCGAGCAGGGTTTCCTCGGTGAGGGTGCCAGGGGTGACGAGGCGCACCACGTCGCGGCGCACCACGGCCTTCGGCCCGCGCTTCCGCGCTTCGGCCGGGTCCTCGATCTGCTCGCAGACGGCGACGCGATGACCCTGGGCGATCAGGCGCTGGAGGTAATCGTCGGCGGCATGCACCGGCACGCCGCACATGGGAACGTCGGTGCCCAGATGCTTGCCGCGCTTGGTGAGCGCGATGCCGAGCGCGCGTGAGGCGATTTCGGCATCCTCGAAGAACAGCTCGTAGAAATCGCCCATGCGGTAGAACAGGAGGCAGTCGGCATTGGCCAACTTGATCTCCAGATATTGGGCGATCATGGGGGTGGCGAGAGACGCCGCGTCGCTGCGGGCGGCGCTTGCGGCGCACGTCCCCGCAACGCCGGCTTCTCCGGCCCTCGTCTCCGTCTCGGCCATGGTCAAGGGTGGTAGCTTCTCCTTCCCGCCCGCACAAGGCCACCCCGTTGCCGAGCTCTGGGAAAGGACTTTTCCGTGAGCAAACCCTCCTCTAGGGTGCGCCCGGCTTGGCATAAGGAGACTTCGTCATCACCCGTCCGTCCAAACGCGCCCCTGACGCGCTTCGTCCCATCAGCTTTGAGCGCGCCTTGTCACGGCATGCCGAAGGGTCTTGCCTCGTCCGCTTCGGCGACACCCATGTGCTGTGCACGGCGACGGCGGGCGAGCCCGTGCCGCCATGGCTGAAAGGCTCGGGCCGAGGCTGGGTCACCGCCGAATATGGCATGCTTCCCCGCGCCACCACCGAGCGGACGCGGCGGGAGGCGGCCGCGGGCAAGCAATCGGGCCGTACCCAGGAGATCCAGCGCCTGATCGGCCGCTCGCTCCGCGCCGTCACCGATCTTGCCGCGCTTGGCGAGAAGCAGATCATCGTCGATTGCGACGTGCTCCAGGCCGATGGCGGCACGCGCACGGCGTCGATCACCGGCGCCTGGGTCGCGCTCCATGATGCGCTTGCCTGGATGAAAGCGCGCAACATGATCAAGAACGGGGCGCTGCGCGATCATGTCGCCGCCGTCTCGTGTGGGCTTTATGGCGGCGAGGCGGTCCTCGATCTCGACTATGCCGAGGATTCGGAGGCGCAAGCCGACGCGAATTTCGTAATGACCGGGTCTGGCGGTATCGTCGAGGTGCAGGGCACGGCCGAGACGGAGCCATTCAGCCAGGAGAAGTTCGACCAGCTGATGGCCCTTGCCCGCCGGGGCATCGCCGAGCTCGTGCAATTGCAGAAGATCACCGTCGCTTAAGCCATGATGGGCGACCTCAAGCGCGGCGACAGGATCGTCATCGCGACCCACAACGAGGGCAAGGCGAGCGAGCTCGCCGAGCTGTTCGCGCCGCTTGGCATCGAAACCGTCTCGGCAGGTGCGCTTGGACTGAAGGAGCCGGAGGAAACCGGCGAGAGCTTCGCCGAGAACGCCGAGGTCAAAGCCGAAGCGGCGGCGGCGGCCTCCGGCATGCTTGCCGTCGCCGACGATTCGGGGCTGGAGGTCGCATCGCTCGGCGGCGCACCCGGCATTCACTCGGCGCGGTGGGGCGGCCCCAACAAGGATTTTCGTCTCGCCATGGAGCGCGTCAATCGCGAGCTTGAGGCTAGCGGGGCAACCGACCGGCGCGCCAATTTCACCTGTGCGCTCGCCTTCGCACAGCCGGCCGGCAAGACGCTGGTCTTCACAGGGAAAGTCGATGGAACCCTTGTCTGGCCGCCGCGTGGCACCAGGGGTTTCGGCTATGATCCGATCTTCGTGCCCGACGGCTATACCGAGACCTTCGGCGAGATGGACCCCGCACTGAAGAATGAGATGTCGCATCGCATGCGCGCCTTCGAGAAACTGATCCTGTCGAACCTGGCCTTACGATGAGGAATAGCGCAGTAACCCCCCTCCCTGTCCCTCCCCCTCAAGGGGCGAGGGAAACCGATGGGCAAGCGCGCACGCCAAAAGCGCAATCTCGGCAGGAGCCGTTTGGGGTCTATGTGCATTGGCCGTTCTGCCGCGCCAAGTGCCCCTATTGCGACTTCAACTCCCATGTCCGCCATGGCGGCGTCGACGAAGCGAGGTTCCTTGCTGCTTATCTCAGAGAGCTTGACCATTTCGCGTCGCTTGCCCCGCAGCGGAGCGTGGCAAGCATCTTCTTCGGCGGCGGCACGCCGTCCTTGATGGGAGCCGGCACCGTCAGTGCGATCATCGACTCTATCGCCAACCATTGGACCCTAGAGCGCGACGCCGAGATCACGCTCGAGGCCAATCCGACCAGTGTCGAGGCGGAGCGCTTCGCGGGCTACCGGGCCGTAGGAGTCAACCGGCTGTCGCTCGGCGTGCAAGCGCTCGATGATGCGAGCCTGAAAGCCCTTGGGCGCCAGCACTCCGCGCTTGAGGCGCTTGCGGCGCTCGCGCTTGCCAAGCGCCATTTCGACCGGGTCTCGTTCGACCTGATCTATGCGCGCGAAGGGCAGACGGCTAAGGCCTGGGCCGAGGAGCTTAGGAACGCGCTCGGCTTCGCCGCAGACCACCTTTCGCTCTATCAGCTCACCATCGAGGAGGGCACGCCGTTCGCCGCGCGCCATGATGCCGGCATGCTGCACATTCCGAATGGCGATCTGGCGCGCGCGCTCTACCTGCTCACCCAGGAGCTTTGCGAGCCGGCAGGGCTTCCGGCCTACGAGGTCTCCAACCATGCGCGGCCGGGATCGGAATCGCGCCACAACCTCCTCTATTGGCGCGGGCAGGACTATGCCGGCATCGGCCCCGGCGCTCATAGCCGCATCACATCAGGTGGCGCCAAGCGGGCACTTTCGGCGATCAAGTCTCCTGAAGGCTGGCGGGCAGAGGTCGAGGCGCGCGGCCATGGCCTCGACAGCGACGAAACCTTAAGCGCCGAGGAGGCCGCCGACGAATATCTGCTGATGGGCTTGCGTCTCAGCGAGGGCCTCGATCTTGCGCGGCTCGCCGCCATCGATGGCCGCGGCGTCGACGAGACGCGCTTAAGCGCGCTCGAGAGCCAAGGCCTCGTCACGCGCGAGGGGGGCCGGCTTGCCGCCACGCCCTCAGGCCGCCTCGTGCTGAACCGGCTGATCCTCGAGCTTGCCGCTTAGGCATCAGTAGGACGACGCCGTCGCAAAGGAGCTCGGCGCGGGGTCGATCACCTGCGGGCCCCCTTCACGCATTTCGAGAATGGCAAGGCCGCGCTCGCAGGTTCCGTCGGGCAGCAGGCGGAAGAGCCCATCGACGCCGGCAAAGCCGCTCGCGCGCGTGAGCTGCGCACTCGCGTAACGCTCGCCTTGCGGATTCTGCGACAGCGACACCGCAAGGCTCACGGCGTCATAGGCGAGGCTCGCCAGCCGCGGCGGCACGGCGCCATAGGTCTTGGCGTAGCGCTGGGTGAAGTTGCTCCAGCCCTTGGGATCGGGAGCCGGATACCAGCCACCGATGAGCGCCTTCTCGCCGCCGATATTGGGATAATCCCACTGCCCGGTGCCGATGAACTGGACGCGCCTGCTGGTGAGATCGGCCGAGGCAAGGAGCGGCGCAAGCGAGGGAAGCTCATCGCGGCCTGCCGGCAGGAACAGCGCATCGGCCGGCTGGCCGCCCGTAATCGCATTGGCGATCTGCCTGACCGGTCCGAGCATGGCGTTGGAGTCGTCCGGCGGGAAGGTCGCGCGCACGGCAGCCTGGCCGCCCCCCGCCGAGACGGCCTTGGCGAAGGCGGCTTCGGCGATCCTGCCGTAAGGGGACTGGGGGATCAGCTGCGCGAAATTGCGCTTCCCCCTCGACATGGCGAAGGAGACGATGCGGGGCACGTCGCGCCCGGCAAGGAAGCTCAGGAGATAGACGCCGTTGCCGGCGACCTTCTCATCGCTGGAGAAGGCGATCATGGGAATGCCGGCCTGGCGGGTGACGGGGGCCGCGCCCGAGACCTCTTGGGCGAAGAGCGGACCGATGATCAGTTCGGCGCCGTCATGGATGGCGCTTTCGGCCGCTGCGCGCGCGCCGTCAGGCGTGCCCCTGGTGTCCTTGGGAACGAGCGTGACGTTAGGATTGTCGAAATCGAAGAGCGCAAGCTCAGCCGCCTGCTTCAGCGCCTTGGCAATGGCAGGCGTCGAGCCCGACGCCGTGATGGGAAGGAGAAGCGCCACCTTCACCGTGCCCGTAGAGCCGGTGATGCCCGCGCTGCCGGGTCCACCGCCGCCGCCACCCGGCGCACCGCAGGCCGCAAGCACAGCTGCCACGACGAACGTCGCAAGCAGCAGTCTTATGGCGCCGAGATGATGGTCGAGGCTGAAAGTAAGCCGCATGGCCCCTTTGCTCCAAGGTCGCTTCGCCTTAGAGGCGCGCGCCTTGTCCTTGGCGGCAGTTGCAATGACCCGCTTCTCCGGTTGGGTCCCAAGACCGTCAAGCCGCTTGAGGAAGCTTGCCCGCGACTATGGCTCAATCGTGATGGACGACATGCGACTATATCACGTAAGGTTTTGACGCCTAGAGCTTGGCCGCTTCGCGGGCGCATGCCAAGTCATTGGAGCGGGCCTAGAAACGCGGGCTACGCGCGTGCAAGACCATCGGGACGACGAGCGGGCTGCCGTTGCCGAGCTGAGGACGGCTCAGCGCGCGAGCGAGGTGATTGGCGAGCTCTTGGAGCGGCCGTTGCCGCCCGGCCTCTATCTCGTCGCGACGCCGATCGGCAATCTCGCCGACATCTCGCTCCGCGCCCTTGCCGTGCTGGCCCGCGCCGACCTGATCGCCGCCGAGGACACGCGCCACAGCCAGAAGCTGCTTACCCATTTCGGCATCAGGGTGAAGCTCACCCCCTATCACGAGCACAATGCCGAGCGCGAAAGGCCGCGCCTCCTCTCCCACATCAAGGACGATCGTTCGGTGGCGCTGATCTCCGATGCCGGAACGCCGCTCGTCTCCGACCCCGGCTACAAGCTCGTGCGCGAAGCCTTAGACCAAGGCCTACTGGTGACCAGCATCCCAGGGCCCTCGGCAGCACTCGCCGCCCTGACCAGCGCAGGACTGCCGACCGACACCTTTCTCTTTGCCGGCTTCTTGCCGCCGAAATCGGGAGCGCGCCAGACGCGCCTTGCCGAGCTAAAAACCGTGCCGGCGACCCTTGTCATTTTCGAAACGGCGCCACGCCTCGCCAACAGCCTCGCCGACATGGCGGAGGTGCTGGGTCCGCGTGAGGCCGCCATCGCCAAGGAGCTGACCAAGCTGCATGAGAGCGTGACGTGCGGCACTCTCGACCGGCTTGCCGGCGGGCTTGAGGGTGGCGAGATGCTGAAAGGCGAGTTCGTGGTGGTGGTGGCGCCGCCTGCCGAGGACGAGACTGAGATCAGCGACGAGCGGATCGTGGAGCAGCTCAAGAGGGCGCTCAAGGTCGAGAGCTTCCGCGACGCCGTGCGCTCCGTCGCCGAAGTGCTGCAAGTGAAGCGCGCCCGCGTCTATGAGCTCGGGCTCACCCTCGACCGCGAGCGCGATTGACCCATGAGGCAAGCTCGCGTCAGGGCCTATCGCAGCGGGCTCTTCGCCGAGACTCTTGCCGCGCTGCTGCTGCGCCTCAAGGGCCACCGCGTCGTCGCGCGACGCTACAAGACCCCGGTGGGCGAGATCGATCTTGTGGCGCTCAAGGGCAAGCGGCTCGCCTTCATCGAGGTGAAGCGGCGGAAGACCGCGGAGGACGCGGCCTGGACGGTACCCGCCAAGCAGCGGCGGCGCATCGTCAGGGCCGCGCAATATTGGCTCGCCGGGCACCCGGACTTCGCCGGCCACGACATCGCCTTCGACGTGGTGCTCGCCGCACCCTGGCGGTGGCCTCAGTACATCGCCAACGCCTTTCCCGTTTGACGCCCCGTAATTCCCCTTTAGCGAGACTCTGCCTATAAGGGGCGCCATGGCTCTCAAAGTCGCCTTCCAGATGGACCCCATAGAGCGCATCGATATCAGGGGCGATTCCACCTTCGCGCTCCTGCTCGAGGCGCAGTGGCGCGGCCACGACGTGTTCTATTACACCCCTGACCATCTCTCCCTTCGCGATGGCAAGCTGATGGCCGAAGGCCACAGCCTCACCGTAGAGGACAGTCCCGGCGACCATTACCGCCTGGCGCATCCTCGCAGCGTCGACCTTGCCACGTTCGACGTGGTGCATCTCCGCCAGGACCCGCCCTTCGACATGGCCTATATCACCACGACGCATCTCTTGGAGCGCCTCCAGCCCAAGACGCTCGTGGTCAACGACCCAGCGAGCGTGCGCAATTCGCCGGAGAAGGTGTTCGTGCTCGACTTTCTCGATCTGATGCCGCCAACGCTCGTCACCCGCTCGCCTGACGCCATCCGCGCCTTCCGCGACGAGCACAAGGACATCGTGGTGAAGCCGCTTTACGGCAATGGCGGCGCCGCGGTGTTCCGCATTCCGCAGGGCGACACCAATCTCAATTCGCTCATCGAGCTTTTGGGCGTCACCTTCCGCGAGCCGATCATGGTGCAGCGCTACATCCCGCAAGTGCGGAAAGGCGACAAGCGCATCATCCTCGTCGACGGCGAGTTCGCCGGCGCCATCAACCGCGTACCGCCGCCCGACGAGACCCGCTCGAACCTGCATATCGGCGGCAAGGCGGAGGCCACGACGCTCACCAAGCGCGACAAGGAGATCTGCGCCAAGCTCGGGCCCGAGCTGAAAAGACGCGGGCTGATCTTCGCCGGCATCGACGTGATCGGCACTTATCTCACCGAGATCAACGTCACCTCGCCGACCGGCATCCGGCAGGTGGCTGAGTTCGGCGGGCCCGACATCGCCGCCATGATCTGGGACGTGGTGGAGAAGAAGGTGGCGGCTGAGAAGCGGAAGGCGAAGGCGCGATGACCGCTGACCCGAAGCATCTCGGGGCAATGTTCGACGCTCATACCGACGCCGAGTTCAAGACGCGCGACATCAACGCGACCATGGCGACCATGGGCGAGATGCCGCATGTGACCCATGTGCCGACCATGACCGGCGGTCATGGACAGGACGAGGTGCGGCGCTTCTACGAGAGGTGGTTCATCGGGCGCTGGCCTGAGGACACCGAGATCACGCCGGTCTCACGCACCGTCGGAGAGGATCGCGTGGTCGATGAGATGATCATCCGCTTCACCCATGACTGCGAGATGCCGGCGCTTCTGCCCGGGGTCGCGCCCACGGGGCGCAAGGTGGTGATCCCGTTCGTGGTGGTGGTCGGCTTCTCCGGCGGCAAGATCGCGTTCGAGCGCATCTACTGGGACCAGGCGTCGATGCTCGCCCAGCTCGGGCTGATCGATGCCGCCAAGCTGCCGGTGTCGGGCGCCGAGCAGGCAGCGCGGCTGATCGATCCGAGCCTGCCGTCCAATACGTTGATCCCCAAAACCTGAGCGTCGCAGCTCAGCTGGTCCGCTTCGTGCTTTTGCGGCGGGGCGCCTTCGCTTTTGGCGGCTCTGCCTTCGTCTCGATCTGCTTTGCCGGCGGTTGCGGCGCTGGACGCGGCCGGTGGCTGCGGAATAGACACGCGCCATGGGCAAGGACACCGGCGCCCCAGCCGAGCGCCACCCAATAGAACCACCAGACTTTCGGCGTCACCGTGAGGTTGACGAGCAGGAGCAGCAGGATCACCGCCACATAGGCGAAGAGGTGAACGGTGAAGGCGCGCTCTTTGCGATCGATGAAGATGCGCTCGCGCCGCCGCGTCTTGCGCAAGAGGAGGGCAAGGTCGTGGGTGGCGACGGCGATGCCCCAACCCATTAGCACCCACGGGAACCAGAGGTGTTGCGGTGTAAGCCACAGATTGACCGCCGCACACCCGGCCGTGATGACGACAAAGGCCACAAAATGGGCGAGGAAAATGCGCATCGATAAGTCTTTGAACATGCCTCGCCTCATACGGTCGGAGCCAGCCTACGCTACTCTTGCGGCGGCTTCGCGCTTTGACCCAGAACAAGATCGCTTGAAGGCAAGTTCCGGCCGGTCGCGAGAGGCCTTGGCTTCCTGCTCGGCCACCTTGCCGCCGATCTCTGGGCATGGCGGATGTTCGCTGATTGTTGCGACCGCACCGCCGCTTCGCTAGAGTATAAGCAGCCGGGAACGGGGGTTCAGCGATGTTTGCGCGGATCACGACGGTCGCGTTCGAGGGCATCGAGGCACGTGGGGACGTGCTGGTGCAGATCGGGCCGGGCCTGCCCGCCTTCACCATTGTCGGCCGTCCCGACAAGGCGGTGGCCGAAAGCCCGAGCGGGTGCGCGGGGCGCTCAACGCCATCGGGCTCGCGCTCCCGCCAAAGCGCATCACCGTCAATCTCGCCCCTGCCGACCTCCCCAAGGAAGGGAGCCATTACTATCTTCCCATCGCGCTTGGGCTTATGGCGGCTGTGGGCGCCGTCGCCCGCGACGCCATCGAAGGTTTCTGCGTGCTGGGCGAGCTTGCGCTCGACGGCTCGATCGCCACCGTGGCCGGCGCTCTGCCTGCCGCCATCGGAGCGAACGCTCTCGGCAAGGGGCTGATT
>DFXC01000143.1 GCA_002383105.1 Hyphomicrobiaceae bacterium UBA4118
GTTCAGCCCATCGAGGATGACGGTCTGGCCCACGGCATTGGCCCCGGCCATGGCATAGCGCGTGATGTAGCCGATGCCCTTCTTGCCGTCTGGCAGCGTGCCGTTCATGGCGGTGCCGGCGGGGATGACGATGACGTTGGAGGAGAGCGGGAAGCCGAACTCCATGGTGCGGCCCCTGATCATGGCGCCGTCCTTGGCGTTGAGGCTGATGCCGGTGCAGGCGAAGCTTGGCGTGGTGGCGAAGCTGAAAGCGGCGATGAGCGCGTAAGTCGCGGCGCGGCGGATCATGACGGTGATCTCCCTAGAATGCTGCGCGCATCATCTCCCGTTTGCCTGAAGGTCCCATTAAGGATGCGGCGCCGTCGCTGCCTGTGCTTAAGCGGCGGTCGCCGAAACCCCCAGCATTTGCCGCAATGTTGAAGGAGCCGAGGAGACCTCGCGTCCACTTACTTCGATGCCGGCTTGACGCTTGTCGTGCTCGCCGAGACATTGGCGATCTGCTCCTTGGTGCCCTCCATCTCGATCACGCTGATCTCGCCCTTGGCGGCGTCGATGGCCTGCTTGAGGTCGACCATGCGGATCGCCTGGTCGGTGTGGGTGCGGAAATACCAGCGTAGATTTTTGAGGTCGGCGACGCTCGTCCATTCGGTGATCTCGTCGACTGGCGTGCCGATGGCCGAGTTGACCACCGCGCCCTCGGGAATGTCGAACTGGTTCAAGATGTGAAAGGCGGCAAGCACGGCGTCGTCGGCACTCGCGTTCGGCGCCGCCGACTGGCTGAACGCCACGGCGCGGACGAAGCGTGAGGGCGGAGTGAAATCGCCGGGAAGCCCAAGCAACCCTGCGCCCGAGCCGAAGGCCGAAAGGGTGACATCGCCTACCTTGGCGGTGTCGACGTCCTTCACCGAGAGATTGATGTAGGCGACGAGATTGGTCATGTGCCAGTCGTAGGTCGGCGCGTTGGTCATGACGCCGAGCGGGGCGTCATGCACCTTCAGCGTGCCGTCGATGGGCTCGACCACGATCGACTTGCCGGTCTTGTCCTGAATAAAGAAATGCGCGCCGGCCACCGCGCCTTGCGGGCTGCCGAGGCCCGGCGCGGGCGTCGGCACGAGCACGATACTCTTCACCGCCTCTCGCACCTCATCGACGGTGGCAAAATTGGCGAGCGCCCAGACGCCGAACTCCTGGGGCGCCAGCGCGTGGCTCGCGTTCTCCTTGGTCACGTCCGCATATTTGGCGTAGTTCGGGAAATAGAAGAGGCCGACGGAGAGGCCCTGGTCGTTCAGCCCATCGAGGATGACGGGAAGGCCGAGCGCATTGGCGCCGACGATGGCGTAGCGCGTCGTGTAGATGAGCCCTTTGCCGCCGTCAGGCAGCGTGCCGCTCATCTCCCTGCCGGCGGGGATCACCAGCACTTTGGACTGCATGGGAAAGCCGAATTCGAGCGTGCGGCCGCGGATGGCCGCGCCGTCGCCTGCCTTGAGGCTGATACCGGTGCAGGCGAAGCCAGGCGTGGTGCCGAGGGTGAAAGCGGCGATGAGCGCCGCGGTCAAGACTTTGCGGATCATGGGCGATCTCCTCCGTGAAATTTTCCGGGAGTGTTGGAGAAAACCGTGAAGGTCGCATTAAGCATCCGGTCGCGACCTCGCCGCGTGCTTAAACGGGCGTGGCTGAGGCCAGGCCGATTTGCGGTAAATCCTGCGCGAGCCCCTAACCCACCGGCACCACGGCGGGCGGCGTCCAGCTCCCCTCGCCGATCGGGGGAAGCGGCCAATAGGCGCGGATATAGAGGGAGAACTCCCCGGGAGGCGCCGGCAGCTAGTTCGCGACCTTGTCCTCGCTCGGGCGCGCGGTCTGCACATGATGATAAGCGAGCCGTCGCCCTCGAGGCGCAAGCCTTTGCTCTTGGTGCCGAGGGAGAAGCGGTTGAGCTCGTTCGGCGCGAAGAAGTGATGCTGGTTGTAGAGGGTGATCGACCAGAAGCCTTCGACCGGCGGCGCCTCGGCGAAGGTGACGGTGTAGCGCTCCACGCCCGTCAGCCGCGCGCCCCTCTTGTCGAGGTCCTGATAGAAATAGCGGGTCTCGCGCGGCCGGTTGATGAAGATGTTCGACTTCGCCACCGCCGTGCGCGTGTAATAGTCGGTGCCGAACTCTGCGCTGTTGATCACCGTGGTCCAGTGGTCGGGCAACGAAGGCCTGCCGATCAGAGCCCCGCGACGTTGAACAGCGACCCGATCCCGTAGGTCGCCCCAGCGGCCGCCGTGCCGATCAAGAGCATGCGCAAGCCGCCAAGCAGAACTCCTTTGCCAGAGCTCCTGCGCGATCTGATGCTCGAACATTTCCTTTTGCGAGAGCATGGAGATGAACTCTCCGGCGGCCATGGAGAAGGCGCCGGCGAGCAGCCCGGCTACGCCGGTCAAGATGAGGACGGAAGGCTCTGCCGCGGCGCCGGCCACAGGTATTGGACACGAGCCCGTCGTTGACGTCGAACACCCCTGCCCTGAGCGTGCCGCCGCCATGAGATTTGTGACGGCGACCCACGTCCTCGACGGAAGTGGGCCACGAATGTCCGGTCTGCACCTTGCCGCTATAGACTGACACACCGCGGACCTTTGAGGCCGAGAGGATGGGGCGCATGGCGCGGGGGCCGAAGGTCCTAATGAGAAAGGCCGTGAGACGCGACCGGAGCGAGGGCTGAACGGCGGCGTCTCGTGAAGCTCTTTCGCCAAGATGCCGGCCTGCTCCTCGGCAGCGTCAGCCATCTCGCGGAACAGCGCAGCCTTGCCGGGATCAGGCTCGGCAGCGGCAACGGCGGCTGAGAGATAGCCCGCCGTCTTCTCCGACCGCCAGCGTTCTAAAACGTCCTCCATGAAATTTCCGGGCGCCCCCTTTCAAGTCAGATCAGGCTCACCTTGCCGGTGGCAAGATCGTAGACACCGCCGGAGACCGCGATCTTCTTGGTGGCAAGGGCGTCGGAAAGGATCGGGGCGTCATCGATCAGCCGCATCACATTGAGGCGCACATTTTCCTCGATCGCAGCGGCAAGCAAATCGCCGGGATGGCGCCCATGGGCAGCGATGACCGCCGGCTCGATGGCTTTGACGAGCTCAGGGAGATGCCCGGGCAGCTCGGCACGTTCCGTCACCACCTTGATCGCGGCGCCGACGGCTCCGCAGTCCGAATGCCCGAGCACCATGAGCAGCGGCACGCCTAGGAAATGCACCGCGTATTCCAGGCTCGCCAGCCCATCTGGGTTGACGAAATTGCCGGCGACGCGCACGACGAAGACATCGCCTGGCCCCTGATCGAAGGCGAGCTCGGGCGCCACGCGGCTGTCGGAGCAACTCAGTATCGCCGCAATCGGGTATTGCGCCTTCACCCGCGCGGCGCGCCCTGCCGAAAAGTCCTTCTCTTCCGGATCGTTTGCGGCGTAGCGGACATTGCCATGCATCAGCCGGTCAAGCGCCTCGGCAGCAGGAATGGCGTTCGGCGCTGGTTCCGACGATACCGGCTGGTCGGCGCGGGCAAAGGCGAAGGGGAGCGCGCTCGCGGCAAGGAGCGTAGCGCCCCCAGCCATCACGCTCCGCCGCGACAAAGTCCGACTTGAAGCTCGACAGCATTGCTCGCACATGGTGGTCCTCCTCATTTGCGGTCGCGCAGAGACTCCCCCGCAAGACAGAAAGGGTCAAGCCCGGATGGGATCGGCGCGCCAGGCCGGAAGGAGCGACTTCCGTCAGGCGGCGTCCTTAGGTTTTTCGAGGATCAGCCGGTAGCAGTCGAGGTTGCGGGAGAGGAACTCGTAAGCCGCCCCCCAGAGATAGAGGCGGAACTTGCGGAACTCGAAGTCGCCGAAGGTCCGCTGCACGTAACCCTTGTTGGCCTCGAGGTTGAGCGCCCACTGCTTGAAGGTGAGGAAATAGCTCCAGCGGTCGTTTTGCACCTCCATTAGCTCGAGTTCGGTCTTGGCGAGCTTGTTCAAGAGATCGTCGAGCACGAGGAAGGAGTGGTTGCCGGGATAGATGTGCCGCACCATGAAGGTCGACAATTCGTATTTCTTCTTGGCGGCGCTGCCGTCGAGGAAGACGCGGCCGCCGGGCTTCAGCAGCCGGTCGAACTTCTTCAGCACCCGCTCGTAATTGGGCAGGTGCTCGATGACGCCCATGATGACGATCGAGTCGAACCTCTCCTTCGGCTCGAAATTGTAGAAATCGGTGAGCAGGATGTCGAAGCGGTCGCCGAAATTGGCGAGCTTCGATCGGAGATAGATCTGGGAGACCTCCGAGTTGGTGATGCCGGTGAAGCGCACGCCAGCTTGCAGGGCGTGGCCGGCGAAGGCGCCCCAGCCGGGGCCGATCTCAAGCACCGACTTGCCCGGCCCGAGCTGGCATTGCTCGATGGTCCAATCGAACTTCCGCTCCAGCGCCTTCGACAGGAGCTCGTCGTCGTGCGCGTAGACGCCCTGGCTATAGGCCGGAAAGACGGGGTCAAGGAAGCTCAAGAAGAGCTTCGGATCGGCATTGTAGTGGGACGAGATCGCCTGCTTGTTGGTGTAGACCTGCCCGAACAGAAGCGGCTGGATGAAGCGCCACGCGGCCACCAGCGCATGGCTGTCGTCGAGGGTGGCGCGCAGCGCGAAGGGCTTCAACATATCCCCTTCGATGTCGATGTCGCCATGGAGGTAAGCCTCGGCGATATCGGCCTCGTCGAGCGTCCGCACCGCCCGGAGCGCACGGTCGTTGCGTAAGCCTACGTGGAACTCAGGCTTGCCCTCACCAACGTTCCGCGTCTGCCGGTCCGGCAACTCGATGGAGAACGGCGTTGCGATCCCGCCGACTCGGTTGATCAAGGCGTCGAGCGTGCTTGCGGCTGATGACATTCTCTCTACTCTCGGCTTTCAGGCCCCCGCCTGGCTGGCCTGCGGGCTCTCTCCTTTTCGCGTTCGGCCGGATTGTGCCCCGGATGCTTGCGGATTGAAATGGCC
>DFXC01000188.1:0-11852 GCA_002383105.1 Hyphomicrobiaceae bacterium UBA4118
GAAGGTTTGGGGTTATGAAGCCAGCAACTATCCGGGCGTGGGTAGAGTTCCCTGAACGGTTAGTAGTTTAGTTCAATGAACTCAAACCGAGATCGCGAGTTTCTCGCCTGAGGGTTCGGGATCCCCAAACGCTCTGCCGTCGCCATTTGAAGCGGCGCAAGTGCGTGTAAGTCAGCGGGACAAGAACCTATGCGCGATTATTTAGTGGGCTTGGCCGTGATGATTTTTGTCGTGGTTTTCGCGACGTATCTTTTTGCACGTTTCAATGAGTTTTCTGCTCGTCGAGACAGGCTCCGCGTTCCGTTCGAATTCCTCCCAAGGCTTGTTAGCTAGTGAAAAGCGGCTGAAGCTGATCCTGCATCAGGGCTTCGGCCATGATCCTCCCCAAAGGGTGAAAGGCTTACTAGCAACGCGAGGTGTTCACTAGCACAAGAACGCGCGCACTAATAAGCGCGGACGCCCATCGCCGCCTTGACCGCGTGATAGCCGACGAGAAGCTGGCTCAGGGCCAGCGGGTGGCTCTTGGCGCCATTGGCGAGGTCGATGCGACCGACCTGGTCGCGCAGATGCCCCGCCTCCGGGATGAGGTTCCACAGCAGATCTTCGATCCGCTCGGCCCTCTTGTCGGAGATATTGCCGTTGATCTCAAGCACGTCAACGGGCTTGCCGTCCCGGTCGCGGGCAAGCTCAAGGTGCAATCCTGCGTTGCTCGACCCGTCGAACAGGGGCGTGAAGTCGGGATGGGGCAGCGTCGGCCGCAGGATGTGGCGGACGTCGAGCTGGGTATCCGAGCCGTTGGCGCCCTTCGGCCTTTGGAAGCGGATGACGATGTCGGCAAAGGTGCGCTGGGGGTGGATGAAGTTCGGGCTGAACATCTCCCGCCTCTCCAGCGAGGACAAAACCTCGTCCCGGGAATAGCCGCGCTTGGTGGTATCGCGGTGGACCTTCCACCTCACCCTGAGCTCCTCCTCGGGATCGAGATAGATCTTCACGTCGTAGCAATCGCGCATGGTGCGCGTGGTGTAGCCGAGCAGGCCTTCGGCGATGACGAACTCCTTGGGCCTGACATATTCGGGGGATTCGAGCGTGCCATGGCGGTGGTCGTAGACCGGCTTGAGGATCGGCTCGCCGCTTCGCAACAGGCGCAAATGCTGCTCCAGCACGTCGACATAGTTGGCCCGGGGGTCGAGCGCCGACAGCCCGGCGGCGGCGCGCTGGGCGCGGTCGTAGCGATGGTAGTCGTCGGTGCAAATCACCGTGCAGTGCGCCTCGCCCAGAATCTGGGCGACGCCTGCCGTCAGCGTCGTCTTGCCCGACGCCGAATCACCCACGATGCCGAGGATGATCGGATGATCCACCCGCTTCGACATGACTACTCCAGGCACTCCTCCCGACCGGGTTTAAGCAACGTCGCGGGCAGCTATGCTCCCTAAGCGCTCGTTCGGCATGTAGCTTGTCAAGATCTGCCGCTCGCCGGTTGCTCCCGTTATCATCATGGTCTGCACCTTATAATGGGACTTGGTACGCTCAACACCTTCGAGCATCAGGCCCGTGGTGATCCCGGTGGCGCAGAAAAACACGTTGTTCGATGCGATCATCTCGTCGCACCGGTACCACTTCGAGGTATCGATTCCGGCCTCCTTGACCGCTCTTGCCTCGGTTTGCAGCTGAGGATCGAGGCGGCCCAGAAACTCGCCGCCGATCGCCCTAATGGCGCACGCCGACATAACGCCTTCGGGCGTGCCGCCAGTTCCCATCAAGGCGTCGATGCCTGAGCCCGGAATGGCGGCCATGAGCGCGCCGGCGACGTCGCCGGCGGGGTAGAGGGCGACCCGCGCCCCCCTCGCCAAGATGCGGTCCACCAGCTCGCGGTGGCGCGGCTTCTCCAGGACGAAGACGGTGAGCTCTGAGACATCCTTGCCGAGAGCCTCGGCCAGGGTGGCGAGCTTTTTCTCGACCGGCCAGCCGGGATCGATCTTGCCGCGGGCCGGAGCGCTGGTGACGAACTTCTCCATGTAGAAGGCAGGGCCCGGATTCATCATGGCGCCGCGCGGAGCTACCGCCAGCACGGCAAGCGCATTGGTCTGGCCGCGCACGAGGTAGCTCGTGCCCTCGACCGGATCGACGGCGATGTCGGCCTTGAAGGCCGAGTTCACGCGGCCGAGCCGCTCGCCCCGTTGCGGCTGCGGCGCCTCGCCTCGAGGGGCCTCGCCGATCACCACCAGCGCGTCGATATCGACCTCGGCAAAAGCGCTTCGCATGGCGTCGAGCGCGGCGCGGCCGGCGTCCTGGCTGTCGCCGCGCCCGATCCAGTTGAAGGCGGCGCAGGCCGCCCCCTCGGTGACGCGGCGGAGCGAAAAGACAAGCGCCGGATTGACCGGACCCGGGGTGTCCATGACAGCTCCTTCGTGGCCGTCCCGGCCAGGGACGAGCAAGGCCATGTGCTGGGTCAACCAAGACTGCGCAAAGGCTTGGCGCACTATACCTTATGGGTCGGAGCCCACCACTCTTTCAAGGGGTTAGGGCTCACGAACTTCGTTATCGATTCAACGCGCTCTAAGCCTTGGATCGAGCGCGTCGCGCAAGGCATCGCCGAGCACGTTGACCGAGACCAGCAGACCGATCAGCACCAGCCCCGGAATGACGGTCACCCACCAGGCGCCGGCAAACATCAGATCGTAGCCGGAGCGGATCAAGGTGCCGAGGGAAGGCTTGGTCACCGGCATGCCGAGGCCGAGGAAGGAGAGTGCCGCCTCGGCCATGATGGCTCCCGCCACTTGTGTCGTCGCCACTACGATCAGGGGCGAGAGGATGTTGGGCAGGATGTGCCGCCAGACCACGCCGAGACCGCTTCCCCCGAGCGCGCGGCCGGCGCGCACATAGTCCTTGGTCGCCTCGACTTGGGTCGCGGCCCGGGCGGTGCGCGCGAAATAGGGCCACTCGGCAAGACCGATCACGACCACGAGCAGCGGCACAGCGAAGCGGCTCAGGCTCTCACCGCCAAGGCCGGCACGGAACAGCGCAAGCGCAATGATGGCCATCATCAGGGTCGAGAGCGAGAGCTGGACGTCGGCCGCCCTTGTGACGAGGCTATCCACCCTCCCCCCGACATAGCCCGCGAAGAGGCCCAAGGGCACGCCGATGGCGGCCTGGATCGCCACGGCAAGCACGCCCACGAGAAGCGAGATGCGCGTTCCGTAAAGGATGGCACTGAACAGGTCGCGGCCTTGCGCGTCGGTACCGAGGAGGAAGCGCGGGTCGCTTCCTTGTAGACAAGACGGCGGGAGCTCGGCATCCAGCACGTCGAAGCTCGCAAGATCGAAGGGGTTCTGCGGCGCGATCAGAGGTGCCAGAGCCGCGGCGATGGCAATGGCCCCGAGCAAGGAAGCGGCGAGCGCCGCACCCGGCCGCTGGGCGGCAAAGGCGAGCAGCACGCGGGAACCGGTTCGCAAGGCTTGCGCGCTCATCGCGTCCCTTCGAGGCTGATACGGGGATCGAGCATGAGGCTCACGATGTCCACGATGGTGTTGGTGATGACGAAGAGGAGGCCGACAAAGACGAGATAGGTGGTGATGAGCGGAATGTCGGCGCGGGTCACCGCCTCGAGAAAGAGGAAGCCCATGCCCGGCCATTGGAACACCGTCTCGGTGAGGAGCGTGTAGGCGATGAGCGTGCCGATCTGGAGTCCACCAACAGCAACGAGCGGGAGGAGCGCGTTGCGCAGCGCGTGGGCAAACCAGACCCTAAGCGGCGAGGCGCCCTTGGCGCGGGCGGTGCGGACATAGTCGTGGCCGAGCTCGTCGAGCATGGCGCCGCGCACGAGCCTGATGAAGAGGGGCAGCATGATCGAGGAGAGCGTCAGCGCGGGCAGGATGAGGTGCTTAAGCCCATCCAGCGTTAGAAACCCGGTCTCCCAGAAGCCAAGCCTCACCGTCTCGCCGCGGCCGAAGGCGGGAAGGACGCCGAGCCAGACCGAGAAGATGGTGATGAGGAAAATCCCGGTGAGGAAGACCGGGATCGAGATGCCGAGAACGCTAAACCCCAAGATGAGCTTGGCACCAAGCGCGCGCGGTCGTACCGCGCAATAGACCCCAGCCGGAACCGACAACAGGAGCACGATCAGGCTCGCGCTGAGCACAAGCTCGAAGCTTGCCGGAAATTTGGCGAGCACCACCTCGAGCGTCGGCCGCTTGTAGATCATGGAGGTGCCGAGATCGCCGCTGACCGCGCCGCCGAGGTAGCCCACGAACTGCACCGGCCAGGGCTGATCGAGGCCGAGCTCGTGGCGAAGGTGCTCGCGCTCGCTTTCGGGCACCGCCTCGCCCATGATCTCGCGCAATGGGTCGCCGAGGGCGGTGCGCACGGCAAAGGCAATGACGAGGATCGCCAGCATCACAAGCATGGCTTGGGTGAGGCGCTTTCCAAGAAAGGCCAGCCCCGCGGCAATCGCTCTCATGGATGGGTCATGCCCGGTTTGGGCTCATGCTCTTGGCCGCGTAAGACCATAGGCGATGCACGCTGCGACCGCCGCCTGCCACGGCACGACGAGAAGCACGATTTGATCGAGGCTGGCAGCGGGATAAAGCAGGAGCCCGTAGAGAGCACCGACGCCCACGATCACGCCCCAGGCCTCCGGGCGCCTGATGGCTTGGGCGGCGATGCCGGCGCCGAAGGCCGTCAAGCCGGCACCGATCGCCCCGCCGATCACGCCCGCCAGCACCCACCCCACAATCTCCCGGTTCGCCTTCGCCCCTTCGACGGTGCCGAACAGGTGCGAGCTTACGACGACCTGCATCACGTCGTTTGCCGTGTTGACCGCGGCGAGCCAGCCCATAATCGTGAGCGCCACGGCCAGCAGGCATTTGCCGGGATCCCGGTTTGCCCATAGCCACAGCATGACGGCCACGCCGGCGCCGAAGGCGACGCCCGCATGCAGCGGGATCCCTTCCGCATTGATGAGGAGCTCGGGATCGTCGAGGCGAAGGTCCGGCAATGGGGACGGCAAGCTCGAGATCAGGCCGGTGAGAATCCCAACGCCGGCCATGATGGTGACGGCGCGGGCCCTTGGCGGCGGCCTCGGCAACATGTGGATCTTCAGGAAGTCCCACTTCATGGCCGATAGCGGGCAATTCCGAATGGGCCTCTGCCCGCCCCCTGCCTCCCCCCGTCTGTAGCGCGCCTTTCCGCGCCTAGCCGGCCCCCCAAAGCCCCTGAGGACGCCGTCACCTTTAAGCCGACTATACTTGACCTCGCCAGGACTGACCAATGCGGAACGCGCCCGCCAGGCCCCTCCTGAAAGGTGACCCGCAAGCGCGTTTGGCCTAGAGCGCTATCGGCTGAAACTGAATCACGATATCGCTCTAGCTTGTTGTTGGAGCATGATCTTTTCGGAAAACCGGTTTCCACTTTCCCGGATCATGCTCTAGCATCGGCGCCCTTGTGGCCTCGAAAGGAAGGGTGCCATGCGTGCCTTTGTGCTCTTGATTGGCGTCGCCTTGCTTGCTGCCTCGCCTTCAGCCCCATCGGCGGCGGCCAAGCTCGGTGAAACCTGCGACGGCATCGCTGCCCTCAAATGCGAGGAAGGCTTGTGGTGCGAGCATCAAGCGGGGGAATGCTCGGTCGCCGACGGCGCGGGGACCTGCGTCAAGGAGTCGGGGGCGTTCTGCGCCGCGATCTTTCAGCCGGTGTGCGGTTGTGACGGCAAGACCTACGGCAATGACTGCGAGCGGCAGAGGGCCAAGGTCAGCAAGCAGCAGGACGGCCCCTGCTCCTGAGCGCGCTTATGTTTGGCCGTCGCGTAAGGCGGGCTAGCCGTTCTTGGCGCATTCCATCCCGACTTCAGTTGCGCCAAGAGGCATCTCCCGCTACTCGATGACCAGATCACCGAGATACGGCATGTCGATGACATTGACCACCTTATCGATCCGCACGTTCTTGCGCGCGGCCCAAGAGAGATGCTGCCAATGCAGGGGCAAGAGCGCCGCATCGTCATAGAGAATGCGCTCGATCTTCTTCAGCACCTCGGCGCGTGCCTTTGGGTCGGCCATGGATTGGGTCTCAAGCGTCAGCCTGTCGACCTCGGGATTTGAATAGTTGCCGGCATTGTACTGACCGTAGCCCGTCGCCTTGTCCGGCGTCATCGCCAGGAACTCGTAGAAGTTCGCCGAATCCTGGGTGTCGGACTGCCAGCCGATCATCATGATGTCGGCGGCGCGCTCGTCGAAGCGCTGCCAGTATTGCGCCTTCGGCATGGTTTGCAAATCGACCTTGATGTTGATCTTGGCGAGCATGGCGGCGACTGCCTCGGCAATGCGGGCGTCCTCGATATAGCGGTTGTTAGGGGCCATCATGGTCACCGAGAAGCCGTCTCCGTAGCCGGCCTCCTGCATCAGCGCCTTGGCCTTGGCGAGGTCGTAGCGCGGGACGAGCGCAGGATCGTAGCCAGCATAGCCCGGGGGGCTCAGCTCACTCGCCGCCGTGGCGGAGCCGCGCAGGATTTTCTCGGCGATGCCTTCCCGGTTTACCGCGTAAGACATGGCAAGGCGCACGCGCGGGTCTTTGAAGGCCGGAACCCGCTCCTGGTTCAGCTCGAAGGTGAGGACGCGCGTGCTCGGCATGGTGATGAGGGTGCAGCAGGAGGCTTCCTTGACGCGGGCAAGATCGGTGGGCGGCACCGGCGCGATGAAATCGACGTCGCCGGCAAGCAGCGCCGCCACCCGCGTCGCCGGTTCCTTGATGGGCGTGAACACGATCTCATCGACATTGCCGGGCGAGGCCTTGTCCCAGTAATCGGCGAAGCGCTTGAGTTCTAGACGCACGCCCTGCTCCCGCTCGGTGACGATGAAAGGCCCCGTCCCGCTCGCGTGGCTCGAGGCGAAGGACGACCCGGACTTGACGATGGCGTCCTTAGGGCGTCCGCGCTCGTCCACGCCGGCATAGAATTCACGGTCCATGGGGAAGATGTAGGTGGCGAGGTTGAGCACGAGCGGATAAGGGCCTTTGGTGACGAGATCGACGGTGAGGCCGTCGACGGCGCGCGCCTCGCTGAACGGCTCGAACAGCGCCTTAAAGTCGGGGCTCTGTTTCAGCCGGTTGAAGGTCCACACCACGTCCTCGGCAGAGAGCGTGCGGCCGCTCTGAAATTTCACGCCTTCGCGCAGGTGAAAGCGCGTGGTGCGTTCATCGATCTTCTCGAAACTCTTGGCGAGTCGCGGCTCGATGGTGAGGTCCTGGCGAAAGCGGACCAGCGGATCGAAGAGGAGATGGGAGAGCTGGAGCGTCGCGCCCGACAGCTGCTCATGGGGATCCAGCGAGGTGGGGTCTGAGTCGTAGGCCATGCGCAGCGTCTTGGCCTCCGCCGCTTGAGCGTGACCTAGAACAAGGAAAGTCAGGAGGGAAATGATGAGAAGACGGCGCATGGGCGAGCGCTTTGTCGCCTGAAAGGCGCGTCCTCGTCCACTCCCCTTTGCCTCGATTGCCAGGGCTCGATACAGTCTTCCCTGCGCTTGGGAGCACCCCTTAGAGGCTGAGGACATCGTGAACGGCTTTTTTGTCACAGGCACCGACACCGATGTCGGCAAGACGGTCGTCTCGGCCTGGCTGCTGGCCCATCTCGATGCCTGCTACTGGAAGCCGGTCCAGGCCGGCACCGAGCCCGAGACCGACTCTGCCACCGTGCGGCGTCTCGCTGAGGTGGAGGCTGATCGCATCGTGCCTGAGGCCTATCTGCTGTCCGAGCCGATCGCCCCCCACGAGGCGGCGCAGCGGTCTGGCATCGCCATCGACATGGCGAAGCTCGTCCCCCCTCCTTGCGACCGGCCGCTCGTGGTCGAGGGCGCCGGCGGGCTGATGGTGCCGCTCACCGATGAGGCCTATGTCGTCGATCTCGCCACCGAGCTGCATCTGCCGCTCATTCTCGTGACGCGCTCCACAATCGGCACCATCAACCATACGCTGCTGTCGCTCGAGGCCATCAGGCGGCGCGGGCTTCCCCTTGCCGGGGTCGTAATCAACGGACCCGAGACGCCGCACAACCGCGCGGCGATCGAGCGCTACGGCCAGGTCGAGGTGATCGCCGAGATCCCCTGGCTCGAAACGGTGAGCCGGTCCACGCTTCTGGCCATTCAACCCGAGCTCGATCTCGCCAAGCTTGCACGGGCGGAGCCATGAACGACGATCCGAACCACGCGCGCAACGGGCTTGGCGGGGACGCGACTGCCCGCGAGGTGCTCGCACGCGACCGGCGGCATGTCTGGCATCCCTTCACCCAGCACGGCACCGAGGGCGATCCCGTCGTCATCACGCGCGCCAAAGGCGCCTCTCTGTTCGATGCCGAGGGGAACGAGATCCTCGACCTCGTCTCCTCGTGGTGGACCTGTACCCACGGCCATGCGCACCCCAAGCTCAACGCGGCGCTGACCCACCAGGCGAACCTGTTCGAACATGTGATGTTCGCGGGCTTCACCCATCAACCGGCCACTGATCTCGCTGCGGCGCTGGCGAAGCTCCTGCCCGGCGACCTCAACCGCGTGTTCTTCTCCGACGACGGCTCGACCTCGGTCGAGGTCGCGCTCAAGACCGCCTATCAATACTGGATCAATGTCGGCGAGCCGCGGCGGCGCATCCTGGTCGCCTTCGATGGCGGCTATCACGGCGACACGCTGGGCGCCATGTCGCTCGGGCGCGGCTCGCAGATGTTCAGCCCGTTCCGCGAGCTGATGTGCAAGGTCTGTGTGCTCCCCTGCCCTGCGACCTTCGAGGGTGACGATGCGGCGGGCGAGCGGGAGGCGGGTGCGCTCTCAGCCTTCGAGACGCTGCTCGCCGACCGGGGGCACTCCCTCGCGGCCCTGATCATCGAGCCTTTGTTGCAAGGGGCCGGCGGCATGCGCCTTTGCCGCCCGAGCTTCCTCAAGCGCCTCGTCGAGCGGGCGCGGGAGGCGGGCATCCTCGTCATCTTCGACGAGGTGGCGACAGGCTTCGGGCGGACAGGAACGCTGTTCGCCATGGAGCAGGCAGGCGTGGTTCCGGACCTGGTCTGCCTGTCGAAGGGGCTCACGGCAGGCTACATGCCGCTTGCCGTGACGGTGGCGCGCGAGGCTATTTTTCAGGCGTTCTTGGGCGAGACCTTCGACCGCGCGCTGCCCCATGGTCATTCCTTCACAGCAAATCCGCTCGCTTGCGCCGTGGGGCTCGCCTCGCTCGCCCTGTTCGAGGAGGAGAAGACACTGGAGCGCATCGCGCGGATCAATCGGCGCCATCGGGGGATGCTGGCCGCACTTGCGGAGCGTGAGGACGTGGTCCGGCCCCGCCTGCTCGGCTCGATCCTTGCCTTCGACGTGAAAGCCGCGGGCGGCTATCAGTCCGTGGAGAGCAGGCGATTGCGCGACTTCTATCTTGCCCACGGTCTCAACATCCGGCCGCTCGGGCCGACGCTCTATCTGATGCCGCCCTATTGCATCACCGATGAGGAGCTTTCACGCGCCTATGCCGGCATCATCGAGGGTCTCGACACGCTCGCGTCGTGAGGACCGAGCCTGCCATAGACGATGTGCCAGGTGACGCTGCCGCCAAAGCGGGCATCGGCCATATGGATGGCGCGGCGCAGGGCCCCAGGGGTCAGCTTGGTGTAGCCTTCCTTGGGCGTGAGCCCACCCACCGCCTTCATGCGGCGGAGGAAGGACAGCGCGTCGCCATCGGGGACCACACGCTCTTCATCGACGACGCCTGGAAGCTGCGGAATGTCGGCAAGCCCGCTTGGCAGGGATTGGTCGGCAAGCACGGCGCGCCATTCGGGGAAACTCCGGTGCCCGAGCGTGGCATAGAGGAGGACCCCGCTAGGAGCGAGAAATCGCCTTAGGCGTTCAAGGCTCCCTGCCGGATCGGCAAGCCAGTGCAGCGTCATGCTTGAGACAATGAGGTCGAGCTCGGCGTGGCCCCCCGCCTGGCCTGCATCCATGACCTCGAAGCTGAGCCGCGCCGCGCCGGCAGATGCGAGGTTCCGGCGGCATTCGGCGATCATGGCGGGGGCGACATCGCTCAGCACGAAGCTGCCGTCGGGATAGCGCGTTACGAGGTGACGGCTGAACAGCCCGGTGCCGCAGCCAAGCTCGAGCACGCGAGGGCTCTCAAGCGCGGGCAAGAGCCGCGCGAGCCGGTCGGCGACGGCGCGTTGCAGCCCGGCATGAAGCTCATAGTCTTCCGCCCGCGCGCCGAAGCGTGAAGCGATCTCGGCGCTATGACGGGAGAGCATGGGCGAATTCAAGGACATGACGCGCGCACCATCGCGGGTGCCTCAAGGGAAGAACATGGCCGCCGTCCGGCGACCAGACAATGCCGGTTTCCTTCCATATCGCTTCGCTCATGGCCGCGGGCACGATCGCATCGTCGCGCGAGGCCAGAGCGAGCGTGGGGCAGCCAAGCTCTCCCTTAGCCTTTTGCGCGTCCCAATGCATCAGCCAATCGAGCCCCTCATCGAGGCGGGCGACGTTGAGCGCCTGTGGCAGCGCAAAGCCCGAGGCGCCGCAAGACCGCCAGAAGGCCTGGAGCGTCCCGCCCGGGTCGCGCTCAAGCCCCCGGCGCAAGGCGGCAACGCGCGAGGGCGCCACATGGCAGCAGAAGCAATCGAAGCCTTGCACGCTGACCAGCGCCCTGAAGCGGCCTTGCCCTCGTTGAAGCAGCCACAACAGCCCGAGAGAATGGCCGATGGCGATGGCGTCTGACGGCCAGTCGCTTGCGCCTTTAGGGCCACCAGCCACGAAACCGAGATCGATGAGCGTGACCTCGGCGCCATCGAGATGACCGATGAAATCGACAAAGATGCCGGCGTGGAATCCCCAGCCATGGACGAGGACGAAACGCATCTTCTTTCACGTCACATCGCGCCCGCTCGGGGGGCCAAGTCCTGTTGGTCGAGAACGTTCAAGAGGCGATCGATATCAGACTCTTCATGCGCGGCGGTGAAGGCGAGCCTGAGCCTCGCCGTGCCGGCCGGCACCGAGGGCGGCCTGATCGAAGCCGCCCACAAGCCCGCCTGGCGGAGGCGCCCGCTCATGGCCATCGCGGCTTCAGGAGAGCCCAGGATGACCGGCACGATCTGCGTGGTGGAGGCGTCGGTGTCGAGCTGAAGCGCCCTTGCGCCGGCGCGAAACCGCACTGCCAGGCTCGCGACGCGCGCGCGTTCGGCATCCATGCCGGGAACGAGGTCGAGCGCCGCATCGATGGCGCCGAGCACGGGAGGCGGCAGCGCCGTCGAGTAGATGAGGCCACCGCAGCGGTTGATGAGATAGTCGCGCACCGTCTCCGAGCAGGCGACATAGCCGCCGAAGCCGCCAAGCGCCTTGGAGAAGGTGCCGATGGCAATATCGGCCTCGTTGGAGAGACCGCGCCCCTCCTCGCCGAGAATGCCGGTCGCGTGTGCGTCGTCGACGATAAGCGTTGCGCCGTGGGCGCGGGCAAGCGCCGCGATCTCCTTGAGCGGCGCCACGTCGCCATCCATGGAGAAGACGCTCTCGGTCAGGATGAAGCGGGGCCGGCTATCGCCTTGATACTGACTCAGAAGCTCGCCGAGATGGCCGAGGTCGCAATGGCGATAGCGGAGCTGGCGCACGCCGGCCGCCTGACAGCCGAAATGCATGCTTGCATGATTGAGGCGGTCGCAGAAAACGAGAGGCTCGGCGCCCAATACGCTCTGGTCGAGGAGCGCCTGCAACACCGCGCCGTTGGTCTGGAACCCAGATGCCATGATCAGGGCGGCGGGCTTCCCCTTGAGTTTGGCGATTTTGGCCTCGATCGGGGCGAAGGCGTCGAGATTGCCGGTGACGAGGCGGGACGCGCCCGCGCCCACGCCGTAGGCG
>DFXC01000188.1:11919-12108 GCA_002383105.1 Hyphomicrobiaceae bacterium UBA4118
CCCCACGCCATAGGCTTTCGCCCACTCCGTGGCCCGCGCGCTCAGGGCCTGGTGGAAGCGCAAGCCGAGGTAATCGTTGCTGGCCAAATTGACGTAAGACCGGCCCTCCACGCGGATGGTCCGCGCATCGAGAGCCGCCACCGCGGTCAAATATCGCCGCAAGCCCTCGCGGCCGCGCGCATCGAGAAA
>DFXC01000008.1:0-968 GCA_002383105.1 Hyphomicrobiaceae bacterium UBA4118
ACCACTCATGCCTGAAATTCTGCAAATAGGCGAAAGGCCCTGAGTCCTTTTTTGATCTGTACAAACCAATGACGCAAACGTCGAACTGAGGTTTGGATTGCGGGATTCGAATCTTCGCTCGGTGCATCGGCAATCTTCGTCGAGATCATTTCACGCCAGAAGCGATGTTTTCACGCGCTGCTTGACCACAAGTCAAGCTGCCTGTTTCACGGCGGCGGCGATCTTGACCAGCCGCTGCAGCAGCGCGCTGGCGCCGGTGAGGCGCGCCTCGGGCGTCTGCCAATTGGCGTAATAGATGAGCCGGTGGTCGGGCTGGAGCTTCACCTTGGCCCCCTCATCGCGGATGAAGGCGATCAGCCCTTCGGGGTTGGCGAAGCTCTTTTTACGGAAGGCGATGACCGCGCCTTTCGGTCCGGCATCGATCTGCTCGATGCCAGCCTGCCGGCACAGCCCCTTGATCTCGACGATGTCGAGGAGATGGCGCACCTCCTCGGGCAGCGCCCCGAAGCGGTCGATCAGCTCGGCGGCGAAGGATTCGATCGCCTCATGGCTTTCGACCATAGCGAGCCTGCGATAGAGCCCGAGCCGCACTTGCAGGTCCGGCACATAGGCCTCGGGAATGAGCACCGAGGTGCCGAGATTGATGCGCGGCGACCATTGGTCCTCGATGTCGGCCCCCTCGCCGCCCTTTAAGGCCGCCACGGCCTCTTCCAGCATCGACTGGTAAAGCTCGAAGCCCACTTCCCGGATATGTCCAGACTGCTCCTCGCCCAGGAGATTGCCGGCGCCCCTGATGTCGAGGTCGTGGCTCGCGAGCACGAAGCCCGCGCCGAGCGTGTCGAGCGACTGGAGCACCTTGAGCCGCTTCTCGGCCGCCGGCGCGAGGCGCGCGTCGGCTTGAATGGTGAAATAGGCGTAGGCCCTGATCTTCGAGCGCCCGACGCGGCCGCGCAGCTGGTAGAGCTGGG
>DFXC01000008.1:1121-9006 GCA_002383105.1 Hyphomicrobiaceae bacterium UBA4118
GAGCCCGAACATGTCGGCGCGATGCACGATCAGCGTGTTGGCGGAAGGGATGTCGAGGCCGGACTCGACGATCGAGGTCGAGAGCAGAATATCGTATTGCCGGTCGTAGAAGGCATTCATCACGGAATCGAGCTCGCGGCTGGCCATCTGGCCGTGGGCGCGCGCCACCTTCAGCTCAGGCACATGCTCGGCGAGGAAGGCGGCTGCGTCGTCGAGATCGGAGATGCGCGGCACGACATAGAAGGTCTGGCCGCCCCGGAAGCGCTCCCTGAGTAGCGCCTCGCGCAGGATCACGGGATCGAACGGCGTCACATAGGTGCGCACGGCGAGGCGGTCGACGGGAGGCGTCGAGATCAGCGACATCTCGCGCACGCCCGACAGGGCAAGTTGAAGTGTGCGCGGGATGGGCGTGGCAGTCAGCGTCAGCACATGCACGTCCTCGCGGAGCTCCTTCAGGCGCTCCTTGTGCTTGACGCCGAAATGCTGCTCCTCATCGACGATGAGAAGCCCGAGATCGGCGAACTCGACTGCCTTGCCGAGCAGCGCATGGGTGCCGATGACGATGTCGATATGGCCGCTCTTGATGCCCTTCTTCACCTCGGCGATCTCTTTGGCGCCTACCAGCCGCGAGGCATGCGCGATCTTCACGGGAAAGCCGCGGAAGCGCTCGGTGAAGGTGTGGAAGTGCTGGCGGGCGAGCAGCGTGGTCGGCACCACGACGGCGACCTGCTTGCCGGCGAGAACGGCGATGAGGCTTGCGCGCAAGGCGACCTCGGTCTTGCCGAAGCCGACATCGCCGCAGATCAGCCGGTCCATGGGCCGGCCGCTTCCCAAATCGTCGAGCACGGCGCCGATGCTCGTGGTCTGGTCCTCGGTCTCCTCGTAGGGAAAGCGGGCGGAGAACTCGTCATAGAGGCCGTCGGGTGGGGTGAAGACCGGCGCCTGCCGCAGCTCGCGCAGTGCGGCAACCTTGATCAGCTTGTCGGCCATATCGCGGATGCGCTTCTTGAGGCGGGCTTTGCGCGACTGCCAGGCGACGCCGCCGAGCTTGTCGAGCTGGACGCCAGACTCGTCTGAGCCGAAGCGGCTGAGGAGCTCGATATTCTCCACCGGCAGGTAAAGCTTGTCGCCGCCCTGGTAATGAACTTCGAGGCAATCATGCGGCTCGCCCGCGGCCTCGATGGTGGCAAGTCCGGCGAAGCGGCCAATACCGTGGTCGGCATGCACCACGAGATCGCCGACGCTCAAGCTCGACACTTCGGTGAGGACGTCCCTGCCGCGTTTTGCCCGGGATTTGCGGATGAGCCGGTCGCCGAGGATGTCCTGCTCGCCGATCACGGCAAGCCCGGGCGCCTCGAAGCCGGTCTCAAGCGGCAGCACGGCGAAGACCGTCGCCGATGCCGGAGCCGCTAAAGCCTCGCCGAAGCTCGCGGCGGTCTTGGTCTCGCCGGCCCCATGCTCGGCGAGCAGCGTGGCAAGCCGTTCCCGCGCGCCGATGCTCCAACAGGCGACGATTACGCGCTTACTGTCGCCCTGGAGCCGCTTGGCATGGGCAACGACAGCGTCGAAGACGTTGGCGCCTTCGGTCTGCCGCTCTGCGGCAAAGGCGCGTCCCTGCCGTCCGCCGAAGGAGACGATGGTGGCGCCTTGGGCTTCTTCTGGGCGCTCGAAGGGATCAAGCGCGATGGTCTGACGGCTGCCAAGCGCCGCCTGCCAATCCGTCTCGCTGAGGAACATGCTCTCGGGCGGCACGGGATGATAAGGCGGGGCGCCGAAGGCCTTGCGCTCGAGCGCCTGCGCGCGGGCCTCGTAATGGTCGGCGATCTGCTCGAGCCGCTTGGCGCACGCATCGTCCACCAGAGGATCGAGGGCGACGACGGCGCCCGGCAGATAATCGAACAGGGTGGCAAGGCCGTCATGGAAGAGCGGCAGCCAATGCTCCATGCCCTGATGTTGGCGCCCTACCGAGATCGACTCGTAGAGCGGGTCGTCGCCGGTGACCGTGCCGAACAGCTCCACATAACGCTGGCGGAAGGTGCGGCGCACCTCGGGCGTGAGCGTCACCTCGCTCATGGGCAGGAGCTGGACCGACTCGAGCCTCGCCTCCGTCCGCTGCGTCTCGGGATCGAAAGCCCCGATCGACTCGAGGGTATCGCCGAAGAAGTCGAGGCGGATGGGCTGCCTGCCGGGAGGATAGAGGTCGAGAATGCCGCCACGGACGGCGTATTGGCCGGGGTCCATCACGGTGCCGGCGCGGGCGTAGCCAGAAGCCTCGAGCCGCTCGATCAGCCCCTGCATACTCAACACGTTCCCGGGCGCAAGACGCTCGCTCGATGCGGCGATGAAGGCGCGGGACGGCACGCGCTGGAGCACGGCGTGGATGGTGGTCAGCACGATGAGGGGTTTGGTGTCGCCGGGCGTGCGGCCGTTCAGCGCGGCGAGCGTGCTGATGCGCCGGGCGATGGTCTCGGCATCGGGCGCGACCCGGTCGTAGGGAACGCCATCCCAGGCGGGGTAGCTCAACACCGTCACATCGGGGGCGAAGAATTGCAGCGCCTCTTCAAGCGTGGCGAGCCGGTTGGCGTCGCGGGCGACATGCAGGACCGGGGCGCCGTGCGCCCCGTGGCGGGCTAGCTCGCCGAGGAGGAGCGCGTCCAGCCCCTCGGGTACGCCGCTGGCTATTGCGTGCGGGGCTTTGAGCAGGCGCTCGACCGGGAGGGATGGAAGCTTCGCCGTGACTGCCATAAGGGGAATATCGTCGGTTAATCGGGCTGGTCGAGGCCGTGGAAACGCCGCATGCGCTCAATGAGTTCGTCGAGGTCGCGCTCGCCAAGCGTGCGCCCCTCGATTAGGGAGGTTTCGATCTCGGGATCGGGCCGCTCGATCAGGCGTTCGAACAGGCCGATATCGGCGGCATTCATTCCGTCAAGCGTTTGCTCGGCGAAGCGACCGAGCAGGACATCCATCTCCTTGTAGCCACGGTGCGTCGCGCGCCAAAGCGCCCGGCGGCGGCGCATTCCAAGATCACTGGACATGAATCTGGTTCCAGAGCCTGATCGGGTGGGTTAGAGCCAGCGCGCTTACTCTGTCAAGGACGTGGGAGCTCGCCTGGTGCAGGTCACCGTTCGCCCTCGCGCGGAAAGCCCATGCGGCCAAGTCCGTTAGCTGCCCTCTTCGCCACCGTCCGCTCGCTCAAGGGCGTGGGGCCCAAGGTCGAGGGGCTGCTCAACAAGCTCCTCGCTCCGCGCCAGCCATCGGCACATGCGCGCGTCATCGATCTCCTTTGGCACCTGCCGGTCGGGCTGATCGACCGCGCCATCACCCCGCGCATCGTCGACGCGAGAATCGGCGACATTGCCACGCTTGAGGTCACCGTGACGGAGCATCGCCCCGGGGGTGGGCGCCGTCGGGGCGCGCGGGGCCCCTACCGCGTGCTGGTAGAGGACTCTTCGGCGGCGCTGGAGCTCGTCTATTTCAATGCCGATCCCGTTTATCTCAAGCGCCTCCTGCCGGAAGGCAGCAAGCGCCTCATCTCAGGCAAGCTCGAATCCTATGACGGCTGGCTGCAGATGCCGCACCCGGACCACGTGACGGCCATCGACGGCGCGGGCACGCTGCCAACGCTCGAGCCCATCTATCCGCTGACCGCGGGCCTCAACAATACGGTGCTGCGCAGAGCGATCGCCGAGGCGCTGGCGCGGCTGCCGTCTCTGCCTGAGTGGATCGATGAGGGATTTCGCGCGCAGAACGCCTGGCCGAGTTTCGCCGAGGCGCTTTCCCGTCTGCATGCGCCCGAGGCCGAGACCGACCTTCTCCCGTCGGCGCCGGCACGAGGGCGCGTTGCCTATGACGAGCTTCTCGCCAATCAGCTCGCCCTTGCCGTCATTCGCCAGCGGCTCAAGAAGCGCGCCGGACGGCGGCTTGCCGCGCGAGGCAAGCTCCGCCGGGAAATCCTCGCCAAGCTCCCCTTCGCGTTGACGGGAGCGCAGACGCGCGCGCTCGCCGAGATCGACGCCGACCTCGCCAGCCCGCACCGCATGCTCCGCCTGTTGCAGGGTGACGTCGGCAGCGGCAAGACCGTGGTCGCGCTCCTTGCCATGGCGACAGCGGTCGAGGCCGGCGCGCAAGCCACGCTGATGGCGCCCACCGAGCTTCTGGCGCGGCAGCACCTCAAGACCATCAGCGAATTCGGCGCCGCTGCGGATTTACGCATCGCCTTGCTGACGGGACGCGAGCGCGGCAGCGAGCGCTCGGGTCTCGTTGGGGCGCTGAAGGAAGGCCACATCGATATCCTCATCGGCACCCATGCGATCTTTCAGGAGGGCATCGCCTTCCGCGATCTCGGCCTCGTGGTGATCGATGAGCAGCATCGCTTCGGCGTGCATCAGCGGCTCGCGCTGCAAGCCAAGGGGAGCGGCAGCGGGGCGGAGCTCCTGGTGACGACCGCCACCCCGATCCCGCGCACGCTTCTCCTCACCAGCTACGGCGACATGGACGCGTCGCGGCTCGATGAGAAGCCGCCGGGGCGGAAGCCCATCGTCACCCGCACCGTCCCGCTCGACCGTATCGAGGAGGTCATCGCCGGGATCGAGAGGGCGGTTGCCGGCGGCGCGCAGGCCTATTGGGTGTGCCCGCTCGTCGCCGAATCCGAAGTGCTCGACTTCGCCGCGGCTGAGGCGCGCTACGCCGAGCTTCGCGCCCGCTTCGGCGATAAAGTCGGCCTCGTCCATGGCAGGCTGGCGGGCAAGGACAAGGACCGCGTCATGGTGGCGTTCGCTTCGGGCGCGCTGTCGATCCTGGTGTCGACCACGGTCATTGAGGTCGGCGTCGACGTGCCCCGAGCCAGCATCATGATCATCGAGCATGCCGAGCGCTTCGGCCTCGCCCAGCTTCATCAGCTGCGGGGCCGCGTCGGCAGGGGCACAGCTGAGTCCTCCTGCATCCTGCTTTACCGGGCGCCGCTGTCAGAGACGGCACGCGAGCGGCTGGGGGTGATGCGGCGCACCGAGGACGGCTTCCTCATCGCCGAGGAGGATTTGAAGCTACGCGGCGGTGGCCAGCTGCTCGGCACGCGGCAGAGCGGGTTGCCCCTCTTCCGCATCGCCAGCCTCCCCGAGCACGAGGCGCTGCTTCAGGCGGCACGTGACGCGGCGCGGCTTATTCTGGCGCGCGACCTCGAGCTGAAAGGACCGGAGGCCGAGCCGCTCAAGCTCCTGCTCTATCTGTTCGAGCGCGACGATGCGATCAAGCTGATGCGCGCGGGCTGAGGACGAGAGGCCTAAACGACCGGCTCTTCCTCATGCAGGGGCTTAGGCTCGGCGAGCTTGCGCACCGTGTCCTGATGCTCAGGAGAGACGAGGCCTGCCGACACGACGAGCTTGGCGGCGTCCTCGACGGGAAGGTCGAGCGTGATGACCTCGCTCGCCCGCACGAAGACAATGAAGCCCGTGGTCGGGTTCGGGCCGTTCGGCATGAACACCGTGATCAGCGGGTTGCCGCCGCCGATCTTCTCCTCGATCTCCTGCGGCGGGTCGCCGGCCAGGAACACGATGGCGTAAAGCCCCTTGCGAGGAAACTCGATCAGCCCCACGCGCTTGAAGGAGGTGCCGCTCTTGGAGAAGATGGTCGTGAAGATCTGCTTGAGCAGGCGGTAGACGCCACGCACCACCGGCATGCCGTCGAGCATCATCTCGCCGTAGCTGACGATGGTGCGGCCGAACAGATTGGCGGTGAGCGCGCCGACCACCATCAGGCCGAAAATGCCGACGATGAGACCCACCCCCGGCACGTTGAAGGGAAGGTAGTTCTCGGGCAGGTAGGCCTGCGGCAGAAGCGGCTTCACCCAGGCGTCGACCAGATTGATGAACCACCAGACGACATAGATGGTGATGGCGACCGGGCCGACGACGATGAGGCCGGTGAGGAAATAGCCGCGCAGACGGGCGCCGAGATGCGATGAGGCCGGCTCTCCAGCTGCCGCAAGCAGTGCGAGCTGGTCCTCCGGCTGGGCAGGGGTCTCGCGGTCTTGATTGGCGGGGAGCGTCGGCTTGTCCTTGGTTTTCATGGAACTTCGGGTGGTGACAGAGAGAAGCGAACCGGCTCACGGAGGGGTGCGGAAGCTTTGATAGCATGCCTCATTATCAAACCTGAGGCAGCCTGGACATGCCCTCAAGCTTGCAGCGGTCATGCGGGAATGATGCGCTTTACGGCGTTGCGAGCAGACAATCAACTCCACTTCGCTTCAGCGCGTTGCAAAGCTTAAGGCTTTCCGCCTTGTCCGGGAAGGGTCCGATCTTGAGGCTGTAGAAGGTGCCGAAATTGCCGATGTCGACCTTCTCGATTTCCGGCTGCTTGCTGGCGAGCTCTGGGTTCTGACTGGCGACCTTCTTATAGAGCGCCTGCGCCTCCTCCTCAGACTGGCTTGTCGCCAGTTGCAGGCGATAGCCGCCGCCGCCGGCCGAGGAAGGCGCCGCGGCGGGCTCGGCTGGCGCCTCCGTTTCGGCCGTCTTGCTGAACCAGCGTCCCCAGCCCTTGCTCTGCCCGCCGCCTTCGCTGCCGGAGGGAGCCTCTTGGGTTTCGGTCTTGGTCGTCCAGCTCGAATTGACGGGCGCGGGAGCGGCTGCGGGTGCCGGTGCTGGTGCCGCACGCGGCGCGCTCAGCGCCGGGGTGGGCTCGCTCGAAGCCCCTGCAGACGAACTCTCCGAAGAGTCCGTCAGAGAGCCGAACCAGCGGGTGAGGCGATTGCCGCTGCTGGGCGGGGTCGAATCTCCATTGACCGACGTGCTCCACGAGCTTGGCGCGTCTCCCGCAGATTTCGGGGACGCGTCGGCGGTGCGGGTCGAAGGTGGCGGCGGGGCCTCCCCACCTGAGACTGAAGTATTGAAGCCGGGCAACGGCTCGGCGCGCGCGGCAGCAGCGCTCGACCCGCCCTGATCTTCAGCTCGCACCTCGGTGGCGAAGGCGGTGATGTCGGCGGTCGTGCCGGCAGATCCGCCACCCTCGGCAATGAGCTGATCGACCGCGCCGTTCCCGCCAACCTTGCGCGCTTGCGCAATCTCCGCCTCGCCCTGGCTCGACAGGCCCGCGGCCTGGAAGGCAAGCCCGCGATTGACCAGTGCCTTGACGCGGTCCTCATCCGGGAGCCCGAGCCAGATGGCAGCGCCTAGATCGGCAATGGCGCGGGCCGGCTGGCCGAGCTTGCGGTAGGCGATGCCCCGGAGATAGAGCGCTTTGGCGGCCTCGCCCGGAGAGGCGTTCTCGGAGTTGACCGTGGCCGAGAGCTGCCGCACCGCATTGTCGTATTTGCCGGCGGCGAGCGAAGCGGCGCCGCTCTTGAGGCCAGCGTCTTCGGCCAGCGCCGGGCTAAAGGCGGAGAGAAGCGCAAGCGCTGCGCCGAAAATGCACCCGCGCGGGAACAGGCGCCCGCCGAAAGCAAGACGGCGCGGCCGGAAATACTTCCGATGATCCGCCATGTCATTGCTCAAACAAAGAAATCGGGCAAATCCGAGGCTGTAGACTATTCTACTGTCACGGATTTTGCGAGGTTCCGCGGCTGATCCACGTCGGTGCCCATAAAGACCGCGGTATGATAGGCAATCAGCTGTACCGGCACAGCATAGACGAGCGGCGTGACGAAGCGGTGCACCGGTGGCACCGCGAGATGGGTTGAAATGACGCAACCGGTGCTCGCCGGATCGGCGTCGCTGACCAGCACGATCTGCCCTCCCCTGGCGGCAACCTCCTGCATGTTCGAGACGGTCTTGTCGAAAAGGTCGTCGCGTGGGGCGATGACGATGACCGGCATCTTCTCGTCGATCAGCGCGATGGGACCGTGCTTCAGCTCGCCGGCGGCATAGCCCTCGGCGTGGATGTAGGAGATCTCCTT
>DFXC01000008.1:9178-14984 GCA_002383105.1 Hyphomicrobiaceae bacterium UBA4118
GCCGCGGCCGAGATAGAGCACGTCGCGGGCCTTCGAGAGCCGGTGGGCGAGCGTCTCGTAAGACCGCTCGTCGCGCAGCACCGTCGCCATGTGGCGCGGAACCTCTGCCAGCGCCTGGACGAGTTCAGCCTCGAGCGCAGGCCCGATAAACCCGCGCGCCTTGCCGGCGGCGATGGCGAGGCAGGCGAGCACCGTCAGCTGGCAGGTCAAGGCCTTGGTCGAGGCCACGCCGATCTCGGGACCGGCGAGCGTCGGCAGGACGCAATCGGACTCCCGCGCGATGGAAGACTCGCGCACATTGACGACCGAGACGATGTGCTGGCCTTGGGCGCGGCAGTAGCGCAGCGTCGCCAGCGTGTCCGCCGTCTCGCCCGACTGCGAGACGAACAGGGCGGCGCCGCCTTCATCGAGCGCCGTCTCGCGGTAGCGGAATTCCGAGGCGATATCGACGTCGACGGGGAGCCGCGCCCAGCGCTCGAACCAGTATTTGGCAACCAGGCAGGCATAGAAGGCGGTGCCGCAGGCCGAGAGCGAGAGGCGGCGAAGGTTGGCAAAGTCGAAAGGAAGCGCCGGCATGTCGACGCGGTTCGCGGCAAGATCGATATAGGCGGCAAGCGTATGGCCGATCACTTCTGGCTGCTCGTAGATCTCCTTGGCCATGAAGTGGCGGTGGTTGCCCTTGTCGACGACGAGAGCGGTCGCGTGGGAGCGGGTGACCGGCCGCTCGACCGACTTGCCGCTACGGTCGCGGATGGCGACGCCTTTGCGCGTCAGCACCGCCCAGTCGCCGTCCTCGAGATAGGCGATCGCGTCGGTGAAGGGGGCGAGCGCGATGGCATCTGAGCCGACGAACATCTCGCCGTCGCCATAGCCGATGGCGAGCGGGCTGCCCTGGCGCGCCACGATCATCAAGTCGTCGTAGCCGCGGAAAATCATGGCCAGCGCGAAGGCGCCTTCGAGGCGCTTCAGCGTGTTGTAGACGGCGCGCACCGGATCATTGCCCGCTTTCAGCTCGCGGGTGATGAGATGGGCGATGACCTCGGTGTCGGTGTCGCTGGTGAACTCGGCTCCTTCGGCGACGAGCTCCTCTTTCAGCTCGCGGAAGTTCTCGATGATGCCGTTATGCACCACCGACACTTGCTCGGTCATGTGCGGATGCGCATTGGCCTCGACCGGCTTGCCGTGGGTGGCCCAGCGGGTATGGCCGATGCCGGTGTCGCCGTAGAGCGGGGAGGATTTGAGGCGCTGCTCAAGATTGCGCAGCTTGCCTTCGGCGCGCCTCCGCCCGAGATGGCCATTCTCGACGGTGGCAACGCCGGCGGAGTCGTAGCCGCGATATTCGAGGCGCTTGAGCGCATCGACCAGTTGCTCGGCGACCGGGCCTTTGCCGAGAACGCCAACGATGCCGCACATCGTCCCCTACTCCCTCGAATTTTTTCTACTAGCTAATTGGCGCGGTTGTGTGTCGCAATTCACGAGCTATGTCCCTTTGTTTCCGTCGTTCTTAGGCTTGCTACGATTGCGCCGCTCGCGCACCCGCGCGGCCCAGCCTTTGCGTTCCTCCTGCGGCACACGGGTCAGCGCCAGAGCATCGGCGGCAACGTCCTTGGAAATGACGCTCCCCGATCCGATATAGGCGCCCTCCCCGATCTTGACCGGCGCGACGAGCGAAGAGTTCGAGCCGATAAAGGCCCCTGCCCCAATCTCGGTGCGGTGCTTGGCGAAGCCGTCATAGTTGCAGGTGATGGTGCCGGCCCCGACGTTAGCGCGGGCGCCGACGCTCGCATCGCCAATGTAGGTGAGATGGTTAACCTTGGCGCCCTCGGCGATCTCGGCCTGCTTGATCTCGACGAAGTTGCCGACATGGGCGTCCTTGGCGAGGGAAGCTCCGGGCCTGAGCCGCGCGAAGGGTCCGACGATCGCGCCGGGTCCAATCCGCGCGCCTTCGATATGGCAGAAGCCTCTGATGGTGGCGCCGTCCTCGATGACCACGCGCTCGCCAATCACCACATTGGGCTCGATCACCACGTCTTTGCCGATCCGCGTGTCATGGCTGAGAAAGACCGTCTCGGGCGCCGTCAGTGTTGCGCCATTGGCCATGACGAGCGCGCGGAGACGCCGCTGCATGGCGGCCTCGGCATGCGCAAGCTCGGCGCGGGAGTTGACGCCGAGCACCTCCTCCTGGTCAGACAGCACCATGCGCGCTTCGAGCCGGTCGCCGCGGGCGAGCGCCACAGCATCGGTGAGATAGAACTCGCCCTTGGCGTTGTCGTGGCCGATGCGGCCGAGGAGGCCGAGCAAGGTCTTGCTCGAGCGGAAGGCCATAATCCCGGAATTGCAAAGGGTGAGCGCGCGCTCCTGCGCGCTTGCGTCCTTCTCTTCGCGGATTGAGGCGAGCTGTCCCCGGTCGTCGAGAAGGAGCCGGCCATAGCCGGTCGGGTGCTCGACCTCGAAGCCGATCACGACAAGATCGGCGCCCGCCTCAAGCTCGCCGCGGACGCTCACAAGCGTCTCGGGCCGCAACAGCGGCGTGTCGCCATAAAGAATGAGCACGTGACCCTGGAAGTCCTCGAAGGCTTCCCGTGCTGCCTTGACCGCATCTGCAGTGCCGCGCTGCTCGGCCTGGACGAAAGTCTGCAGCTTCGAATCGAGCGCGCTTGCCGCTGTGGCCACCTCCTCCATCCCAGGCGCGATGACGACAGCGGTGCGGTCGATCGAAGCCCCCTTGGCGGCACCGAGCACATGGGCGAGCAGGGTCGCACCGGCGAGCCGGTGCATCACCTTGGGCAGCTGGGACTTCATCCGCGTGCCCTTGCCGGCGGCAAGGACGATGGCGAGAGCAGAGGGTTGGGTCATGCAGGTCTAGGTCGGTGCCGATTTACGCCTTGGAGATCCAGCAAAAAGCGTGCCCCGAGGGCTGGAAAGGAGTTGGTGACACTTAAGGTCGTTAATCCTGTGTTGCGAGGGTCGAAGGCCGAATCGCTTGTCGCGAGCGCGCGGAAGGCGAACTGTCTAATCCAAAGCCAAGACGAGGGCCATAACCCTCGCATTCGTCGGGCGCGCCGGGGGCCGGGCAACGGGGAAATTGACCGATGAGGCAGAGTGAGTAAATCTGCGGTTTGGCGGCGGCGCAAATCTTGGGCCAAGCCTTATTGGCGTCGCTTTTGCGCCTGAATTTCTGAGCGGGAGGGCTTCGAACCCCATGATCAAGGATCGCCGGAGCGGCCGGAGCAGTTCTCGGAACTGGACGCGAGGCTTTTTCGCGTTCTTCTGGATCGTGCTCGCAGGCTTTTCAGGCCTCTATCTGTTCAGCGTCTTCGCCGACCCGAGCGCCCTTGGCGGCCAGCTCGTCAGGTTCAATTCCCTCCCGGGTAGCACGCCATCCTCCGGGACCGATGCGTTCGGCTCAGACGTATCAGGCTCGCTCAGCACCAATGATAGAAGCGACCCCGAGCTCGCCGAGATCAAGGCCGCTCTGCGCCAACTGTCTCAGCAGATGGCCGAGCTCAACACGCGGCTCAAGCCGATCGAGAAGGTGGTGGGGCCCGTCGCTTCATTGCCCTCTACCCCTTCCGTCGCCACCCCCTCAACGCCCGAGCCGGCCGCACCTTCGGGCGCGCCATCGAGCCCGATCAAGAAGCCTGAGGCGGCATCGGCGCCAGCTTCTCCTCCTCCGCCTCCAGCCACCCCACCAACCGAGCAGGCCAAGGCGACCGAGAAGCCGACCCCGCCGTCCGTCAAGCCTGTGGAGAAGCCGCCTGAGGTGAAGGCCGCCGAGAAGCCTGCCGAGCCACCGGTGGAAACGGCGAAGCCGAGCCAGCAAGCCGCTCTCGAGCCTAAGCCCTCGACGCCATCGAGCCCGAAGCCCGCCGAGCCTCCGTCGGTGGCAACGGCACCGATGGACGAAGGCCCCGAGGAGGACAACACCGGCACCGACACTTCAGCGCCGGAACCGGCGGCTTCTGACGAAGCGCCCTCCCCGTCATCCTCAGGCACCAATGACAGCGCCAAGCCGGCCAGCCCGACCGAGAGCGCCAAGCCGGCTGGTACCGCCGAGAGCGCTACGCCCGCAGCCAGCACCGAGAGCGCAAGCTTGGATCCGGTCGCTCTGCCGCCTGCCGCCAATGACGGCAGCACGCGATACGGCATCGAGATCGGCGTTGTGGCCAAGCAAGACGGTCTCCGTCCGCTGTGGCGCGAATTCCTCACCAATCATTCGGCTCTCGTCGCAGGGCTACAGCCAAGGCGCGTGCTTGCGCCCGACAAGAAGTGGCGGCTGATCGCCGGTCCCTTCGCCAATGCCGCCGAGGCGGCCCAAGCGTGCGCTCTGTTCAAGAAGGCGTCGCGGCCTTGCGAGGCCACGGTCTACGCGGGCGACGCGCTGTAGTTGAGCATGCCCTAGTCACCGCCGAGAAAGACCCGGCCCATGTCGGGGCTGGCAAGAAGCTCCTTGCCGTGGCCCGCCTTGACCAGCCGGCCCGCCACCAGCACATAGCCAACATCGGCGAATTCAAGACCCTTCCGCGCGTTCTGCTCGACAATGACGAGGGTTTTGCCGCGCGCGTCGCGCAACTCGGCCAACGTCGCGAAGATCATGTCGATGGCGCGCGGATCGAGCCCGATCGAGGGCTCGTCGATGAGCAGCACCTCGGGGTCCATGATCAGTGCGCGCGAAATTTCGAGGAGCCGCCGCTCGCCGCCTGACAGCACGCGGGCGCGCTCATGGCGGCGTGCTTGTAGCGCGGGATAGCGGTCGAGCACGGCCTGCGCCGCTCGCTTCGCCTCCGAGGGAAGATCGAGCAGATAGCCGCCCATGAGGAGATTCTCCTCGACGGTCATGTCGGGGAATACGGAGTCCTTCTGCAGTACATAAGCGAGCCGCGCGGTCCCCAGCTTCTCGCTCGCGGGAAGCTTTGCGATGTCGCTGCCCGAAACCGTGACGGTGCCGGAGAAGATGCGGGCAAAGCCGTAGATGGCATTGAGCACCGTCGACTTGCCGGCGCCGTTCGGGCCGACCAGGCACAGCGAACGGCCGCGGGCGACGCGGAGCGAGACATCCCTGATCACGTGCATGCGCCCATAGCCGGCATGGAGGTGATCGAGGGCAAGGAGCGCGGGGGCACCCGCGAGGCGGTCGAGCTCGGCGACCGCGACGCCGCCCTCGCCCTGCGCGTGACCACGCGCTGCCGAGGCCTTTGCCATCAGGCCGCCCCGAGATAGGCGTCGAGCACTTTTGCGTCGCGCCTGATGGTTTGCGGCGGGCCTTCGGCGAGAAGCCGCCCGTGGGCGAGACAATAGATGTGCTCCGCCAGGCCCATGATCACCGGCATGTTGTGCTCGATCACCAGCAAGGTCAGCCCGCGCGTCCTGTTAGCGGCTTTCAGGCGGTCGATCAGGCTTTCGATCAGCACCTGGTTGATGCCGGCCGTCGGCTCATCGAGCAAGAGCATCGCAGGGTCGTTGATGAGCGCCATGGCCAGCTCGAGCAGCTTCTGTTGGCCGAATGAGAGATCGCCGGCAAGGACGTCACACTTCTCGGCAAGGCCCACGAAGTCGAGCAGCTCACAGGCATGAGCGTCCACTTCGCTGCGGGCCCGGCGAAACAGGCGAGCGAAGGACGCCGTCCTGATCGAGGCGGAGATCAGCAGGTTCGCGTGCGCGCTCATGCGCTGATAGATGCGTGGCACCTGAAAGGTGCGGATGATGCCGGCGCGGGCGATCTCGCCGGCCAAGAGCTTCGAGATCTCCACGCCGTTGAAACGGATCGAGCCGGCATCGATCGGAAAGGCGCCGGTGATGGCGTTGA
>DFXC01000095.1 GCA_002383105.1 Hyphomicrobiaceae bacterium UBA4118
ATCCTGAGCCGCTCCTGGCGCCTTAGCGCCCGGACGGGCTCGTCGGGAAGCGGCGGCCGCTCGGCCCAGGCTTTGAGCCGCGGCTCGATATCCTTAGACAGGATGTCGGGCTTTCCCCGGCGCCAGTCCTCCCAGGGAAAGTAGGCGTACCAGGGCGACCAGTGCGATCCCATCAGCGCCTCGCCGGCGCCGCTGGTGAGCGCGAGATAGCCGACCGAAAGAGTATGCGCGCCGCCGGGCTCGGCGTGGCGGCCGCGGTCGCCGAACGTATAGAGCTGCTCGACATAGCCGAGATCGAGCCCTGTCTGCCGCTTCACCCATTCGCGCAGGCCGATCTCGAGGGTCCGGTGTGCGCGCGGCGCGAAGAAGCCGAAGGGAAGCGCGTCCCATGCCCCCGATCCTGCCGTCCCGGGCCGCACCACGAGGATGTGGGGCTGCTGGTCGCGCACCGTGACGATGGCGGCGTTGAGCCCAAGCTCGATCTGCGGGTTGCCCGGGATGTCCTCGGCGACGGAAGCTTTGCGTCTTGCTTCAGCCATGGGGGCGGCTAGGCGGCAAGGAGCGCTGGCAGCACGAAGACTTGCGCCTCCTCGGCGATCTGCCCGCGGCCGATATCCTCGACGGCGGCGAGCATGCGCCCATCCCGTGACAGAGCCTCGTCGGCAAGAGTGACGAGAAGGCGGTTGGGATAAGCGGTCGGCGAAGCGCGGCGCAGCGCGCGCGCGAGCTCAAGCTCGTCGGCCTCAGGGTTGAGCGCGCAGAGCGAGATGAAGGCCGCCGCCGTCGAGCGGCTGATGCCGGCCCAGCAATGAATCAGGAGCGGCGCCTGGCGGTCCCATTCGAGCGCGAACCTGACCAGATCCTCGACATGCGTCTCGCAGGGAAGCACGAGGCCGGGCTGCGGCTCGCAGATATCGTTCATGGCGAGCCTGAGATGCCGATCGGGCCCGATGCTCGGCGGCGTGCTGATCAGGGTCTCGCCGTTGATCAGCGTCACGAGATGGCTGACGCGGGCATCGGCGACCGTGGCCTCGACCAGGCTGAGCGGTGCGACGTAGATGGTTTCGGGGTTCATAGTATGCGGCACTCTAGCTTGTTCTCTTGGCAAAATCAGGGAGGTCATTTCGCTTCGCACACGATTTTCGGCGCGCCGTCTGTCATCGACTGAGCTCGTTGAAACGCTTGAGAAATCGCGTCTCTCCCTCTGCCGCAGGAAGCGGGCTTAAGTGCGACAGTCTCTTGACGAGAGCGGGGCTCAAACCCCGCGGCTGGCCGAAGAAGCGCCGCGCCTCCTCGCGCGCGAAACCGGCAAGGGAAGTTGCCTCGTAATAGGCCGCGACCTTGTCGGCGCGCTTGATCAGCTTGGCGATGTCGGCGGGAAGCTCGTCTGGAAGCCCGAAGCGAAGGTGGATAGCGCCGAGCAGCCTTGCCTCGAAGGCGCGATAGTCCAGCGAAAGTGCGGCCTTGAACGGGCTGATCAGGTCGCCGATGACATATTCCGGCGCGTCATGGATGAGGGCGGCGAGCCTGAAGCGGCGGTCGAGCTCAGGCTCAAGCTCGCCCGCGATGGCCTCGACGAGAAGGCTGTGCTCGGCCACGGAGAAGGCGTGCTCGCCGTCGGTCTGGCCGTTCCAGCGGGCGACTCTGGCCAAGCCGTGAGCGATGTCTTCGATCTCGATGTCGAGCGGGGAGGGGTCGAGCAGGTCGAGGCGGCGCCCGCTCAGCATGCGCTGCCACGCGCGTGCGCCGAGATTTGGCGCGGTGTCACGCAATTTTTGTGCGCTCTTCACGGGCTGATGCGTCAGATGGTGTCACTATTGGTGCGATCAATAGTATGCGAACAGGGTCAGGAAGAAATGGACGAATCCCGCACATAATGCCATTCATTGACTGTTTTGTCAGAGTACAGGCTATCTAAACCGTCACGTGGGAGACGCATATGGCAAAGTTGCCGAGATATTCATTGGCGCATGACGACAAGAAGAAGCGCTGGGTGCTGAAACATGAAGGTACCGGCCAGGCAGTCAAGAGCTTCGCCACCAAGGCCGCAGCAACCAAGGGCGGCGTGCTGGAGAAAGCCGTTGGCAAGATGGGCTCGGTCCGCATCAGAAAGCGCAACGGACAGATCCAAGAGGAGCGCACTTATCCGCGCAGCATGGATCCGCGGGGCCGAGGCTGAGTCGACACGCGGCCGAGCCTTGCACAAGCCGCGTGACGGGGACAGCTCGTAAGGTGGTCGTTGACCATGCCGGTCGCCTGCATGAAGGCATAGACGATCGTCGGGCCGCAAAACTTGAAACCGCGCGACTTGAGTTCCTTGGAGATCGCGCCTGACTGCGCCGTCTCGGCGGGAATCTCGACGAGCGCGTGATATCGGTTGACGATCGGCTTGCCGTCGACGAAGTCCCAGAGAAAGGGCCCAAAGCCCGCGCCTGTCTCCATGAGGTGGAGCCAGGCGCGCGCCGAGGCGATGGCGCCATCGATCTTCATGCGGTTGCGCACAATGCCCTCGTCTTGCATCAGGGCCGCGACTTTCTTGCTCGTGTAGCGCGCGATCTTCTCGGGGGCGAAGCCATCGAAAGCGCGGCGGAACGCCTCACGCTTCCGCAAGATAGTGATCCAGGAGAGCCCGGCCTGGAAGCCGTCGAGCACGAGTTTCTCGTAGAGCGCCCGATCCTCGCGCTCCGGCACGCCCCACTCCGCGTCATGATAGGCGACATAGAGGGGGTCGGTGCCGGGCCACGGACAGCGCTTGGGCTCGCCGCGAGCAGTCATGACGGGACTTCGGCAGTAGGCACGGAGAAGCGCGCGAAGGCCGACTTGCGGAGCGTGAGCCCCACGCCTGCCGCCATCAGGGGCGTGCCGCGGGCCAAAGCCTCCTCGGCGCGGTCGAGCCGAACGAGCGCAAGCCCACAGGCGCCGCTCACCGAGCCCAGCGCCCCGATCGGAACGCCGCCAGCCTCGATGCTCGTGCCGGAAGCAGGCAAGGGGTTGGCGCCTTCGACCGGCACGATGCGCTTCCGCACGGTGCCCCGATGCTGCATGCGCGAGACGACCTCCTGGCCGACATAACAGCCCTTGGTGAAGTCGACGCCGTTCAGTTGATCGAACAGCGCCTCATGGGGAAAGGTATCGCCGAAGTCATAGTCGCGGCCGCCCTCGGGCACGCCGAGCCTGATGCGCAAGGCCTGGTAGTCCGCTTTCGAGGCTGATGCGCAGCCAAGGTCGGCCGCGCTTGCGCCCGAGGGGAGCAGAAGGCGAAACCCAAGCTTGGGAAGTCGCGGGTCGGCGTAAGCGATGGCGCCTTGAGGCACGTGCGGCTCGCCACCCCAAACGGCTGCGACCGCGAGAGACGGCTCCTCGGCGATCTCGACTTGCGCCCGCAAGCGATAGAAGACGAGGCGCTTGGCGAGCTCAGCCGCCTTGTCTTGGATGACGTCGATCAGGTAGTCGCCATCGGCCGCGATCACGAAGAAATCGAAGAGGATCTTGCCCTGCGGGCTGAGCAGGCCGGCATGAATGGCGGGGCCGCCCTCGGCCTTGCCGATGTCGTTCGTGATCAGCCCTTGCAGATATTTCCGCGCGTCCGCGCCCGCGACCCTGAGCACGCTGCGGCCGGCAAGGAGCGTCGCATGGCAATGGCCCATATCAAGCCCTTCTGCTACCAAGACATCCGATATGCCTTGAAGCTATTGAAGCGGGCGCACGCCCGCAAGGGAAGCCGAGCCGCACCCTTGTCCAGAACCTTCGATCTCCTCGTCAAAGGCGGCAGCGTTGTCAATCAGGACGGCGCCGGCATCTCAGATATCGGCGTCATCGACGGCCGCATCGCCGCCATCGGCACGCTTGCCGGTGCGAGCGCAGCGCGGGTCCTCGATGCTGCCGGCCTGCATGTGCTCCCCGGCGTCATCGACACCCAGGTGCATTTCCGCGAGCCGGGCCTGACCCACAAGGAGAATTTGGAGACGGGGAGCCGTTCGGCGGTGTTGGGCGGCGTCACCGCCGTGTTCGAGATGCCGAATACCAAGCCCGCGACCACGAGCGCCGCGGCGCTTGCCGACAAGGTCGCCCGCGGGCGCGCGCGCATGCATTGCGACTTTGCCTTCTTCGTCGGCGCCACGCACGACAATGTCGATGAGTTGCCGGAGCTCGAGCTTCTGCCGGGCGCTGCCGGCGTCAAGGTGTTCATGGGCTCCTCCACCGGAGACCTCCTGGTCGACGACGAGAAGACGTTGGCGCGCATCTTTTCCAGGATCAGGCGGCGCGCCGCCTTCCACGCCGAGGACGAGGCAAGGCTCAAGGAGCGCATGTCCTTGCAACGCGACGGCGACCCATCGAGCCACAGCGAGTGGCGCGATGCTCGCGCGGCCTTTGCCACCACGGAGCGGCTCGTGCGGCTCGCGTCGCAAGCGGGAAAGCGCGTGCATGTGCTCCATGTCTCGACCAAAGAGGAGATGGAGCTGCTTGCGCTCCACAGAGACGTAGCGAGCGTCGAGGTCACGCCTCAGCATCTGACGCTTACCGTCCCTGAGGCTTACGCTGCGCTCGGGACCAAGGCGCAGATGAACCCGCCGCTCAGAGACCGCCACCATCAAGAGGGGCTCTGGTGGGGGCTCTCCCAAGGCGTGGTCGATGTGCTCGGCTCCGATCACGCGCCGCATACGCTGGAAGAGAAGAGCAAGAGCTACCCCGCCACGCCGTCGGGCATGCCAGGGGTGCAGACGCTCGTTCCGGTCATGCTCGACCACGTCAATGCCGGGCGCTTGAGCCTCTCCCGCTTCGTCGATCTGACGAGCGCCGGCCCGCAGCGCATTTTCGGCATCGCCGGCAAGGGGCGCATTGCAGTCGGCTACGATGCCGACCTGACTATCGTCGACCTCAAGGCCGAGCGCGTCATCGACAACGCTTGGATTGGCAGCAAGAGCGGCTGGACACCGTTCGCGGGACGAAAGGTCAAGGGCTGGCCAATCGGCACCATCTTGCGCGGACAGACCGCCATGTGGGAAGGCGAACTCGGCGAGGCTCAAGGCGAGCCTGTCCGCTTCGGCGAGGCTCTCCCGTCAAAAAAGCCTACTGAATAAAATACTGCCACACGCCGTTGGAGGAGATGCCGAGCCGGTAATAGGCGTATTTGCCGCTTCTCTTCATGGGGAGCGCGAGCGCTGGCGGCACGATGCGATAGAGCTCGACCTCTTGGGGCGGCGTCAGCGTCGCAAGATCGGTCTCGGCGAAATAGGGCCAGACATACGTCTCGTCCTTGCCCTGGCCCATGCGCACGAAGCCCGTCGACAAAATGTTGAGCATGGCGGCAAGCACGTCGCGCCCCGTGCCGTCGGCTGACGCCTTCTTCCAAAATGCGATCGGGTCGTCGACATAGGCGGTCGTGACCATGGGCTTCAGCTCGTTCGATTCGAACACCGGCCGCATGGTCTCGATGTCGCCGCTTTCCGCCGCACCGGCGATCTGCTTGAGCATGCGTTTGACGGGCTCCGGCAGCGCATTGAAATCGTAGAGCACTTTGGGAGTCTGGCCGGGCATCGCCCCCGTCTCGGTGACCTCGGCGCGAGCTTCCGGAGGCGCGCTGACCGTCTGGTCCGGCTTGAGCGCCTCGACGCTTCCGCCTTGCCCCGGGTGTTGCGAAATGGCCTTGTCGTGCCGAGCGTAGACAAGGGCGGCAGCGCCAGTTACCAATGCGAGGAGGGCAATCATGACGAAGCTGTTTCGGCGATTCATGCATCACTCCATGAGTGCTCGATCAATCTCGCAGATCGGCGAACGAGCGCAAGTCCAGGCCTCACCTTGGCTCGCGATGAGCGCCGCTGGTTTTTCCGTACCCTCGATGAGCGAATAGGCCCTGGCCTTGCAGGCAGGCGCGCATATCGTGCTGTCCGGCATCCAGCTCATGCTCGCCGGCCTCAGCATCGGCCTGCTGATGGCGGCGCCCATCGGGCCGGTCAATGTCCTCGTCATTCAGCGGGCGGTAGCAGGCGGCTTCTGGGCAGGCCTCGCAGCCGGCATCGGGGCCGTGCTCGGCGACGGCATGCTGGCGGCCATCGCGGCCTTCAGCATCAGGGCCATCTCCGACGTGATGATGGCCAATGCCGGCTTGATCCAGTTCGTTGGCGGCCTGCTGCTCGTCGTCTTCGGCTTCGGCCTGTTATTCGCCAAGCCCGCGCTGATCATTCCCTTGGGGCAGAAATCCCGTCTCCTCGAGCACGCCGGCATCATCCCGCAGACCTTCTTCCTCACAGTCACCAATCCCGGCGCCATTCTCGGCATGGCGGCGATGATTGGCGGTCTCGGCTCGCTGATCGGCGGCCTCAATACCTATCTCGAGGCTCTGCTCCTCGTTGCCTCGGTCATGGGCGGCAGCTTGTTGTGGTGGCTTGGGCTGTCCGAGCTGATTGCCACGATCAGGCATCGGTTGACCGAAGGCCGCCTGAAGCTCATCAACCGGATCGCCGGCGGGGTGCTGATCGCCTTCGGGCTGATCCTCGTGCTCGACGGGGTCGTGCGCTATTTCCCTTGAGCGGTTTTATTGCGGGGTGCGCTTCAGCGTGAACTCGCCATGCTGAATGCGGCGGGATAGGCCCGTCGTCATCTTGGCGACTGCGTCCTCCCCGTACACGCCGATCAGGTCGGCAAGCGACGCGAACAACGCGGCGTTGGCCAGCATCTCTGGCTCGATGCCGTCATGCAGCGCCTCTTCCCAGGCATCGAGGATGTATCTGAGCGCCGCTTGCTTCTGTGCCTCGTTCTCCGAGGATCGCGACGTTCGCCGTGCTGACCGCAATTGGGGGCGCCCCCTTGTGGCAACCGGAAAGACCGGGATGTCACAATTACACCCCTCTTCCGCCGTCAGGAGGACAGAGTGAACTAACGGTTAATCTTCACATTTGGTAAAGGCCGCTAAAAGCCTTGATCAGGGGCTTCAGGGGCCTCGGCGGGCTGGGGAGCCACTTGTGTCTCTGGCGGTGTGGGCGCCTCGGTGGTCTTGTGGTGCCTGTGTTTACCGTGCCCGGCGTCGGCGGCCTGGGCCTCTGCGCCTTGCGCGGGCTCCCCTTGGGCAGCCCCGTTCGGTTCGGTCCCGGCGGCGGCGCCTACTTTCTTGTCGGCTTCCGAAGGAGGGACGGCTCCCGTGTTGGCGTCCGGGGCGGCGCCTTTGTTGGCGTCCGGCGACGCGCCGTCTTTATTGGCCTCAGGCGAAGCCTCCGGTTTGGCGTCGGGCGGCCCTTTGCTGGCAAAAGTCGAGCCACGGGCAAGGGAAGAGGCGATCGTCGCCCCCTCGGTGCTGAAGCGGGTCGTGGCGAGCGTGGCCGACTGCGTGCAGGTGCGATAGGTGCGGCGATAGCCCCGGTAGCCGTCATTGAAGCTGTTCACGAGCTTGGCGCGGCGGACGGCGGTGGTGCCCTCGTTCTTCAGGATTTCCATCATCTCGTTGCGCCAGAGCTGCCCTTCCTGGGCCCCGCACAGCTCCCGCAGGTAGTGGACGGCGCCCAAAATCTCGGCGAGCCGCATCAGCTTGCTGTCATAGGGGCGGTCGTCGGGGGGAGGGGGCGCCGTGCTCTCTTTGGGCACGATGGGCGGCAGGTCGTCGCCTGGAGGCTTAGGTCTCACCCGCGGCCTTGGCGCCGGCTCCGAATTGAACCAGTTGAAGAACTGGGCCTCGGCGACCGGAGCAAAGGCCATGCAGTCCGTTGCCAGCCAAAGGGCTGCCAATCCAAGCGTCAAAAGGCGTTTGCCGGGTTGTCCCATAGGGCCTGAGTAACGCCAATTCGTGTTGAAATCTAGCCGTCAGGGCCGGCGGAGCCGGCGCGCCGCGAGCCAGATCAGCTCGGTCGTCCCCTCGGTCATGGGAAGCGCCTCGATTTCGTCCAAATGGACCCATTCGGCGGCCTCGGTGTCGCCCCCGGCCTTGAGGCTTCCGCCGGCGTGGCGACCATAGAAAACGGTCAGCCGGTAAGTGACGGGGGCGCCGTTTTCCTCATCGGCGGCGATCCAGGCGATATCGACGATGCCTTTGACCTCGGCCTCGATGCCGGTCTCCTCCATGAGCTCGCGGCACGCCGTCTCGCGCGGCGCCTCCGCGCCCTCGGTCTTGCCGCCAGGCAGGCTCCACAGCCCGGCAAAAGGCGGCCGCGCGCGTTTCACCAGCAGGACCGAGCGGCCCTTGAATACGGCGATGCTCGCGCCGTCGCGGGCCGTCGCGGCATCTTTGCTGATGGAGAGGCGCTCGGTCATGGGGGCAAAGCCTCAGCCTGCCCCGCTGCTTCAGGTCGATCAGCGGGTGCCGAACAGGGCGTCGATGGCGGCCTGGCCGCCCACATCGCCGATCGTGTCGGGATCCTTGCGGTCGGGCAGCGTTTCGCCATTGGCGATGGCATTAGCCTCGTCGATGAGGACGCGCAGCCGCGCGGCAGCGCTGGCGCAGGTCTTGTCCAGGCGCTTCCCCCCGCCGAGCTCGCTCGCCACTTCGGCGACAAGGGTGAGGGCTTCGCCATGCAGCCGCGCCACGGCCTCGTCGAAGCGGGCGCGGATCCTGGGAGGCGCCCTGCGATAGGCGGCGATCGCGAGATTCTTGTCGCGGAATCCCGATTCGGAGAAATGCTCCTCATAGGTGAGCGGGCGCCAGGAGAGGAGATCGTCGGCGAAGCTCTGCGGCTCAGAGGCGATCGCCTCGAACAGCATTACGAGCTCGTGGAAGTGGTTGAGATAGTCGCTGGCCAGCAGGGTCGATTCGTTGATGTTCGTGCCCGGAACATGTGAGCGAAAATGGCCGACCATGGCCGAGCGGAAGGCCGCGACGATATCCTCGCGGCTCACATCCTCGTGGATTTCGGCTGGGCTCACGCCGCGCTTCTCGTCTGCAAACATCGCCGCATCACTTAACGCCAAGGGTTGAGGTAGAGTGTTGCCCGACTATGATTGCCAAAGGGTTACCAGAGGCCGGCATGTGCTCGCGCTATAATCTCACCTCCCCGCCTGAAGCCGTGCGCGCCTATTTCGGCTATCGCGACACGCCGAATTTCCCCGCGCGTTACAATATCGCGCCGACCCAGCCCATTGCCGTGGTCGCCCGCGACAGGGAAGGGATGCGACGCTTCCGGCTCATGCGCTGGGGCCTTCTGCCGTCCTTCGTCAAGGACCCGAAGCAGTTCCCGACGCTCATCAATGCCCGCTCGGAGGAGGTGCTGACCAAGCCTTCGTTCCGCCACGCCATGCGTTATCGGCGCTGCCTCGTCCCGGCCGACGGCTTCTACGAGTGGACCGGGCCGAAAAGCGCGCGCCGCCCCTTCCTGCTTCGCCCGCGGACGCCGCAGCTCATCGCCTTTGCCGGGCTTTACGAGCGCTGGCGGGATGGGGAGGGCGGCGAGATCGATACGGCTTACCTGCCCCGCCAACGGCACGGTCACGAAGCTGCATGACCGCATGCCGGTGGTGCTGAGCGAGGAGCAGTTCGAGGCGTGGCTCGATGTCAAGGGAACCACCCCTGAAGCGGCGTCGGCGCTCTTGCAGCCGGCCGCCGACAATCTCTTGGAGGCAATCGAGATGAACCGCAAGATCAACGATTCGAGAAAGGACGAGCCGGGCATCCAGGAGCCCCTGCAAAAGGAGCTGCTGCTTTAGGTATTGTGTTGAACGTGGCGCGTTAGGCGAAAGAGGGGAAGAATGCTCCCATCCGACATCATCAAGCGCTATCGCGTCCGCGACGGTCGTGGATTCCGGCTCGCCGAGATCGATCCCACCGATCGATGCGGGCTCGATATTGAGAAGGACGACGCCAAGGCGATGTTCGTGGCCGGCGTCAAGCGCCTGGCGACCTTGCAGGAGCGGCTCTATGCCGAGCACCGTTGGGCCATCCTTATCATCCTTCAAGCGCTGGATGCGGCGGGAAAGGACAGCGTCATCAAGCATGTGATGTCTGGCGTCAATCCGCAAGGCTGTGATGTGCATCCCTTCAAGGCGCCGAGCCAGATCGAGCTCGATCACGATTTCCTGTGGCGCGCGAGCGTCGTGCTGCCCCGGCGCGGGCATATCGGCATCTTCAACCGCTCCTATTACGAGGAGGTGCTGGTGGTGCGTGTCCACAAGGAGCTGCTCGAGCGCCAGAGCCTCCCGCCCAAGCTCGTCACCAAGAATATTTGGCAGGAGCGGTTCGAGGACATCAACGCCTTCGAGCGCCATCTCGTGCGCAACGGCATCGTGCCGATCAAGTTCTTCCTGCATGTCTCCAAGCAGGAGCAGCAGAAGCGCCTGCTCGAACGCCTCGATGATCCCGCCAAGCAGTGGAAGTTCAACGCCGCCGATGTCGGCGAGAGCAAGCTGTGGGATCAATATATGCAAGCCTATGACGACATGATCCGCGCCACCGCGCCGGAAGTGGCACCCTGGTATGTCGTGCCCGCCGACCATAAATGGTTCACGCGCCTCGTCGTTGCCGCGGCGATCGTCGAGCAGCTGGAGAAGATCGATCCCAAATTCCCGACGCTTGACGCCGCCGCCTTGCGCGACCTGGAAGCTGTCCGTGCCGCGCTGCTTGCAGACGGCTCGCGATAAGACGATGCTC
>DFXC01000102.1 GCA_002383105.1 Hyphomicrobiaceae bacterium UBA4118
AGACCGGCGAGCCGCCTGCAACTGGGTGCGGGAGGAACGTAGAGGCGAAACTACGGGCTAGGCGATGAAACCAGTCACGGTTGCGCCCGTGGAAGTCCCAAATAGAGCTTCGTCGCTTTCCGCAGCAGGCGGCTTGGGATCTTACCCCTCAGAAAATGATTAAGGCGCGCAAAAGGGCCGACCGGGTAGCGAAACCGTGGTCGCCGGGCTTCAAGCGCGCCTGCAATTACGAGAGCCACCTCCTTCGGGTCGCGCGCTATGCTCGCGGCGTGTGCGTCGCCTGCACGAAACACATGCTGCACCCATGCATGATATGGGCTGCCCGGCGGCTGGATACGGGGCGTGCTTTCCCAGATCTCAGTGCGATAGGGGCCGGGCTCGATGAGAACAACCTCGATTCCAAACGGCTCAAGCTCATAGGCGATGCCCTCGGCCCATCCTTCGAGCGCCCATTTCGAAGCGCAATAGATCGAGTTTGTGGGCTGTCCGATGAAGGCGGCCTCGCTCGAGACGAGGACGATCCGGCCACGCCCTTGCGCGCGGAAGGTCGGCAGCAGGACGCGCGTCAGCCCGAGCACACCGAAGAAGTTCGTCTCCATCACCCGCCGAAGCTCAGACTCCGGCACATCCTCGAAGGCGCCGGCGGCCGCCACACCGGCATTGTGCACGACGGCATCGAGCCTGCTGCCAGCTCGCGACAGTATCGATGCGGCCGCCGCTTCGATCGAGGCGACGCTGGTGACGTCGAGTCCCTCGACCTCGACGCCATTTTGCACTCCCGCCTCCTTAAGCGCCTGCTCGAGCAGGCCTCTCTTTGCCAGATTTCGCATCGTGGCAAAGACGCGCCAGCCACGCGATGCAAGAACGACCGCCGTTGCTTGCCCGATGCCTGTAGACGTTCCGGTGATCAGAACCGACCGCATACGTTTCCTCCAAGTCCGTTTCCCGGGGTGACGTCTAGCTTCTTCGGGATTCGGCTTCGGCGACGTGCTTCTTTACGGAGATGAAGCTATCCGGGACGACTGAAATGGAATCTATGCCGCACCCGACCAGGAATTCGGCAAACTCTGGGTGATCGCTCGGCGCTTGCCCGCATAGCCCCACTTTCGCACCTGCCTTATGGGCCTCCTGAATGACGCGATGGATCATCCATTTGACCGCTTCGTCCTGCTCATCGAAGAGGCTCGCGAGCAGTTCAGAGTCGCGATCAACGCCAAGGGTCAGCTGGGTCAAGTCGTTGGAGCCGATCGAGAAGCCGTCGAAGCGCTCGGCGAAAGCGGCAGCCAGAATGACGTTCGAGGGGATTTCGCACATCACATTGACCTCAAGCCCCTTCTCGCCGCGCGCAAGACCATTCTCCGCCATAACCTTCAGCACGCGGTCGGCCTCGTCGGGAGAGCGGCAGAAGGGGATCATTACCACGACGTTTCTGAAGCCCATCTCTTCCCTCAAACGCAGGATTGCGCGGCATTCCAAGGCGAACCCATCCCGATATTCCGGCGAGTAGTAGCGCGAGGCACCGCGAAAGCCGAGCATTGGATTTTCCTCCTTCGGCTCAAACTCGGCGCCGCCGATTAGATTGGCGTACTCATTGGTCTTGAAATCGCTCATCCTCACGATCGCTGGCTTCGGATAGACCGCGGCGGCGATGCGCGCGAGACCCAGCGAGAGCCGATCGACGAAATAGTCCGCTTTGTGCTCGTAACCACGCGTGAGCTCGGCAATAGCGGTCATGGCATTCCCATGCGTCAGTCTTTCGAAATGGACAAGCGCCATGGGGTGCACCTTGACGTGATTGGCAATCACGAACTCCATGCGGGCAAGCCCCACTCCGTCCGCCGGCAGCCGCCACCAGCGAAACGCGGCTGCGGGATTGGCCAAATTCAACATGATCTTTGTGCGTGTGCTCGGGATTGCCGTTACATCCATCTCTTGGATTATGACTTCGGCGATGCCCTCATAGACGAATCCCTCGTCTCCTTCGGCGCAAGAGACCGTGACGTATTGCTCCTGGCGTAGCACTTTGGTGGCATCGCCTGTGCCGACAACCGCGGGAACTCCAAGCTCCCGGCTGACGATGGCGGCATGGGACGTGCGCCCACCGCGATCTGTCACGATCGCTGCGGCGCGTCTCATGATTGGCACCCAGTCGGGGTTGGTGTTGGTCGTCACCAGGACCGCACCTGGCACGAATCGGTCGATATTCTTGGGATCCCGAATGATGCAGACCGGGCCAGAAGCAACACTACCGCCAATGCTGAGGCCGGAGACGAGCTTTCGGCCCTTCTGCACGATCTTGTAGGTGCGCTGCACGCCAGTCTGCGCACGCGACTGCACGGTCTCAGGGCGCGCTTGCACGATGAAGAGCTGCCCGCTTCTCCCGTCCTTCGCCCACTCGATATCCATCGGGCCACCATAGTGGCGCTCGATTGTGCACGCGGCATGGGCAAGTTGCAAAATCTCCGCATCGGTAAGAACGAAGCCGGAGCGTTCTTCGAGAGACGTTGGAACGTTGCGGGTCGGTTGCTCGCTTTCGTGCGTGTAGACCATTTTTAGCGTCTTGCCACCGCACCGCTTGTGAACGATCGGCTTTAGCGCGGCGTCAGCGAGAAGGGGCTTGAAGACCTGGTATTCGTCAGGGTCGACGGTCCCTTGCACGACGGTCTCGCCCAGTCCCCACGCGGCATTGATCAGCACGACGCGATCAAACCCCGTTTCTGTGTCTATCGAGAAGATGACGCCTGCACCTGCAAGGTCGGACCGCACCATCTGCTGCACGCCTATCGAAAGGGCCACTTTCAGGTGCTCGAAACCCTTGGCTTCGCGATAGCTGATAGCGCGGTCGGTGAAGAGCGAAGCGAAGCAGCGGCGGCACGCGTCAAGCAGCGTCTCGCCGCGAACATTGAGGAAGGTCTCCTGCTGACCGGCAAAGCTCGCATCCGGGAGATCCTCCGCCGTGGCGCTTGAGCGCACCGCCACATCGGCTTCATCCGAACCTAAGCGCTGCGACAGATCCCGGTAAGCTTGACAAATGGCTCCCGCAAGATCCTCCGGCCACTCTGCCTTCAGCACCGCGGCGCGGAGCGCCGAGCCGACTTCAGCGACCGATGCTTTTCCGTCCTTGAACTCAGCGAGCCTCGACGCAATCAACGGTTCAAGATTGTTCGCCGAAAGGAAGTGCTGGTAACCGTCAGCAGTGGTGGCAAAGCCGGGTGGCACCTTGATGCCGTAACGCCCAAGATTGCGCACCATCTCTCCAAGGGAGGCGTTCTTGCCGCCGACGGACGCGACGTCGCCAATCCCTATTTCCTCGAACCAGCGAATGTAGTGGCGGGCCATTCCTGCCTCCGCGGACGCCCACAAGGAACGCCCCCAACACCTGCCTTGCGCATTCTCGCTAGATAGGTAGTGGCACGCTGAGCCCGGCAGAAGATCGAACCCCGAACATCACGATGTCGACCCAAGGCTCACCATGGCCTGCGGCCGCAGCCTTCGACTTCCGCAAGGAGAGCTTCATCGTGTCCATGATAGCCGGTTCCAATAATAGGGAGCGCGCTCTGAGAGACCGTGCAGAGGTGGGAAAGTGAAGCTCCGGCGTGAACCCTTGAAAGCGCACAACGACGCTTTCGGAGCGCGCG
>DFXC01000119.1:0-5199 GCA_002383105.1 Hyphomicrobiaceae bacterium UBA4118
CTTGCCGTTCACGGCGGTCGGCGCCATCGTCTCGCTATAGCCGAGCGTGGGATCGGCGATCTGGGTCTGCCACACGATGCTGCCGGTTTTGGCGTTAAGCGCGACCAGCTGGGAATCGAGCGTTGCCAGATAGACCTTGTCGTCATAGACGGCCACGCCGCGGTTGTTGGGGCCGCAGCAATAGGTCGTGACCGGACCCATGGCGTGCTTGTAGTGCCAATATTCCTCACCGGTCTTGGCGTTGAGCGCGTAGACGTGGTCGAACGACGTCGTGACATACATGACGCCATTGACGACGATCGGCGTCGTTTCCTCCGACTCCTTCACTTCCGTCTGGAAGATCCAGGCGGGGTGGAGCTTGCCGACATTGGAGGTGTTGATCTGCTTGCCCGGGAAATACCGGGTCTGATCGTAATTGCCGTTGGTTTGCAGAAAGTTGCTTTCGTCACCGGCGGCGGCGTTGAGCTGGTCCTGAGTTACCGGGGTCGCGGGTGCGTCATTCGCTGCCCGAGCCGCAGCCACGTCCAAATTCGGTAACTTCGTGTCCTCAGACCAAGCCAAGTTCAAACTTGTCACGGCGAAGGCCAGCACAAACGTGCCGACCGCGCCAGCGGTTTTCCAACTCGACATATTTTTCCTCCCTTGACGTGGCGCCGCATCGACCGGTTGCACCGGCCGCTCCAAGCGGTCTTCCACGCTTTCAGACTGCTCGCGGCATTGCCATTTGTCAACAAAGCCATCGCCTCTCAACCACTTTGGACCTGCTGACAGGCAGCACAATTACCACTTCTGCCTGTGTGACTTGCTATTTTGCGCGCGGGCGAGCGGGTACATTTAGAGCGACCCGCAGCGGTGGCCGGTGCGGGCTTGGTGTGTGAGTAGGTCCTCTGAATGCAGCCCCAACGGTCACGTCAGTCGCCAGACCCGCGGCGCCCTTTGCCCCGGCAGACCGGCGGATCTCGGTGGCGCCCTTTCTGGCCGGCGGTTTGGACCTTGCTGGTTCTCCTTTCGGCGTCGCCGCCGGCTCTCGCCGGGGAGAATGGCGACCAGGGGAAGCCGCCTGCACCAGCCGCCGCGTCAACGACCGTGCCGATCGGCTATCTCAAGCAGGAGGTAAAGCGGCTCATCCCGTTGTCGCGGCTGAATGTCGAGCCGGACGACTTGGGCGCCGCCGGCGCCGAGATTGCCCTGCAAGACGACAACACCACGGGGCGCTTCACCAAGCAGCAGTTCACCCTCGACGTCGAGCCCGTGCCGGTCGGCGGCGATGCCGTGGCCGCATTGGAGAAGCTCGTGGAGAGCGGTCATCATTTCGTCCTCGTCGATGCGCCGGCCGAGACCCTGCTGCGCCTGTCGGACGCGGTCAAAGGCAAGGACGTGCTCTTGTTCAACGTCAGGGCACCGGACGTGAGCCTGCGCCAGGAGGACTGCCGCGCCAATGTGTTGCACACCGCGCCCGACCTCGACATGCTCGCCGACGCGCTCGCCCAATATCTCGTGTGGAAGAAATGGAGCCGATGGCTGGTGGTGAAGGGCGTCTTCCCCGCGGACCTCGCTTACCTCGACGCCTTGCACAGGGCGGCAAAGCGCTTCGGCGGCACGATCGTCGAAGAGCGCGAATACAAGGAGACGCCCGGCGCGCGCCGCTCCGATTCAGGCCAGCTGCAGATCCAATTGCAAATGCCGGTCTTCACCCAAGGCGCGCCCAACTACGACGTCGTGGTGGTCGCCGACGAGACAGAGGTGTTCGGCCCCTATCTTCCCTACCGCACCTGGGATCCTCGGCCGGTCGCCGGAACGGCAGGACTCACGGCCATGAGCTGGCACCCGGCGCATGAGCAATGGGGAGCGACGCAGATGCAGAACCGCTTCCAGCGCTTTGCCAAACGCTTCATGCTGCCGCTCGACTATCAAGCCTGGGTCGCCGTGCGTGCCGTCGGCGAAGCCACCACGCGGGTGGGCTCAGGCGAGTTCGGCGCGGTCAACGCCTTTCTCCGCAGCGACGACTTCGGGCTTGCGGCATTCAAGGGGCAGAAGGTTACGTTCCGCAGATGGGACGGTCAGCTCAGGCAGCCGATCATCGTCGCCGGGCCCGATCTGCCGGTGTCGATGTCGCCGCAAGAGGGCTTCCTGCATGAGCATGCCGAGGTCGATACCCTCGGCATCGATGAGCCGGAGAGCAAATGCAAATTCCAATGAAGGCTGAGGACGAAACGCTGCATGGGTAACAGCGCAATAAGACTTGCTGCGACAATCGCAGCCACCATCGGTCTCACGGCCGCCGCCGGTCCGGCCACGGCCTATACCGTTTACGTCTCCAACGAGAAGGGGAACTCGATCACCGTCCTCGACAGCGCCACTCTCGAGGTGAAGGAGACCATTCCCGTGGGTCAGCGACCGCGCGGCATCATCCTGACCAAGGACGGCAAGTATCTCCTCATTTGCGCAAGCGACGACGACACCGTGCAGATCCTCGACGTGGCCAAGCGGGAGGTGGTGGGGGACTTGCCGTCAGGGCCCGATCCGGAGCTGCCCAACATTCATCCCTCGGGCAATCCGGTCTATGTCTCCAATGAGGACGACAATCTGCTTACTGTGATCGACCTCGACCAGAGAAAAGTGGTGGCGGAAGTGCAGGTGGGCGTCGAGCCCGAGGGCGTCGGCGTGAGCCCGGACGGGAAGATCGTGGTCAGCACCTCGGAAACCACCAACATGGCGCATTTCATCGACACCGGCACCTACGAGATCACCGACAACGTGCTGGTCGGGCAGAGGCCGCGCTTCGCCGAGTTCACCGCCGACGGGAGCCAGCTGTGGGTCACCTCTGAGGTGGCCGGGACCGCGTCGGTCATCGACGTGAAGACACGCAAGATCATCAAGACGATCGGCTTCTCAATCCCGGGCGTGCAGCAAGAGCAAATTCAGCCGGTCGGCGTGCGCATCAACAAGGATGGCACAAAGGCCTTCGTGGCCTTGGGCCCGGCAAATCGCGTGGCCGTGGTCAACGCCAAGACCTTCGAGGTGGAAAAATATCTGCTGGTCGGCCAGCGGGTCTGGCAACTTGCCTTCACGCCCGACCAGGCGCTGCTGTTCGTAACCAACGGCAACAGCAACGACGTCTCAGTGATCGACGTCCCAAGCTTGACGGTCGTGAAGTCGATCGCCGTGGGCTCCTCGCCCTGGGGCGTTGCGATTTCGCCGCACTAAGACGGCAGTGTCAATCGCGCGCGGCAAGGCTGTTGGCCAACCGTATCGGTCAGCACCGGAACGCGCTCAGGCGGCCGCAATCCATTCGCCCGCCACGTAGCCGAAAGCAACGGCGTCGGGGTTCAGCTGGGCGGCGTGCCGCAGCTTGTCCTCGGCGTCGACCACGAGGGCGCGATGCTTGGTGTTTTTGTCCTTGGCTCCGTTCTTGAAGCCACTCAGGAGAATGATCTTCCTGCCGCGCAGGACAATCTTCGGGAGTGCCATCCCACCTCCTCGGCCTGCCCGGGAGATTCGCTCTGAAGCTTCTTCAGGGGTTCAGAGTCGTAAACTCTCCAAGGCAAGCGCCTCGTTCAAATGGCGACCCCCGTCAGCCATGCTCGCACCATAGCAAAAAAATGCGACGATCGGAAGACCGTTCGTGTCCAAAGCAGATAAAAGTCGCGGCTCTTTGTGCGGTGCAACTATCCGGGCGCCGGCTCATCCCGGAGAAGCGCGGCAAGCCCGGCTTGTGTCGCGACGGGAGGGACCCAAGCAAGACGCGCGAGAGCGGAAGGGTCGGCGACGAGAGAGCCGAACAGAGGCTCATAGCCCCCGGCGTGTCCCGCGGCTCGCAAAGCCGCCTTGAGCAGGGGCTTAGGCACGTAGAACAACCCCGCACGCCGGCCAAGGCCCTGGCGCATGGCCGCGATCATCGCCCCGATGGTGAGAGGCTTCGGATCGGCGACGATGAGTGGGCGCCTGAGCGTTTGAGAGGCGGCAAGCGCCTTGTCCACGGCCGCTACGAGATTGTCGAGGGCAAGCAGCGAGTGCTCGCCCTTGAGTCCGGCAAGGGGCAGCGGATAGGGGGAACGGGCGAGCTTGATCAGTCTTGCCATGTTGCCCTCGACACCCGGCCCGTAGACAAGGGCTAGTCGCAGCGCCACCCAGTCGAGATCGGTTTCGGCCAAGCCCTGCTCGGCGGCAAGCTTGGAGCGGCCGTAAGCATCGGTCGGCCGCGGCTCCCGGTCCTCGGTCAAGACGCAATCGGCGGTCGGACCGGACTGCGCCCTGATCGAGGACAGAAAGACGAAGCGCTTGATGCCAGCACGTTGGACGGCCTTGGCAAATCTGACCGTGGCCTCGGTGTTGAACAGGCGGTAGTCATCCTCCGGCGACCCCGACATGGTGGTCGAGAGGCCCGCCGAGTGGATCACCGCGTCGACCTCGGCAAGCGCCTCCGCCATGTTGTAAGGCTTGGCGAGATCGCCGATCAGGGCGCTGGCGCAGCCGGCGGGGAGGGCGGCCGGACGGCGCAGAAGGACGCGCACGCGGTAGCCGCGCTTGGGCAGCTCCTTGAGCAGATATCGGCCGATGAAGCCGGTGGCGCCGGTCAGCGCCACCAGGGGCTTACGCGTAGGGCTCGGTGCTCTCGGCGGTTTTTGGCCCATTCCGCAGTGCCGCCGGTGGCGAAATCAGCCACCGCCTCGCTTGGTTGCTCCTTCACCACGGAGTGGACAACCACAATTGGGCCAGAGCAAGCCTTACTGCGTTATTGCGGCAAGCCGCCTTGCGCACTGGCCTTCACCACGGGCGGCCGGTTCCACTTGCCGTTGAGCGCATCAGACCTCGGCGCGTAGAGGCGCATCGTCAAATTGAACGGCCCTTTCGGCGCGGGCAGCCAGTTTGCCTCCTTGTCGGCCCCCGGGCTCTCGTTCTGGAAATGGAGGTCGAGCGATCCGTCGGCATTGTATTTGAAGGGCATCCAGCTCGAGACCGCAAAGCGATTGATTGGGTTGGCCACCTGAAAGCCCTGAGGTCATAGAGCGTGATCGACCAAAAGGCTTGCGCCGGCGGGATTTGGTCCTTGTCGAAGTGGATCGCGTAGTTGTTCGCGCCGTCGAGCGGCTTGCCGTCGCTGTCACCCAGATTGAGTGGGTAGATGGCGTCGCCGGGCAAATTGGCGCCAAGCCCGATCTGGGTGACCATGGCGCGCTTTAGGTAATAGTTGCCGTA
>DFXC01000119.1:5236-6417 GCA_002383105.1 Hyphomicrobiaceae bacterium UBA4118
GTTCATCGACCAGTTATTCACGACCCGTGCCAGGGTGGGGATTTTCCATTGCATCAGCGCCTGCGCGTCCGCTGGGGCGCTTTCCAAGCCCTTCTTGACGGCAGGATCGGCCGCGTTGAGGTCGAAGCCTTTGCCCGGCTCGAAGCCGATGCGCTTGAGCTGCGCGATGATCGGCTGATCGGTGAGATGCGGCGGCTGGAGCTTGAGGACCTCAGCCGCATAGGCGAAATACTTGTCAGCCGACATGGTATCGGCCTGTTTCTTTGGCGGCGTCTTCATGTCGATGCTGGGATCGATCTTCACCTCGGGCGGCACCGGCTCCTTGCCCCATTGCGACAGGGGCGTGATCTTGTATGCCGCTTGGATCTTGTGGACGGCGTCATAGTCGGCGGGGCCGTCGGTCTTGGTGCGGCCGATGATCCATACATAAGGCGTCGGCGCGACGATCTCCTCGGTGACCTCCGGGAGGGTTTGACCAGGCTGAAGCTTCCAGCCGCGCGGCTCGATGAGGAAATTGCCGGCGCCCGTGCCTGTCGTGCGCCAGCCGGGTGAGGCGAACACGTCGGTCCACATGTCGAGCATCGGCAGCAGGTAGTAGCGGCCGTTGGTGTCAGGCACCGAGACGATGACCGGCTCCTTGGTCAGGTCAAGCCAGCCGCTGGAATAGAGCGTGTCGAAATTCGGCCTGACCACCACGCGCATATCGGCGGCAGGAAATTCCGCGATGTTAGCGAAGCGGTTTGCGGGTCCACCGATGGAGCCGGGGGAAGGCTCCATATTGGTGAGCTGCTTCCGGGTGAGGTCCATCGTCACCAGCGGATAGAAATAGAGGTAGGCGTCGACGCCAATCGCGTGCGCCTCCTCCTCGGTGATCGCGTTTGCGTTCGACGTAAGCAGAGCACAGATACCTCGAATGTCAGCTCGCTGCCGGTGAGCTTCGGCGCCTTGAGGACCACCACTGCGTCCTCGACGGTTTTGCCGTCGCTGCTCAACACCGAGATGGTCGCGTTGGGCGGATCCTTGGCGAAGCTCTCATTCCCCTCGTCCCATTCCTTGATGAAGTCCGAGGTCAGCACATGACCGGCCGCCCGCACCGGGCGATCGGCGAAGACGATGGAGTTGATCGAGACGCCTTTCAGCGTCAGCTTGTTGCCTTGCCGACGCCGAGCGCCCGGTGATCT
>DFXC01000124.1:0-2576 GCA_002383105.1 Hyphomicrobiaceae bacterium UBA4118
CGGAAATTCGCAACCCGGGCCAGACTAGGCTCACCACGAAAGGTCTCAAGAGATGTTCTATTGGATCTACGACCTGCCCGCTCTGTGGGTAATAGTCCTATTCGAAGCCGTCTTTGTGGGCGTGTGTTGGTTCGGTACGCTCTTTCTGCGTCCCCCTGTTAGGTCCTGGCTCCGCGAAGAGCCGCGCCTGAACGACATGCTGGCGGCCTTCCTGCAGTATTTCGGGGTCATCTTCGGCTTGCTTCTCGGCTTGCTTGCTGTGGCGACCTACCAAAACCGCTTGGATGTCGAAAAGAGCAACGCCAATGAGGCTTCCTCACTGTCAGCCCTATACCGGAACTTAAGTGCGTATCCCGAGCCGAGCCGCACCGAATTGCAAAATCTCCTAAAGGAGCACACCCGCTACCTAATTGAGGACGCATGGCCGCAGCAGCGTAAAGGCATAGTTCCTGTCGAGGACGTCGATCGCGTTGCGGTACTCCAAGCGCGGCTTGCAGTTTTCGAGCCACAGACCAAGGCGCAAGAACTGTTGCACGAGAACACGTTGCGACAGTTCAACACCTTCTACGAACATCGGCGAGCGCGGATTTACAGCCTCACCTCCGGCATACCGGCCATCCTGTGGTACACCGTGGCAGTCGGAGCGGTTGTCAACATGATCCTCATATGGCTGTTCGACCTCCGCCGTCATGCGCATTGGATACTGGGTGGGCTCATCTCGTTCTACCTCGGCACGATTATCTCCGTGATTGCCCTGATGGACCACCCCTACCGAGGCGAACTAGGCCTGTCACCAGATGCGTTCCAATTCATCTACCATCAGGTGATGCAACAGTAGCGAGGGCGCGTCTGGAAGTCTGCTAATGGCACTTAGCGGACCAAACTTGTCCCCGCCAGTCGGTGTGGCCGAGATGAGCGCCAAGTTCCGCGCGCTTGGCGCCGAGGTGTATTTGGAGGAGGAGCGTGAAGCGACGTGCATGTTGCGCTAGATGAGCGTACGCGCTCCTAAAAGGGGGGCCGCAGCGCCCGTCTCGAGGAGGTGCTTTTTCTCGAAACGCGCGCCGCGGCGCCAAACAGGGCGGGGAGGAGCTAGGGGGAAGCTAGTGAACCGCCCTTAAATCGACTCACGGACGAATACCGGCCATCAATGCTCTGGTCACGGCCGGAGACGCGCCGGCAATCTCCGGCAGATCATGCTTCTCGTGCCATTTCGGCCCCGGGCCGCGCATGTAGTGCAGTTCGGGGCGATAGTCGTCGAACAACGCCTTAGTCAGCGCCTGCCACGCCGCGAAGCCCTTGGCCGGCGATGCGTTGGCGGATTGAGCCATTTCCCTCGACTTTGCCATCTCGCTTACCCACGATCACATACTGTTACAAGGTGTTTCAAACGGTCATTTGAAATTCAAACACTCGTTTGTGACCAAAGAATGACCGGTGGAGATGGCGGAAGGGAAAATATCGTGAGGCCGCCGCAGAGGGCAGGCGATCGGCCGCACGATCCGGCGATTGCATCGGCGCGCGGGCGCGCGTAAGCTGAATTCAAACGCTTGTTTGAATTTTGAGCTGGATGCAAATGTCTCGCCCGTCCGAATATACGCGCAACAACATCCTGAAGGCTGCGGTCGCCCTGTTCGCCGAGCGGGGCTATGACGGCACGAGCATTCGGGCGATCGTCTCCAAAGCGCGCGTCAATCAGGCGGCGATCAACTACCATTTCAAGGGCAAGGAGGGGCTCTATTTCGAGGTGCTCAAGGTCGCCTTCGAGGGGTATCTGCGGTTCGACAATTTCGACCCCGAGCGGCTTAAGGACATGTCGCGCGAGGAGGCCTTGCGCAGCTTCGTGTATCAACAGCTACGCCCGCTGCTCGCCCGCGATCAGATGATCCGCTACATCCGCATCTTTGCTTGGGAGAACGTCCGTCCTAGCAAGGTGCTGACCAATTTCGTCAAGACGGGTGCAATGCCGTTTCTCGCCAGCGCCACCGAGCTCGTGCGGCGCTTCCTTCCACCGGGAACCTCGGACCAGGACGCCATGTGCACCGCCATCTCGCTGATGGGTCAATGCAGCGTGTTCGTGCGCAATCGCGAGCAGTTCACCAAGCCGCCGTTCAACCTGAAAATCGATGAGGCCTTCGTGGCGCGGCTGAGCGACTTCATCAGCGAGCTCGCGCTGAAGGGCATGGCGCGCCAGTTGTGAAGGACTACGCCGCCGGGGCGGCTCCGGCTACAGCCCGGACTGGATGGCCTTGAGCAACCGGAAGCGCATCGCGCTGTCGTTGCTCCTGAGCGCGATCACGAAGCGCACCCGCCCGTGCTTGGAGGTGTCGGCGTAGCCCGCCAAGGTGCGGACGCCGGAAAAGGTGCCGGTCTTGAAGAGGGTTCCGCGGCCGCTGCGGAGCAGGGTGGCATTGGGCTCGAAAAGATGGAGCAACTGGGCGAGGCCGCGCGCCGTGAAGCGGTTGTCGCGACTGATGCCGGAGCCCTCCTCGAGATGGATGGAATCGGCGAGGCCGTTGGCGGCAAGCATGTCGTTCGCGACCTTGAGCGATTTCTCGAGGCTGACGGGTCCGCCCAGG
>DFXC01000124.1:2776-3633 GCA_002383105.1 Hyphomicrobiaceae bacterium UBA4118
TCCCCCCGATCTCCAGGAAGACCTGGTTGGCGATGTAGTTGTTCGAGCCGATGAGCAGCTGGGTGAGGATCTGCGAGAGAGTGCGGGACTGGCGATGAACATAGACCGGCTTCAGGCCCTCGGGCACCGTTCCGGTCACGATCTCGCCCTTGACGCTGCCGCCGGCCCGCTCGATGAACGCGGCGATCAGCTCGCCGGCATATTTCAGGCTCACCGCCGGATCCTTGCTCAGGCTGATGCGGCCGCGGCCCTGGGGGCCCCGCGCCTGGAACTGGCTGATCGCGAGCGGCGTGATCGGCGTCTGCTCCTCGGCGGAGCGGACCGTCTTGCCCTTGCGCACGGCGCTGATCGTGTTGAAGTTCACCGCGAGCGCCGAGTTCAGCGCGTCATAGGCCTCGCTGGTGTTCTCGATGCCCGGGATGCGGAGGTCTGAGGGATAGTAGCTCGCATCGAGCACGATGCCGGTGATCGGCTCCTTGCCGATGGCGGCGACCAGCTCCTTCGCGAGCGGCGCCAGCTCCTCGGAGATCAGGAAGGGATCGCCGCCCCCGCGCACGTATAGCTTTCGGTCGCCGTCCAGGTAGAAGCTTGTCTCGAAGCGGTAGTCGGCGCCCAGCACCTCCATCGCCAGCCAGGCGGTCACGATCTTGGTGACGGAGGCCGGGACGAAGGGCTCGTCGGCATTCTGGGCCACCAGCTCGTTGCCCTTGTCGTCCATCACGAGCACCAGCCCCGATGGCGCCAGGGCCGCGATTTTCTCCTTGGCGCCGGCCAGAGCCGGGGCGGGCAGCAGGAGCAGGGCGCAGGCAAGGGTGAGCAGGCGAGACCACATGGCGCAGAATTTCCGCTTATGGCAC
>DFXC01000062.1:0-248 GCA_002383105.1 Hyphomicrobiaceae bacterium UBA4118
TAGTCGAAGCCGAACTCGTTGTTGGTGCCGTAGGTCACGTCGCAGGCATATTGCGCGCGCCGCTGCTCGTCGCTGAGCTCGTGGGCGATGACCCCGACGGTAAGGCCTAAGAACTTGTAGATGGCGCCCATCCAGACCGCGTCGCGCTTGGCCAGATAGTCGTTGACGGTGACGACGTGGACGCCGCGGCTGGCGAGCGCATTGAGATAAACGGCCAGCGTGGCAACCAGCGTCTTGCCTTCGCCGGT
>DFXC01000062.1:440-997 GCA_002383105.1 Hyphomicrobiaceae bacterium UBA4118
CATGCCGCCGATCATCTGCACGTCGAAATGGCGCTGGCCGATGGTGCGCTTGGCGGCCTCGCGCACGGTGGCGAAGGCTTCCGGGATCAAATCGTCGAGCGGGGTGCCTTCGCGCACTCTGGCGCGGAACGCCTCGGTGCGGGCGCGCAAAGCCTCGTCGCTGAGGGCCACGATTTCGGGCTCCAGCGCATTGATGGAAGCGACCGAGCTCGCATATTTCTTGAGCCGGCGGTCGTTGGATGAGCCGAAGACTTTGCTGGCGATGGTGCCAAAGGAAAGCATTGGTTCTTTAGCCTCTTATGGCAGGAGATTTCCCAGGCCGATCCCTATCAGGGCCTCAGGAAAGCGTCCAAAAAATGCCAGGGAAACAAACGCCCGTGAGACATAAGAGGCGCCTCTAACCTTGTCAACGCGACGCGCGGGTGCTTGCGCCGAGGTTAAGCGGGCTGTTTGGAGGCTGCGGCCTCGGTCCGCCCGATCGCCTCGAGCTCACGCTTAAGTGACAGCTTGCTCAGCCGGTCGAGAGGCAGGCTCACGAAAATGCTGATGCGCTGATT
>DFXC01000062.1:1210-3046 GCA_002383105.1 Hyphomicrobiaceae bacterium UBA4118
GCTGCCTTGGGCCTTGGCGGGGTCGGGCAGGCCCCAATGCGCGGTCATCGGCTGGCCGGGCCAGATGGGGCAGAGCTGATTTGCCGCGTCGTCGCACACGGTGAAGACGAAGTCGAGCTTGGGGGCATCGGCGCGCGCAAACTCGTCCCAGGACTTTGAGTGGAGGCCCGAAACGTCGTAGTTCGTCTTGCGCAACAGGTTGAGCGTCACGGGGTTGACCTTGCCGGCCGGGTGGCTGCCGGCGCTGAAGCCGCGAAACTTGCCGGCTCCCAGGCGATTGAGAACGCATTCCGCCATGATCGAGCGGGCCGAGTTGCCGGTGCAGAGGAAAAGAACATTGAGCGGCTCGGGACGCTTCACGACCTGCATGGTTTCTCCTCCGATTACGGACAACACTCGGCAAGCGTCGATGCGATCAGCGGCGCGCAGATATGCGGCTTGCCGCGGCAGCAGTCCTCGACCAGGAACGACAGAAGAGCGCGCGTCCCCTCGAGATCCACCGCATAGATGACCGAGCGGCCCTCTTTTCGCGCGCTGACGAGGTGGGCGCGGGTGAGGATGGCAAGGTGAGAGGACATGGTGTTGTGCGGCACGGCGAGCTTCCGCGCGATGTCGCCCGCGGCCACGCCGTCAGGCCCCGAGCGGACGAGCAGGCGGAAAACCTTGAGCCTGCTCTCTTGAGCCAGCGCGCCGAGCGCACCCACTGCGGTTGAAATTTCCATGCGTCCAGAATTATCGAAATGATGTCCTGCCGTCAATTCCTCGGTTTGAAAATGGGCCGAAGTGGCTGCTATTTGACGCCGTCGCAGCGTGCCCTGGCCCATCCCCATGGGCGTATTCGTCGCTTGGCAACCCGTCGCCCGAGGTCTAAAAGCGCCCCGGGGAAGCGAACCCAACCCGCTCGCCTTCGCTTTGCAAGGAGCCGCAAGGCGAGCAGAAGATGAGGATCCATTCTCGTGAAAACTTGGTCAGTCTTGCTGCTTGCTGCAGCCTTAATCGGCCTTGCTCCATTGCCTGCCGCAGCCGACGATCCAGTCGTCGCCCGCGTGAATGGCGTCGATATCAATCAATCCGACCTCGATTTTGCCGTTTCCGAAGTCGGCTCAAGGCTCTCCAACTACACACCGGCGGACCGCAGGCGCGTGCTCCTGCAATATGTCATCGAGAACGAGCTCATGGCGGAGGCGGGCGAAAAGGACAAACTCGACAGCGCCGCGAATTTTGCCGCCCGCCTCAAATATCATCAGCGGCGCGCGCTGCGCGACGCGTTCTTCGATGCGAGCATCAGCAATGCCGTAACTGACGACGCTGCCAAGAAGATCTATGACGAGAAGATCGGCAGCGTGAAGCCCGAGCAAGAGATCCATGCCCGCCACATTTTGGTGGCGACTGAGGCCGAGGCCAAAGAGGTCGCCGAGCGGCTGAAGAAGGGCGAGGATTTTGCCACGGTCGCCAAGGAGAAGTCGAAAGACACCAGCGCCGAAGGCGGCGACCTTGGCTTTTTTGCCCGCGGCCAGATGCTGAAGCCGTTCGAGGATGCAGCTTTCGCGCTTGAGGTCGGCCAGATCTCGGAGCCGGTGCAGACCCAATTCGGCTGGCACATCATCAAGGTCGAGGAGAAGCGCGATCAGCCGCTCCCCACTTTCGACCAGGTCAAGGAGGCGATTCGCACCCAGCTCGTGCAGCAAAAGGCACAAGAGGTGGTGACGGGGTTGCGCGACACGGCGAAGATCGAAGTGGTTGACCCCGAGCTCAAAAAGTCGATGGACGATGCCGCGGCGAAGGGCGAGGGCCCGCCCGATGAGACCCCAGACGATCAGTCAGGGCAAGGCGATC
>DFXC01000062.1:3266-17441 GCA_002383105.1 Hyphomicrobiaceae bacterium UBA4118
GGGCAAGGCGATCAGCCAGGGGATGCCGCGGGCAAGCCCTGACGGCGTTGCTTGAGCCGCCGTGGGGACGATCTCGCCCTTTGCGCCGAAGCACCTGCCGCATCTCCCGGCCATCGACGGCGTGCGCATCGCCACCGCGGCGGCCGGCATCCGCTATCCCGGCCGCATCGACCTGCTGCTGGCGACGTTCGACCCGGGCACGACCGCAGCCGGCGTGCTGACCAGGTCGAAGACCGCCTCGGCGTCGGTCGATTGGTGCCGGGCGCGGCTTCCCCATGGCATGGCGCGCGTGCTCGTCGTCAATTCCGGCAATGCCAATGCCTTCACCGGCAAGCGCGGCCGCGAGGCGGTGAAGCTGACCGCTGAGGCCGCCGCCGAGGCCGTCGGCTGCCTCGAGGCCGATGTCTATATCGCCTCGACCGGCGTGATCGGCGAGCCGCTCGATCCGGGCAAATTCACCGGGCTCCTCGGCGATCTTGCGCGCGATGCGAAGGGGAATGGCTTCGCCGATGCCGCCCGGGCGATCATGACCACCGACACCTTCCCCAAGCTCGCCACGCGGAAGACGGACATCGACGGGGTCTCGATCAGGATCAACGGCATCGCCAAGGGGGCCGGCATGATTGCGCCGGACATGGCGACCATGCTCGCCTTTCTCTTCACCGACGCGGCGATCGAGCCCGCAGCGCTTCGCGCCTGCCTCGATCCTGCGGTCGACGAGACCTTCAACGCCATCACCATCGACGGCGACACCTCGACGAGCGATACGGCACTCATCTTCGCGACGGGACGCGCGGTCACGCGCGGGAGCCCACGCATCGCGCATGGCGACGATCCACGACTCGCGAGCTTCCGCTTCGCGCTGTTCGAGGTGATGCGCGATCTCGCCCAGCAGATCGTCAAGGACGGCGAGGGGCTCACCAAATTCGTCACGGTGAAAGTCACCGGCGCGGAGACCAAGGAAGCGGCGCGGAGAATTGCCAGGTCGATTGCCAATTCGCCCCTGGTGAAGACGGCGATCGCGGGAGAAGACCCGAATTGGGGGCGCATCGTCATGGCCGTCGGCAAGGCGGGCGAAGCGGCCGACCGCGACCGGCTCACCATCTGGCTCGGCGAGATTCTCGTCGCCAAGGACGGCGAGGTTGCCCCGAGCTACAGCGAGAAAGAGGGCGCCGCCTATATGAAGCGGCCTGAGATCGTCATCACCGTCGATGTCGGGGTGGGAGATGCCGCAGGCGTCATCTGGACCTGCGACCTCACCAAAGATTACATCGCCATTAACGCTGACTACCGATCCTGACCGGGATCTTTGCCAACATTTGTTAATCGCCGGGGATGAGCATGGGTGAGCGTCGGGAGCGCTCGATCGTGATCGTGGCGGCCTGTGCTCTCCTGAACGAGGCGGGCGCGGTCCTGATCGCCAAGCGCCCCTTAGGGCGACCGCTGGCCGGCCTCTGGGAGTTTCCGGGCGGCAAGGTCGAGGCGGGAGAGGAGCCGGAGGAAGCGTTGATCCGCGAGCTTGCCGAGGAGCTTGGTATCGAGATCGCCAAAGGCGATCTGACGCCGCTGACCTTTGCCAGCCACGCTTATCCCGACTTCCACCTGCTCATGCCTGTCTATCTCTGCCGGCGGTGGCGGGGCAGCATCACTGCCAATGAAGGGCAGGAGCTTGCCTTCGTCAGGCCGGAGGAGCTTCGCCGCTATGGCATGCCGCCGGCCGACGAGCCGCTCAAAATCGCTCTGCCCGGTCTGTTGAGAGTTTGAGGGAGACCATGACGGACACGACACACAAGACGGCCCTGCCCAACTGCATCGGCGCCACGGCACGGCGGTTCGCGGCAGATACCTCCGGCACCACGGCCATCGAATATGCGATCATGACCTTCATCGCCGTCGCCATCATGGTCGTCATCACGCAGCTCGGTGGCAACGTCACCGCCATGTATGAGCGTGTGCAAGCGATCTTTGCGCACTAGCCGTCCTTCTTCTTCTGCGGAGGAGCCGCCGGGAAGGACGCCTTATCGCCGGCAGACCGCTCCGTGGTGTGGAGCGCGTCGGCGAGGCGTTGCGCCGCGCTTCCGGGTTTGAGCGGCTTCTGCTGGCTCGCATGGGGCGCCCATCCACTCAAGAAGACGATCTCGAAAGTGGCGCTCACCCTTCCGTCTTGCGTGGCGTGACGCTCCCGATAGATCGCCTCGGCGCGCTCGAGCGTCCGACGTGGCAGCGGCGCCTTGCTGCGCGCCAACAGCACATTGCCGCCGCCGAGCGCGCGAACCTCGCGCATCAGTTCGCGCGGGGAGGGGTAGATGACGGTCAGGACGTCGGCATCGGCCACGGGAAGGGCAAAGCCCGCGCGGTGCAACAGCGCGCCATAGTCCCTGACATCGGCGAAGGGCGCGATGCGCGGGCTCGCGCCGCCTTCAGTCTCGGCTTCGGCCTCGATCAGCACTTGCCGGAGCTCGATGAGCGAGCGGGCGCCGAGCAGCGCCGCCATGAGGAGGCCATCGGGGGCGAGCGCGCGCCTGATCTGGATCAGAGCGCCGGGGAGATCGTTGACGCGATGGAGCGCCAGGCCTGAGACGACGAGATTGAGGCTCGCGTCCTTGAAGGGCAGCAGGTCCTCGTCGCAGAGCAGCGCCGGCCGCGGGCAAAGGGCGACAAAGGCTTCCGCGCTCTCGGCGTAGATCATCGCCCTGACCGAGGGAAGTTCGGCCACTTTCCGGCCAAGCAGCCCGTGATAGGCGCCGAGGTCGAGCGCCAGCGGAAAGGGGCGCAACATGATCGCGACGCGCTCGGCGATCTCGCTTGCGACATGGGCGAGCAGGAACTCGCGGGCTTCGATCTCATGGGCGAAGCGCGCGCGGCGGGTGCGCAACAGCTTGCGGTCGAACAGAAGGCGCTCCTCGCTCATGGAATGGCGGGCCTCCGCTCTTCCAGGCGAGGCCCTCCGGGCTTTATCATGACGCCCATGGCGATAAGCGAGGCAGAGCTTAGTTTAGAGGCTCCGGAGGCGGCGCGCGCCGCGGACGCCACAAGGGTCAGGCCCTTGCGGTCGATGCTCGGGCGCCTTGCCGACGTGCTCTTGCCGCCGGTCTGCATCGCCTGCCGGACGCGCATCTGGAGCCATGGGCCTCTGTGCGGCGCCTGCTTTGCCAAGATCGATTTCATCGCGCCTCCCATCTGCGCGCGGCTCGGGGTACCGCTTCCTTACGATGCGGGCGAGCCGTCGCTATCGGCGGCGGCCATCGCCAAGCCTCCAGTCTACGACCGGGCGTGGGCCGCGGCGCGCTATTCCTTGACCATGCGCGACCTCGTCCAGAGCTTCAAATATCGCGATCGGCATGAAGGTCTGCCATTGTTCGCGCGGTGGCTCGTCAAGGCGGGCGCCGAGCTCCTGGCCGACGCCGATCTGATCGTGCCGGTGCCGCTCTACTCTTCGCGGCTGTGGTGGCGGCGGTTCAACCAATCGGCGATGCTTGCCTATGGGGTGGCGAGGCTTTCCGACGTCGGGGTCGATTGCTTCGTGCTCAGGCGGGTGCGGCGGACGGCAAGTCAGGTGGGGCTCACGGCCGACCAGAGGCGGCGGAACGTCGCCGGGGCCTTCAAGGTGAATCCGGCCCGCGCGGCCCGCGTCAAAGGAAAGAGGGTCGTGGTCATCGACGACGTGATTACGACCGGGGCGACCGCCGAGGCCTCCGCCCGGGCGTTACAGCGGGCAGGGGCGGCGCGGGTGGATGTGCTGGCGCTGGCGCGAGCCGTCGAGCCCACCTCTTTCGTGCTTTAGCCTATTGTTCGAGCACGACCTTTTCTAGTCTTGCAGAGGGCTGGTTAAGCGCCCAGTTACCATGGGCTGAGATTCTGGACATCCCTGGGCAACGGCAACGAAGCATGACGCGCATCCTCCTCTACACCACGCAATTCTGCGGCTATTGCCGGGCGGCGAAGCAGCTCCTGCGCGGCAAAAGCCTCGAGTTCGAGGAGATCGACGTGGCCTTCGACGCCGAAAAGCGCAGCCAGATGATCGAGCGCGCCATGGGTTTGCGCACCGTGCCGCAGATCTTCATACACGGCCGCCATGTCGGCGGCTACGAGGAGCTCTCCGCTCTCGACCGCGAGGGCAAGCTCGAGGCGTGGCTTGAACCTGCGCCGGAGGCACTCGTGCCGGAGGCGCTTGCATCAGAGGCACGCGTGTCAGAGGCACTTGCGGACGCCAGCGAGCCATGACCCGCCAAGGGGAGAGACGCTTCCGCGCTGGCCTGGTGCAGCTTCGCTCAGGCCAAGCCATCGAGCCCAATCTCGACATGGCCGAGGCGCTGATCAGGCGCGCGGCGAAGGGTGGGGCGGCCTATGTGCAGACGCCTGAGAACACCGCCATCATGGAGCTCAAGCCCGAGCTTGTGATCGCCGCTTCTGAGGCCGAGGGAAAAAGCGCTCCGTTGGCGCGGCTCAAAGCGCTTGCCGCCGAGCTTGGGATCTTTCTGCACATAGGATCGCTGGCCATCAAGGTCGACCGGGGGCGCGTGGCCAACCGCTCTTATGTCATCGACCCTCAGGGCCGGATCGCCGCACGCTACGACAAGCTGCATATGTTCGATGTGGACCTAGCCGGAGGGGAGAGCTACCGCGAATCCCAGTACTTCCGCCCGGGCGCCAAGGCGGTGCTCGTCGACCTTCCCTTCGGGAGGCTGGGCCTCAGCATCTGCTACGACCTCCGCTTCCCTGCGCTCTACCGCGCGCTCGCCGCAGCCGGCGCCGACTTCATCGCCATCCCGTCGGCCTTCACCCGGCAGACGGGCGAGGCCCATTGGCAGGTGCTGGTGCGCGCGCGCGCCATCGAGACCGGCGCCTTCGTGCTCGCCGCCGCCCAAGGGGGCCTGCATGAGAACGGCCGCAGCACCTATGGCCATAGCCTGGTCGTATCGCCTTGGGGCGAGGTCCTGGCAGAGGGGGGCGAGGACCCGGGCGTGATCTTTGCCGATATCGACCTTGCGGCCTCGGCCGAGGCCCGCGCGCGCATCCCGGCGATCAAGCATGGGCGCGAGTTCCAGGTCGAGATCGCGGGCAGCTCGCCCGCACCGGCGCGGAAAGAAGCGTCATGATCCGCTATGCGCTCACTTGCGACAAAGGCCATGGCTTCGAAGCCTGGTTCGGCTCGGGCAGCGATTATGACGTCCAGGTCGAGGCCGGCGCAGTCACCTGTCCCGCATGCGGCAGCGCCGGGGTGAGCAAGGCGCCGATGGCCCCTGCGGTCAGGAGAAGCAGAGCCGAGCCGGCCGAAGCGCCTGCCAGAAGCGAGCGCCGGCAGACTTACGCCCTCCTCAAGGACTTGAGGGCCCATCTCAAGGCCAATGCCGAGCATGTCGGCCCTGCCTTCCCGGAGGAAGCGCGCAAAATGCATTATGGCGAGGCCGAGGCACGCAGCATCTATGGCGAGGCGAGTGTCGAAGAAGCCGAGGCGCTGCGGGATGAAGGCATCCCCGCCGTGCCGCTACCGCCGCTGCCGGAGGACCAGAACTAAAAGCTCAGCCATTCACCAGGCTGGCCGCCATACAGATTTATGGTAGAATGCCCATATCATGGCGGCCGAGCCGAGCTTTGAGTGGGACGAGGACAAAAGCCGCGTTAATCAGGAGAAGCACGGCGTAGCCTTTGAGACGGCGCAGCTCGCGTTCTTGGATGAGCGCCGCGTCATCGCCGAAGACCTGAGCCACAGCGAGGACGAGCAGCGCTACTATTGCTTCGGCACAGTGCATGGCGGCGTCATGACAGTGCGCTTCACATGGCGCGACGGCCGAATCCGCATTTTTGGCGCCGGCTATTGGCGCAAAGGCAAGAGACTCTATGACAGAGAGAACAAGAAGGTACAACGAGGGCGAGATCGGCGACCTCAGGGTCGTTGACGATTTCCTTCCCCCTCCGGGCGAACTCGTCCTGCGCGAAGACACGGTGAAGGTCACGCTGGCCCTGAGCCGCCGCAGCGTCGACTTTTTCAAAAGGGAGGCGGGGAAAGCCCGAGTTCCCTATCAGCGCATGATCCGCGCCCTGGTTGATGCCTATGCAGAGCAGGCCAGGAAGCCAAAGCGGTCCTCGCTCGCTCGCAAGGCGAGAAGCTGATGCGGCGGAACTTGCCTTGAGGTAACCTCTTGTTGGGGGGCTCCTGCTACAAATTACCGCGAGATGCCCTGGTAAAGCCGCGAAGGGCTTCTATTTTACATCTGCCGGGCGTTGGTTTCTGCGCAACCAGGGTCAAAGAATGCGCCTCTCAGGTTTCCTCCGACTTCATAGACATGCTTCAGGGCTAATCATCGCCCCTTTTCTGGCCCTCGCCCTCGCATTTCCTGCGGGCGCTGAGACCAGCACCAAGCCTCCAAGTGCGCCGGCGGGCGACACTCCGCCGAGCGCGCAGGCCAAGCCCAATCCTCCTGCCGCGCAGCCTAAATCGGATCCTTCCGCTGCGCAGCGCGAATCAGATGCCGCGGCCCCGCCGGACGCCAATGCCGCCGCCACCCAGGCTGGCTCCCAGATCCTGATCAACATCGATAAGTCGCGGCAGGAAATGACGGTCTTTGTCGATGGAGTGGAGCAATACACTTGGCCAGTATCAACTGGTCGACCAGGATATTCAACTCCTTCAGGAACTTATACTCCCACTTCTATGAATGAAGTTTGGTATAGCAAGCAGTGGGACAACTCTCCCATGCCCCATTCTATTTTCTTTATGAAAGATGGTCATGCCATCCACGGCACCCATGAGGTCAAGAATCTCGGCAAACCCGTCTCGCATGGCTGCGTGCGTATCTCGCCTGAGAATGCCGCCACGCTTTATGCGCTGGTGGAGACGAATGGGATGCAGAATACCCAAGTCGCCCTGAGCGGCGAAACTCCCGGTGGCGAGGCGAAAGTGGCAAGCCAGCCCCGCTACGGCCCTGGTCAGCCTCGCTACTTCCCAGGGCCGGGTTGGTTTACGCCTGGACAGCAAGCTCAGGAACTGCCTCCCCAGCAGCCCCGGAGGCGCGGCCTCTTCGGGCGGTGGTTTCAGCCCAATAACGGACCGCAAGGGTACTACGGCCCTCGCGGCTATTACTACCCGCCGCGCGGCTATCCACCTCCGGGCTATTGATCCTCAGCCCGGCCTGATCGCCGTGACGAAATAGTTCACATCGGTACCGCGGCCAAGCCGCCATTCGTCGGCGAGAGGGTTATAGATCATGCCCGTCGTATCGGCTGGCGTGAGGCCGGCCCGTCTCAGCGCGGCGTTCAGCTCGTCGGGCCTGACGAAGCGCTGCCATTGATGGGTGCCGATGGGGAGCCAGTGCAGGATCAGCTCGGCGCCGATAATGGCAAGCGCATAGGCCTTGAGCGTGCGGTTCAGCGTCGACAGCACCATGACTCCGCCTGGCTTCACCAAAGGGGCTACACTTTTGAGGAAGGCTGGCACGTCGGGCACGTGCTCGACCACTTCGAGAAGCAGGACGGCATCGAAGCCGCTGCCGCCTGCGGCGAGTTGCTCAGCGGCGAGCTCCTCGGCGGTGGCGGCCCGATAGGCGATCTTGAGCCGCGCCCCGTCGGCGTGCGCCTTGGCTGCTTCGATGTTCTCGGGCGCGGGGTCAATGCCGGTGACGAAGGCGCCGAGCCGCGCCAAGGGCTCGGCGACCAGCCCGCCGCCGCAGCCGATATCGAGGACGGACAGGCCTGAGAGGCTTGAAGCCGCGGTCTTGTCGCGCCCGAACCGCCGGCAGAGCTGGTCGCGGATATAAGTAAGCCGCACCGGATTGATGCGGTGGAGCGGCCTGAACGGCCCGTTCGCGTCCCACCATTTCCCGGCAAGCCTGGCAAACCGGGCGACCTCGTCGCGGTCGAGGGTGGCCGTGCTGTCGGGGGCCTCTGGCATGGAGGCATTGGCCGTCTGCCTTCACCACCTGTCAAGGAGCCGAGAGCCATGTTGCGCCCGGGGTTTCCAGTCAGTATGAAGGACCCCGTTTTCCGGCCGGCCCAATCAGGGCCGGCCCTCTTGTTGATGAGGGGAGGGCATGGGGTCCGCCCCGCCCCTTGGATCAGGCCATGGCCCTGTTGGTGCTGAAATTCGGCGGAACGTCGGTCGCCGATGTGGATCGGATCCGCAACGCCGCTTTCCATGTGAAGCGCGAGGTGGAAGCCGGCCACGCGTGCGCAGTGGTGGTCTCGGCCATGGCCGGCCACACCAACCAGCTCGTGGCTCTCGTCGACCAGGCCTGGGGTTTCAAGGAGCGCCGGAAGCAGAACGACGCCGAGGCCTCGGCCCAATATGACGGGCGCGAATATGACGCCGTGGTGTCCTCCGGCGAGCAGGTTACCTCGGGGTTGCTTGCCCTCGTCCTCCAATCTTTGGGCATGCGGGCGCGATCCTGGCAGGGCTGGCAGATTCCGCTGCAGACCGACGGGGCCCACCGCGCGGCCCGCATCACCGGCGTTGCCGTTAACGAGCTGAAGGCGCGGATGCTCGAGGGGGAGGTCGCGGTGGTCGCGGGCTTCCAGGGCGTCGCGCCAGGGAACCGCATTTCCACGCTCGGGCGCGGCGGCTCGGACACGAGCGCGGTGGCGCTTGCGGCGGCCCTCCAGGCCGACCGTTGCGACATCTATACCGATGTGGACGGGGTCTACACCACCGACCCGCGGGTGGTGCCTAAGGCGCATCGCCTCGCCAAGATCTCGTATGAAGAAATGTTGGAAATGGCCTCGCAAGGGGCCAAGGTGCTGCAGACCCGCTCGGTCGAGCTTGCCATGCAGAAGGGCGTGCGCGTGCTGGTGCGCTCGAGCTTCGCTGCGCCCGGCCTCGCGGGTAAAGGGGACGCAGCGAACGGACTTGGAACACTGGTTTGCCATGAGGATGAGATCGTGGAGCAGAACGTCGTCAGCGGAATTGCTTATGCCCGGGACGAGGCCAAGGTGACGCTGCTCAAGGTCGCCGACAAGCCAGGGGTCGCGGCGCAGGTGTTCTGCCCTCTGGCCGAGGCCAATATCAATGTCGACATGATCGTGCAGAACGTCTCCGACGACGGCCGCCATACCGACCTCACCTTCACGGTGCAGAGCGCCGATCTCGATCGCGCCCTGGAAGTGCTCCGCAAAGCCAAGGATTCTATCGGTTATTTGGACTTGCGCGGGTCCACCGACATCGCCAAGGTGTCGGCGATAGGTGTGGGCATGCGAAGCCACGCCGGGGTTGCCGCGCAAATGTTCAGCGCGCTTGCCGAAAAAGGCATCAATATCGAGGCGATCTCGACCTCCGAGATCAAAATCAGCGTATTGATCGATGCGGCCTACGCCGAGCTTGCGGTGCGGACCTTGCATTCCTTGTTCGGATTGGACAGCCGCTAGCGGGTCAAAGCGGCTAATCTGAAGCTTTCCACGATGCGTGGTCCGCCGCTCTGCCCGGCCGGCGAGGACTGGTAGTTATGCCCGTCTCTACTATTGGCGCCCCGAGACAATTGCTCCGCCGTCTGCGCGAGGTCATGGCGGAGCGGGAGAGTGCACAGGCGCGCCTCGACAAGGTGGCCGTGCTGATCGCCTCGAACATGGTCGCCGAGGTGTGCTCGATCTATCTGCGCCGCCGCGACGATTCTCTTGAGCTGTTCGCCACCGAAGGCTTGAACCCGGAGGCCGTCCACAACACGCATCTGAAGCCCGGCGAAGGCCTGGTCGGCCTGATCGCCATCCAGGCCGAGCCGATGCAGTTCCCCGATGCCCAGCATCACCCGGCCTTCTCGTATCGCCCTGAGACCGGCGAGGAGATCTATCATTCCTTCCTCGGGGTGCCGATCCTGCGCGGCGGCCACACCATCGGCGTGCTGACGGTGCAGAACCGCACCATGCGGCAATATAGCGACGAGGAGGTCGAGGCGCTGCAGACCACCGCCATGGTGCTCGCCGAGATGATCGCCTCAGGCGGCCTCGGCGTCACCGAGGAGGTGAGCGCGGAGCCGCGGCGCGACCTGGCGGCGCGCTTCACGGGGCTTCCCATCTCCGAAGGCGTGGCGCTCGGCCATGTGGTGCTGCACGAGCCGCGCATCGTGGTCACGCGCCTGATCGCCGAGGATGTCGAGCTCGAGCGGCGGCGGCTTGCCCAGGCCATCGAGGAGCTGACCGGCATGATCGACGGCATGCTCGAGCGCGGCGACATGGCGCGCGCGGGCGAGCATCGCGAGGTGCTCGAGGCCTTTCGCATGTTCGCCCACGATCACGGCTGGCGGCGCCGGCTGGACGAGGCGCTGCTCACCGGGCTCACGGCGGAAGCCGCCGTGCAGCGCGTGCGCAACGATACCCGCGCCCGCATGCTGCGCCAGACCGACCCGCATGCACGCGACCGCCTGCACGACATCGACGATCTGTCCAATCGGCTGCTGCGGCTCCTCTCGGGCGGCGCCGGCACGGCAGCGGCGGGAAATCTGCCGCAGGATGCGGTCCTCATCGCCCGCACCATGGGCCCGGCCGAGCTCCTCGACTATGACCGCCAGCGCCTCCGCGGGCTCGTGCTCGAGGAGGGCGGCGCGGCAAGCCATGTCGCCATCGTGGCACGCGCGCTCGGCATCGCCGCCATCACCCAGGTTAAAGGCGTGCTCGACGCGGTCGAGGCGGGGGACGCCATCATCGTCGATGCCGAAGGCGGCGAGCTGCATGTGCGGCCGACCCAGGAGGTCGTCTCGGCCTATGCCGACAAGGTCCGCTTCAGGGCGAGGCGGCAGGCGCAATATGCCGCCTTGCGCAATGTCCCGGCGGTCACGCTGGACGGCGAGCGGATCGCCTTGCACATCAATGCCGGCCTGCTGTTCGACCTGCCGCATCTCGATCAGTCGGGCGCCGACGGCATCGGGCTGTTCCGCACCGAGCTCCAGTTCATGATCTCCTCCACCTTCCCGCGGCTCGAGCAGCAGACGCGCCTCTACAAGGCGATCCTCGATACCGCCGGCGACCGCCCGGTGGTGTTCCGCTCGCTCGATGTCGGCGGCGACAAGGTGCTGCCCTTTTTCCGCGCGAGCAAGGAGGAGAACCCGGCCATCGGCTGGCGGGCGATCCGCATGGCACTCGACCGGCCGGCGCTGTTCCGCACCCAGATCCGCGCCCTGCTCAGGGCCGCGCATGGCCGCGAGCTCCGCATCATGCTGCCGATGATCGCCGATGTGTCCGAGCTCAAGGCGGCACGTGCGCTGATCGACCGGGAGGTCGATATTCTCAAGCGCCATGGGCGGCCCGAGCCGAAGGGCCTCATGATCGGGGCCATGATCGAGGTGCCGGCGCTTCTGTGGCAACTCGACCGCGTCCTGCCCATGGCCGACTTCGCTTCGGTCGGATCGAACGACCTGATGCAGTTCCTGTTCGCGGCCGACCGGGGCAATATGCGCGTGTCGGAGCGCTTCGACTCGCTCAACCCCGCCGGGCTCAAGGCGCTGCGCGTGATCGTCGCGGCGGCAGAAAAGCACAACGTGCCGCTCACTCTGTGCGGAGAGATGGCGGGCAGGCCGCTCGAGGCCATGGCGATTATCGGGCTTGGCTTCCGCTCGATCTCCATGGCGCCCGCCTCGGTGGGGCCGGTCAAGGCCATGATCCTGTCGCTCGATGCCGGCAATCTCAGGCAAAGGCTGGAGGAGCTGCTCGAATGCACGGACACCTCGCTGCGCGAGGACCTGAAACGCTTTGCCGCCGAAAAGGGCGTGCAGATTTGACGCGATGAGAGGTCACCACGCCGTGTTGCAATATGTTAATCTCGCTGAGACTTGCAAAACCCACGTCGTTGGGCTTGTGTTAGCGGAGATCAGCAAGAGATAGGATCAGCCTTGCGATGCCGCCCGAGCCGGGCCAAGTGCCGGTAAGCCCACCGCCGGACGCCGCGCGACGGCGCCTGCATATTCATGGGATTAAGGAAATGCCGGCCGGCTATGACGCTGAGGTGGCGGAGCTGTTTCGGGACCTGCGCGCGGCCAGCGCGCTCTCCGAGAACGATCTCGCCGGGCGGCTCGGCACCCGCGTCGACGTGGTGCAGGCGCTCGAGCAGGGCGCGCTCTATGCGCTTCCGCCTTGGGCCGAGACCTGCCGCGTGGTGAATGCCTACGGCACGATGCTCAATCTCGACGTCCGTCCGCTGCTCCGGCGCATCTATGCGCAGCTCGAGGCGGGGATCGTTGAGCTCCGACCCAAGGCCATGCCCGACGTCCCGGTCATGACGCCGCCGGGGAGTACGGATTTCGGGTTCGAGACGAATCGGCCGGCGCCTGCGCCTGGCTCATCTCCTCTGGATATCCAGTGGGAGCCTGCTCCCCCATCCTCGCCACCGCGCCAGGCACCTCGGCAGGCCCCGCCGACCCCACCCCAAAACCCATGGCCGAAGGCGCCGCCGTCGCCAGCGCCCCAAGCGCCATGGCCGAACGCCACGCCATCGCCATTTCCGCAAAACTGGCCCGAGGCGGCCCCACAGTCGCCGGCGCAAGCTGCTTGGCCCAATGCCGCACCTTCGCGGCCGGCAGCTCCCCAGCCGCCGCCCGATCGGCGCCCGCCGCCGCCGCCGCGTCAGGCTCAGGCGCCCCAGCCCCAGCCGCAACAACCGCCGCCGCGGCAACCGGCACAGCCTCAGCCACCGCGAGCAGAGTTCACGCCTTCCGCCGCTCAGCCGGCGCCAGAGAAAGCCAAATCGCGAACGCGCGGTCTCTTGAAATGGGGCGTCGGCGTCCTCATTGTCTCGCTGCTGGTGTTCGGACTATGGATCGTGCTCGGCAAATTGCCGGGCCCGTCGGGGCTATCTTCGGGGACCGGCGATACCCAAGACCGCGTTCTCGACCCGGACGACCCGCGCAGCCGCAAGGCCGACCGGCTTCCGAGCCCCTTCTAGCTATCCATCAGTTCAGCTCATGACGACAGTCCCCGCCGAGAAGCTCGACAAGCTCGTCGCCCGTTGGCAGACGGTGCAAGGCACGCTCGCCGCGGGCGCCGATCAGGAGAGCTATGTGCGTCTCTCCCGCGAGTTCGCCGAGCTCGACCCGATCGTGGCCACCATCACCGCGCTCCGCCGGGCGCTGCGCGAGCGCGAGGACCTCAAGCAGCTGATCGACGATCCGGCCTCCGATGCCGACATGGCGACGCTCGCCGAGCAGGAGCTTGGCACGCTCGATCCGAGAATCGACGATATCGAGCAACAGTTGAAGGTGCAATTGCTGCCCAAGGACGCCGCCGACGACAAGAGCGCGATCCTCGAAGTGCGCGCCGGCACCGGCGGCGATGAGGCGGCGCTGTTCGCGGGCGATCTCTTCCGCATGTATCAGCGCTATGCCGAACGGCAAGGCTGGAAGGTGAACGTTCTCTCGGCGAGTGAATCCGCCACCGGCGGCTACAAGGAGATCATCGCCAACATCACCGGCAAGGGCGTGTTTGCCCGGCTGAAATTCGAATCGGGCGTGCATCGCGTGCAGCGCGTGCCGGAGACCGAGGCGCAAGGGCGCATCCACACCTCGGCGGCGACCGTGGCAGTGCTGCCCGAGGCCGAGGAGGTCGACATCAAGATCGACGACAAGGACTTGCGCATCGACGTATTCCGGGCGAGCGGGCCTGGCGGCCAGTCGGTCAACACCACCGACAGCGCGGTCAGGATCACGCATCTGCCGAGCGGCCTCGTGGTCAGCCAGCAGGACGAGAAATCGCAGCACAAGAACAAGGCGAAGGGGATGAAGGTGCTGCGCGCCCGCCTCTACGATCTGGAACGGGCCAAGCTCGACGCCGAGCGGGCGCAAGATCGCCGCAGCCAGATCGGCAGCGGCGACCGCTCCGAGCGCATCCGCACCTATAATTTCCCGCAAGGACGCGTCACCGATCACCGCATCGGCTTCACCACGCATCAGCTCTATCTCGTGCTCGAGGGCGAGCCTGCCCTCGACGAGCTCATCAACGCGCTCATCACCGAGCATCAGACCAACCAGCTTTCTGCCATGCAGGAGCCGGTGCATGGTTGAGACCTTTTTGCCTGAGCCTTCCTGCTGGCTCCTCGCTCCCCGCTTGAGGGGGAGCAGGATCGGGGAAGCCGATCCGAGGGGGGTGACGGAAGAAGCAATCGAGACGACAGAGCGTCAGCCCCCCTCCCTATCCCTCCCCCTCACCTGCCCGGGCGAAGCCGAAGCGGCGTCGCTTCGGCGAAGGGAGGGGGGGGGGGGGGGG
>DFXC01000062.1:17636-17823 GCA_002383105.1 Hyphomicrobiaceae bacterium UBA4118
GGGCGAAGCCGAAGCGGCTTCGCTTCGGCGAAGGCAGGAGGGGGGAGGGGAGAGCAAGCGGGGCGCCTCTCGCTCTGTGCGACAGGCCTTTGTCGAGGCGGCTTCAGTCCTGCGGCAGGCAGGCATCGAGACGCCGGAACTCGATGCGCGGCTGCTTCTCTGTGACGCCGCAGGTCTCACGCACGAA
>DFXC01000062.1:18030-20084 GCA_002383105.1 Hyphomicrobiaceae bacterium UBA4118
CGCTCAAGCACGAGCCGGTGTCGCGCATCACAGGCGCCCGCGAGTTCTATGGCCGCCGCTTCCTGGTCGATCCTCATGCGCTCGATCCTCGCCCCGATACGGAGAGCCTGATCGAGGGAGCGCTCGAGCTTGTCGAGCGGAACGGCTGGCGCAAACGGCCGCTCGAGCTGCTCGATCTCGGCACCGGGACCGGCTGCATCCTCATCACGCTCCTGGCCGAGCTGCCGCAGGCGACCGGCCTCGGCACCGACATCAGCAGCGGAGCTCTCGCCCTTGCCGCGGCCAATGCGCGACGTCTGGGCGTGGCCGATCGGACCTCCTTTATCGCCGGCGATTGGCTCGAGGCGATCGCAGGAGAGTTCGACCTGATCCTCGCCAACCCACCTTATCTTGCGGCAAGTGAGATCGCGCCCCTGTCGAAAGAGGTGGCAGAGTTCGATCCAAGGCGTGCTCTGGACGGCGGCCGTGACGGGCTTGACGCCTATCGGCGCATTGCCGCCCGTGCCGGCCAGGTCTTGGCGCCTACGGGGAGGATCCTCGTCGAGATCGGCGCCACCCGGGCGGAAGCCGTGGCGGGAATCTTGCGCGGGGCCGGGCTCAGGCTCGATGAGGCTCAAGGAATCAGGCCCGATCTTGCCGGCAGGCCCCGTTCGGTCATGGCGGGGATGTGACAGGCGAGCGGCGAGCAGAGCGTCGCAGGGCAAAAAAGAGGCTTGGAAAATCACGGGGTTCAGGTTAGGTTCGTGTCAGCGGAATGAATATTCTCGGCCATGTCGCTTGCAAAGGCGCGGCCGGTTGCAACGGCAACAAGAGCGGACATCTCGTGAACCTCGATTGAAGGGCGCCGTGCCTCTCGGGACGTTCAGGAGACGCTCAACCGCCCATCAGATTGAGGTTGGCTGGTGCTAGTTCCTGGGACTCAAAACGCGTAGCGCCGGAAATCGATTCATAACAAGGCAGCGAAAAGCGCGGGTAGGACGACTGCTGGGCTGATCCGGCTTTCCGAAACGGCAAGCGCGTTGAGGCTTAGGCTGGACAAGAGTGAGCAGGGAAGAAAGGAAGCGGCGTGTGCCGCTTATCAGGTGAATAGAAGCCAATGAGGCAAGGACAGCAGAATCGCAGGGGCCGCGGCCGCGGTGGCCGTAAGCCCCAAAATCCCTTAGCGCGGAGCTATGAATCGAACGGACCCGACGTCAAGATCCGGGGGACCGCGGCGCATATTGCCGAGAAATATCTGTCGCTCGCGCGCGACGCACTGTCATCGGGCGACTTGGTGTCGGCCGAGAGCTACTTTCAGCACGCCGAGCATTACAACCGCATCATCATGGCGGCACACACGCAGCTCGGTGCCCAAAACAGCCACCAGGGCGAAGGCCCGAACGGCAGTGGGTTTCGCCCGCAGTGGAACGCGGAAGGCTCCGACGACGATGGCGGCTCGGACTTCGATAGTACCGATGGCGGCGGCGGCGACGTTCGTGCCGGCGGCGGCCAAGACCGCGAGCGTCAGGGAGGCGGCGGGCAAGACCGCGAGCGCCATAGCGGCGACCGGGAGCACCACGGCGGTGGCGGACACGAGCGGGGCGGCCAACAGCGGGGCGGCGGTCACGAGCGGGGCCGGCATGGGGGGAATGGGAGCGAAGGCACGCGCGACGCCAATGGTGCCGATCCGGCCGACACGCACCAGCCCGACGACAGCGCTCCTCCCGATACCACGGTGAGCTGAGGGTTCAGCACTTCTAGTTAGCGCGATCTCTCTCGCTCGTGCCGAGCGACCGAGCATGCACGCGCTCATCCCTCCCCCAAGGTGGGGAGGGCGGCACGCGACTTGGCGACGCCTAGTCGCCCCTTGGCGTGCTGGGTGGGGGGCTTTGCTCGATGAGTCACTCCACCCGACGCGCAAATGCGCACCGACCTCCCCATCAAGAGGAGGTATGAAGAAATCGATCTAGAGGAAAACAGAACTCGTCATGGCCGGGCTTGCCTCACCCTTTCCGCCATGCGACTTGCGCAAGAGCTTCGCTCGCGCAAGATTGCGGCGGAAAGCCCTCTCCCAC
>DFXC01000038.1 GCA_002383105.1 Hyphomicrobiaceae bacterium UBA4118
GAGCTATCGGACCGCTAAGTCACGTCGGCGCGAAGCATCAAAGAGCCGGGGAATCATAATCCGCGTGTGGGGGTTCGAGTCCCTCCTCCGCTGCCAAATAAATCAACGCGATGAATAATCTTTGATCCGATCCGGGCTCGTAGTGCCGAGCTTGGGTGACAAATTGGCTGACAAGAACCTCAATTTCGCAAGATCCCTGAAAAGCCGCCGCCTACGATTGCACCTCGAGCCTGTAATCCCGCTCACCTTCATTTCGGCGCAGTAAAGCCTTTCATGCGAATTTTGGGGGGCGGCCTCTTGATAAGGTCCGTTTTTTGTAAAAAGACCTCCTGTGAGTTCTTCGGCCACTCCCACGTGTGCCCTGGCTTGTGCGACTTGGCGAGTTCGGGGTTCTTCTTTGCATCGCGAGCGGCTAGCCGGAGCTTCTCGCGTGCCTCGCGTGGATCGACCTTAGGCTCAGCACACAGCTGCTTGAGGGTGACCATTTCAATGATGGGCTTTGCAGATTTGTCATTCATCGATCGTCCTCCATTTCGTGTTGACGATAGTTCTTAAGATGGCCGATTCAGACACGTCAGGAGAATTTGGAATGGATTGAGGATCGAAGCACGCGTGACCTTAACCGCGAACAAAGCCCCAACGACATCGCGAGCAACGCTATGGCGATCGAACGTCGTGCGTGGGACGGCGCTCAGCGGCGTTGAGGCGCTGCGTGGTGCGCTTCCGAGCGTCGCCTGAGAGCAACTGCCCGGCCGAGGTCCCGGGGCCAAATTTGACTCCCGGAGCGCCTCGGCGACACCCTGTTGAAACCCAGAACACGCCATTGGAAATGACGGGCAGAACAGGCCGGTTGATTTGGCGTAGTAAATTTTCTCGCGCCATACGCTGACAGGCTGACAATTAGTCCGCGTGTCCGCCTTGGAGGCCGTTGGCACCGGGAAGGGATCGCGGCTTGTTTATTCGGTCGTATCGCGACCACGGACCTCGGCCGGTGGCGCCGTCGCCTCCACAGCCGTGAATGGCTCGATAATTGTGTATTGATGCATCGCTCCCGCTGGCACCAGCCACGAGTCTCCGCGCTTTAGGTTTAGAGTTTGACCTTCAAGATCGAGCTTTGCGCTGCCCGAGATTACGTAGCCAACGGTCTCATATTCTCTCGATGAAGGACCTTTGAGCTTTCCCCCAGGCTCATCAATCCAGATGCGCATCGAAACCCGCTTCCCCGCAACGAGATATCTCTGACCCATTTCTCCCTTGGGAGAGGAGCCAGCCTCTACTTTCTTGATCGTTGTATCCGGCATGCTCCACCTCCGCGCGCACGAGCATCGCAATTACGCGTTGCTCCCTTCAAAACCAATCGCGTGACCGCTTGTTCCGAGAAATCTGAGATATCCAGGGGGTCAAGCATCCAAGGCATCAGTTCACCTCGAACAAAACCCCAACCGCACGATGCATGCGATGCTACGTTGCTCGAAGGTAGCGCGTACGATGCCTCTCAGCGGCTCTCAGGCACTCCGTAGGGCGCTCGGGTCGGCGCGTCGAGGATCGACACCCGGCGTGAGGCCTCGACCTCAATCTGAGCCCGGCCGCCGCGCTCAGCGTCTCCTGTTCGGGGCAATCGGGCGACAGCGTCGAGGGCAACACGGTCAAAGGCCGCTTCACCTGACTGTTCTGACCGGCCTTTTTCGGGCCGTCGTGCCCCTTGAAAAGTGGTCCCCAGCACGGCAAGGTCTAGGCGGGAGTTCTTAGTTTCTCATCGGCTCACAAGAATTTGGACCGAGGCCAAGGGCTTCGGCCAGGGTCTGACGCACCGGCGGAAAAGCGCTCATTTTGGGGTAACGGTCGACCATGCGGCTCACCATCGACAAACCAGGCCTTTCCAAGGCGCTCGCCCATGTGGCGAGCGTGGTCGAGCGGCGGAACACCATCCCCATCCTCTCCAACGTTCTCCTCACCGCCGGCAACAACGAGCTGAAGCTCACCGCGACCGATCTCGACATGGAGCTGGTCGAGACCGTCCCCTGCCGGGCCAAGGGGGAGGGTGCCACCACCGTGCCTGCCCATATGTTCCACGACATCGTGCGCAAGCTGCCGGAAGGAAGCGATATCGAGCTTCTCCGTGACGGCGAGCAGGGGCGGCTCTCCATCACCAGCGGCCCGGCCCAGTTCTCGCTGCAGACGCTGCCGGCCGACGACTTCCCGGCTTTGAGCGTCGACGATCTCGGCCACAGCTTCACCTTGTCGGCGGGCGAGCTGAAGCGGCTGATCGAGAAGACGCGCTTTGCCATCTCCACCGAGGAGACCCGCTATTATCTGAACGGCATCTATCTCCACGCCACCGACAGCGCCGGCAAAGCCATGCTGCGCGCGGTTGCCACCGACGGGCACCGCCTGGCGCAGGTCGAGCTGCCGCTGCCTTCGGGCGCCAAGGGCATGCCGGGCGTGATCGTGCCGCGCAAGACCGTGCTCGAGCTCGCCAAGCTGGTCGAGGACGCTGACGGCGAGGTCCGGCTCGAGCTGTCGCCGTCGAAGATCCGCGTCTCGACGTCCCGCGTCGTGCTCACCTCGAAGTTAATCGACGGCACCTTTCCCGATTACGAGCGCGTCATCCCGCAAGGGAACGACAAGCGCATGGAGGTGGACAACACCGCTTTCGCCCAGGCCGTCGACCGCGTCTCGACGCTGTCGAGCGACAAGGGCCGCGCGGTGAAGCTCACCATCACTGACGGGAAGCTCACCCTCTCGGTCAACAATCCCGACAGCGGCAGCGCCACCGAGGAATTGCCCGTCGAATACGACTTCGATCCGCTCGAGATCGGCTTCAATGCCCGCTATCTGCTCGATATTTCGGGCCAGCTCGAAAGCGGCACGGCGGAGTTCCAGCTCGCCGATCCAGGCTCCCCCACCATGGTGCGCGACGGCAAGGACGTCTCCGCCCTCTACGTTCTCATGCCGATGCGGGTATGAGGGCGCATCGCAGCGAGCAGGACCGACGGGCGGCAGTGGCGGGGGGGGGGGGGGGGGGGGGCCGCCCCCCCCCCCCGGGGGGGGAAGGGGCCGCGGGTG
>DFXC01000067.1:0-404 GCA_002383105.1 Hyphomicrobiaceae bacterium UBA4118
GACGAGCCGACCACGGCGCTCGACGTCACCATCCAGGCGCAAATTCTCGACCTCCTGGCGAAGCTCAAGGCCGAGTTCAACATGGCCATGCTGCTCATCACCCACGATCTCGGCATCGTGCGCAAGATGGCCGACCGGGTCTGCGTCATGAACAATGGCGAGATCGTCGAGCGGGGCGCCACGCGGGACATTTTCGCTTCCCCGCAGCACCCCTACACCAAGCATCTGCTCGCCTCCGAGCCCAAGGGCTCGCCACCGCCCGCCAATGCCAAGGCCAAAATCATCCTCGAGGCCAAGGATCTGCGCGTATGGTTCCCCATTCGGCGCGGCTTCCTGCGGCACACCGTGGGCTACATAAAGGCCGTCGACGGTATCGACCTTGCCGTCAAGGAAGGCCAGACGCT
>DFXC01000067.1:726-6373 GCA_002383105.1 Hyphomicrobiaceae bacterium UBA4118
GGCTCGCTCTCGCCCCGCCTTTCGGTCGGGCAGATCATCGAGGAAGGCCTTCAGATCCAGGCCCCGGGGCTCAGCCAGGCGGAACGGTCGACCCGCGTCTCGCGCGCGCTGAAAGAGGTCGGCCTCGACCCTGCCTTCCGCGACCGCTACCCGCACGAATTCTCGGGCGGCCAGCGCCAGCGCATCGCCATCGCCCGCGCCCTCGTGCTCGAGCCGAAATTCCTCATTCTCGATGAGCCGACATCGGCGCTCGACGTGTCGGTGCAGGCGCAGATCGTCGATCTCCTGCGCGACTTGCAGCGCCGCCACAAGCTTGCTTACCTCTTCATCAGCCACGATCTGAAGGTCGTCCGCGCGCTCGCCAACTCGATTATCGTGCTCCGCTACGGCAAGGTGGTGGAGCAAGGCTCGGCCCAGACGGTGTTCGCCAAGCCCAAGACCGACTACACCAAGGCCTTGCTCGCGGCGGCCTTCGAGCTCGAGGCGACGCGCGGCGGCGTGGTCTCGACCTGAACAGTGGTAGCGCCGTCAGCGCATGCGCGACAGCCGCCGCACACACATCACCTCGTAGCCTGCCGCCTTGATACGGTCCCTGGCATGGGCGAAAGGCTCGACCTCGACCGCCATGTGATAGGCGTTGGCGTGGAGCAGCTCGGTGGGGCTCGTCATGATGCCAACGTGCCCCTCCCAGAACACGAGGTCGCCGCGGCGGAGCGTGGCGCCACCCTGCCACTCGACGGGGCCTCCGAGCTCGGCCGCCTGCATATCGGCATCGCGCGGCGCCGCCACCCCTGCTGCTTCGGCGGCCAGCTGCACGAGCCCTGAGCAATCGAGGCCGACGCTGGTGCGGCCCCCCCAAAGATAGGGCGTGCCGACAAACGCCTCGGCGACGGCGACGTAATCGGGGGCAGCCTCGCCGAGAGGCACGGTGTGGCGGGCAAAGATGTAGCCTCCGCCGGCGAGCGCAAGGAACTTGCCCTCCTCCCCCGCAACGGGGACGAGAGCGTTCAGGCTCAGCAGCGCAAGCGGGGGCACCTTGCCGTCAGGTTGCGGGTAGACATAGGTGCGCAGCGCCGAGACCCGGTGGGTGGGGGGGACAAAATCGGGGACAAGCCCCTCGCTCGGCACGTATCCGACATAGCCATCGCGGGAGAGCTGCACCCAGGCCCAGCCTTCGCTCTCATCGTAGAGGGTGACGGTTTCGCCGAGCAGCGCCTCGGTGTCGAGGGTGGCGTCGAAGCGCGGCTCCCGCCGCAAGGGCAAGGCGGGGGCGCTCACCTGGCGGGGCTCACCCCTTACATAGCGTTCGGCCTCGATCAGGCCGCGCAATGACTCCGCCGCCAGGTCCCGGCGATAAGCGTGGCGGCGCGGATCGGGCAAGACGCCGCCGATCACGACGTGCCGAGCTCTTGGCGGAAGAACTGGTAGAGCGCCCGGGCCGCTTGCGGCTCGCCACCTTGCGGGCGTCCCGGCTGCTCACGCGGGACCCAGCCGAAAATGTCGAGATGGGCGAAGCGCTTCGAATCCTGCACGAAGCGCTTCAGGAACAGCGCCGCGATCACCGAGCCGGCGAAGGAGCCTTCCGCGATGTGGTTCACATCGGCGATCGAGCTCTTGAGCAGCTTGTCGTAAGGCGCCCAAAACGGCATGCGCCACAGGGGATCGCCGGTGGCGCGGCCTGAGGCCAGCAGGCCCGCCGCGAACGCCTCGTCATCGGTATAGAGCGGCGGCAGATCGGGCCCGAGTGCCACCCGCGCCGCCCCGGTCAAGGTGGCGATGGTGATGAGGTAGTCCGGCGCCTCCTCCTCGGCGAGGCTGATGGCGTCGGCAAGCACGAGCCGGCCTTCGGCGTCGGTATTGCCGATCTCCACGGTCATGCCATTCCGGCTCGTCAGCACGTCGCCCGGTCTGAAGGCGTTGCCGGCGATGCTGTTCTCGGCGGCGGGGATCAGCACGCGGAGTCGCATCGGCAGCTTTGCCCGCATGACAAGGAGCGCAAAGGTGAGCGCCGAGGCGGCGCCACCCATGTCCTTCTTCATCAGGGCCATGGCGCTTCCCGGCTTGATGTCGAGGCCGCCGGTGTCGAAGGAGATGCCCTTGCCGACGACCGTCACTTTGGCGGCATGCTCAGATCCCCAGCGAAGATCGATGAGCCGTGGGGCCCGATCGCTCGCCCGGCCCACGGCGTGGATCATGGGGAAGTTGTCGGACAAGAGCCCGGAGCCCTCTGTCACCTTGACGCTTCCCCCAAACTCGTTGGCAAGCTCGCGCGCGGCGGTCTCAAGCTCGGCAGGACCGAGATCGTTGGCCGGCGTGTTGATGAGATCGCGGCCGAAATACAGCGCCTCGGCAAGGGCGAGAACCTCGTCCTTGCTCGCGCCCTCAGGAAGCACGAGGCGCTTCGGCTTCGGTCCATTTGCGGCCTTATAGCGGGTGAAGCGGTAGCTTCCGGCGAGGAAGCCGAGCGCGGCAAGCTCGGGATCGGGAAGGGTGGAGGCCAGTCGATAGTCGCCAGGAGGAAGCGCTCCCGGCAACACCCCGGTCAAAAGCGGCGTCTGCGAGGTCCAGTCCTCCCCGCCAGTGCCAAGCAGAACGCCGCCGATGCCACCATGGCCATCGGGCAGAAGCAGGACGGAGCCAAGCTTAGGGCTCCAATCTTGCGCCTCGACCCATGTAAGCTCCGCCTCACTCAAGCTCGCAAGGACGCCGTCATGGTCAGAGGCGATGAGCCTGACCGGAATGGCGTCGGCGCCGGCGGGAAGAAGCAACTCTTCCAGTCCGTGGCGCGTCGTCTCAAGCGTCATCGCTTTCTTGGGCATCGATCGCAAATTCGAGACTTGATGGGGCCGCGCATTAATGGCAGGGGAGCGGCGGCAAGACAATGGCGGAAGGCGGCGTTAATGGCCACGACCAGCTACACGCTCGTGATCGGCGACAAGAACTTCTCCTCCTGGAGCCTCAGGCCCTGGTTAGCGCTCACCCATTGCGGCATTCCGTTCGCCGAGGAGCGCATCAGGCTCAGGCAGCCCGATTCCAAGGCCGCGATCCTTCGCCATACGCCGGCGGGCAAGGTGCCGGCGCTGAAGACGACTGGGGGCGTCGTGTGGGACAGCCTCGCCATCGTCGAATATCTCGCCGAGCGCCATAGAGAGCATCGCCTTTGGCCCGCGGACGAAGAGGCGCGTGCGCATGCGCGCAGCATTTCCGCCGAGATGCATTCGGGCTTCGTCGCGCTCCGCAACGACATGTCCATGGATCTGCTGGCGCGGCTCCCCCCCCCGCCGATCGGCGAAGTGCTCGAGACCGACATCAGGCGGATCGTCGCCCTCTGGAAGGACGCACACACCCGCTTCGGCCATGGCGGCCCCTTCCTGTTTGGCGCCTTCTCCAATGCCGATGCCATGTTCGCGCCGGTGGCGACGCGCTTCCGCACCTATGGCGTCGATCTTTCTCGCTTCGGCGACGACGGCACCGCTGCGGCTTACGTGCGCGCCATTCTCGATTTGCCCGAGATGGCCGAGTGGGCCGAGGGCGCCAAGGCAGAGGTGAGGCAGCGCGCCAGCGCCTGATTTCCCCGATAGGCGCATCGCTGAGTGGGGCGCTCATGGTTAATCCTTTTTTGACGCCTGTCCCACATTATTACAGCGGTCCAACAGGGAAAGCCGAGCTCGCGCTTGGTAAGGATTGCTTAAGTAATGTCTCACCCTTCCCGCTCGCGCCGCTCCATGGTGCTCGCTCTTCTCGCGACGACGGCCGCGGCATCCCTGCTCGGCGCTTGCAACCAGACCGACGGGCAGCTCTTCTCGAAGAGCAGCTTCTCGTCTGACGACACGCAGATGTTGGCGAATGAGGCGGTCGGCGCCACCACCAAATGGGCAGCGGCCTATGCCAGGGTGGCGCGGAAAAAGAGGAAGGTCACGACTGGCGCCTGACCGCGCAAGCCCGCCATCTTCAGCCGCTCCCGCGTGGTATCGGTCTCGAGCGCCTTACGCAAGTTCAGCTGCTCGACGACCCGCTTCATGAAGCTTTTCGGGTCTTCCTGAGCTGGCGCTGCTCGTCGGCAAGATGCGCGAGGCGCTCGGCGCGCAGGCGCTCGCGCTCGGTCGCCACATATTTCATCCGCGCGTCGAGCCGGTCGCCGGACAGAAGCGGCAGCACGAAAGAGGTGACGGTAGCAAAGGCCGCGACCGCCGCCAGCACCATGACGACGAATTGAGGGTCGAGAACGTATTTGATCACGGACTGCAAGGCGCGGCCCCTAATAGTCGAAGTTGATCATTTTGCGCATGACGAGGACGCCAAGAAGCATTCAAACCGCGCTTGCCATCAGCATCACATTGCCGAGCTTCTCACTGAACAGAAGCGAGATGTAGTCGGGCGAGGTGAGATAAACCATCAGCATGACGCAAGGCGGGAGCGAGCCGATGATCATGGCCGACGCCTTGGCCTCGGCGCTGAAGGCTCGGACCTTGGCCTGCAAGCGATAGCGGTCGCGCAGCACGGAGGAGAGATTGCCCAGCGCCTCGGCGAGATTGCCGCCAGTCTGCGCCTGGATGGCGATGACGATAGCGAAGAAGTTCACCTCTTGCAGCGGCATGCGCTCAGACATGCGCTCGAAGGCGCGCGACAGCGGCCCGCCGACCTTCTGCTGCTCGACGAGATCGACAAACTCGCCGCGCACGGGCTCGGGTGCTTCCGCCGCTATGATCTGCAAGCAATCGGAGAGCGGGAGACCCGACTTGACGCCGCGCACGATGATGTCGATGGCATTGGCGAACTCGATGAGGAACTTGGCTTGGCGGCGCTTAATCACGCGCGAGAGGATGAAGCGCGGCAGTCCGAGCCCGCAGGCAAAGGCGGCCAGCAGCGACACGATCGGCGAGGAGCCGGTGATAAGGACGATGAAGCCGCCGAAAACGCCAGCAGCCAAGCTTAACAGGTAAAAGGTGCGCGGCTTGAGTCTGAGGCCGGCCCGGGTGAGCTTGATGCGGAGCGGCACGCGCTTGCGTGCCTTCTGCTTGGCCTCGATGTCCTTGATGGAGTCCTGCACCTGCTGCCGGCGCATCTGCAAGGGCTGTTGCAGGGCGAGCCGCGTGCGAACCTTGGTTTGGCCTTGCGCCACGCTGGCGACACGCTTGTTCGCCCTGCGCTGGCCACTCACGAACGGCATCACCAGCACATAGACGACCCCGCCTACGGCGACGCCGGCCAGCATCATGGCTGCGAGTTGCACGAACTCAGGGCTGGGCAAATCGCTCTCCTAACGGGCGACCGTGCTCGTCGAGTACCTCGCCCGAGGCCAGAATCTCGGTGAGGCGCTTGTCTTCGCCGAAATAGCGCGCCTTTTCCCAGAAGTGTGGCCGGGCGATACCGGTAGTGCGGTGCCGCCCGGAGATGCGCCCACCCGGTTCCTCGCCTTGGATCTCGTGAATGAACAGGTCTTGCAGCGTTACCACGTCGCCTTCGAGCCCGATCACCTCGGTGACATGGGTGATCTTGCGGCTGCCGTCGCGCAGTCGCGCGGCCTGGATGATCACGTCCACCGACGACGTGATCATCTCGCGAATGGTCTTGGCGGGAAGGTTGTAGCCGCCCATCAGAATCATGCTCTCGAGACGGCTGATGCATTCGCGCGGGGAATTGGAGT
>DFXC01000184.1:0-595 GCA_002383105.1 Hyphomicrobiaceae bacterium UBA4118
TTGTTGCCCTTGCGGACGGTCGTCGCCTCAAGCTCCGCCACCCGCTCTTCGAGATCCGCGCAGCAGTCGCCTCCCAAATCCGCAGCTTTGACAGGAGTGCTGCTCATGGCGAAACCGCCGAGCGTCATGCCAAGTGCGGCTGCGATGGCGATGCGGCTGGATGTATCTCTCAGTCCCCCAAACATGTTCATCTCCACCTTCCCTGATAAATTGCCTAATCTAAACTCTGGCTTTGAATTCGCTTCTCGGCCCGCTTCGGTGAAACTCCGACCTGCTCTGGACAGAAATCCCCCCGAAAGAGAGTTCTGAAATCTGCTTATACGCGTTCCCGCCAGAAGGTAAATTGCTATCAAACCGGGCGCGGACGTTTTTGGCCTTCTTGTGACATTTCCGCCACGAAACTTAGGCCTACAGCGGTCGGGCGCCAGAAACCTTACCCCGGCAGAAAGATGAACGTTGTCAATTCCTTGAGTGGAATTGTCCCCTGTGACGCATGTCTGCTCGCAGCGCTCCCCCCTTCACGATCCGTGCGCAGGCTGGGAGGTGAGGTTGCCTAATCGATGCTCAGCGTCAGCGCATTATGAGGGCAGAGCCC
>DFXC01000184.1:823-1059 GCA_002383105.1 Hyphomicrobiaceae bacterium UBA4118
ATCGCCGAAATCCTGGCCCCAGGAATCGGAAAAGTAGGCCCCCGGCCCGGGCCTTGCAGACCTCGGAGCCGCCCGAGCGCAGAAAAGCGCCACTCAGAGCCTTTCCGGCTACTCCCCCAGCGTCCCCGCGGCTGACCGTAAGCCCTAGGCAAGAAGCTGCGTTGCGCGGCAGACGGCGGTTCGGCCGGAGCCGAGCTTTGCAAAAGCGGTGCTGGACAGTCTCCGCCGAACGCATG
>DFXC01000184.1:1338-7878 GCA_002383105.1 Hyphomicrobiaceae bacterium UBA4118
GCTTTGCTCGGGGTTCGCGGCTCTCCCGGCTTCTGACCGCATGGGAGGCAGCGGCTTGACTTGGTGGAAGAGCTTGTCCTCTGCTAAAGAGACCAAAGAGGGCGAACGCAACGCGCCTGGGCAGAGAGGAATGATGGCTGACCAGTCTCCCGAGGAACTTCACCTCAAGCACATTAGAGCTCCGGACTATAAGGAGATCTCCGCCGACGGGACGCTGCACAAAATCGTCGACAATCACCTCGTGATCACCTTCTATATCGAAGATTCGAGGGTCACGAGCGAGATTCTCAGGCGCGACGGCGACCAGGACCCGCCCACCTACCGGATTGCCGCAATCGAGGAGGAGAAGCAGCGCCTGGACGTCATGGCGGTGCGCGTCCCGACCAAGGCGATCCTCGGCCTTGCGGCCGCGGTGGCCGAGCGATTGACCCAGCAAGCCTCCGAGAAGCCGCCCAAATCCACTAAGAAGTGACCCTCGCATAGCGAGGGGCTTAGCCGAGCGGCCCCGTCAGGCCGCCCGCGAGGGACCGTGTCTGAGGAGAGCGAAAGGCTCGGCAGGCGGTCGAGACTGAATTGGTCGGCCCAAGGGGTCCGCGCATCGGCGAAGCTCCGTGACAGCACGAGGCTCGCGCCGGCGACGGTCAGCACCAGCAACGCCGCGCAACCGGCGCCGAGCAGAAATCCGGCAGGCGAAGGTCGCGGCACCACAGTGCGAACCGGAGCGACGAAGTCGGCGCTCGGATACAAGATCCTCGCGTCCTGTAAGGATTGACTTGAGTCCATAGGTTGAGACGCCTTTTCCCTGCCTGGGTCGACTGACGCGACCATTGAGCCTGGTTTAGCAGGAAGTCATTGATCTTTCGGTAAAGTCCGAGGCGCCGCACTTTTACTGTTACGAATGAGTAAATCTCATTCCTTATCTCTTTTGGCGGCGTGTCTTCTTCATCGCGCCAGCATGGGAAGGCATCACGCATTAGTGCCGGACAAGCCTGAACTCCTCAGAACCGGCCGCTCAGGGGGCCCACTTGGTTGCAGATTGTTGGAACGGCTGCAATGATGCGGCAAAAAACCCGCCGGACCATGAGCTTGCAATCCTTGTTAGGGTAGCGCCATCGGTGCTAGTTACCCCGGTGCCGCCACCGAGGCCGGCAGCGAAAGGGATTGTTGTTTCCCATATTTAAGGCGGCAACCGGGGGATAACGGGGCTGGCGCAGGCCGACAGTCTTTGAGGACTCGAATGGACTACGAGAATCGCTTCCGACAGCATCTTGAGGCGCTGCATCAGGAAGGCCGCTATCGCGTCTTCGCCGAGCTGAAGCGCCGCTGCGGGGCCTATCCGACCGCCGACCATTTCACGCAAGCGGGCACCAACGACGTGACCGTGTGGTGCTCTAACGACTATCTCGGCATGAGCCAGCATCCTGCCGTCTGCGCCGCCATGCACGAGGCCATCGAGGAAGTGGGCGCGGGCTCCGGCGGCACTCGCAACATTTCCGGCACCACCCACTATCATGTGGAGCTCGAAGCCGAGCTTGCCGACCTCCATGGCAAAGAGTCGGCACTCCTCTTCACATCCGCCTATATTGCCAATGACGCGACGCTCTCGACCCTGGTCAAGCTGATCCCCGGCACGGTGATCTTCTCCGACGAGAAGAACCACGCCTCGATGATCGAAGGCATCCTCCGCGGCGGCGGCGCGAAGCATATCTTCCGCCATAACGACGTCGAGCATCTCGAGGAGATGCTGAAACAAGTGCCGCTCGCGACGCCCAAGATCATCGTGTTCGAGAGCGTCTATTCCATGGACGGGCATATCGCGCCAATCGCCGCGATCTGCGAGCTTGCCGAGAAGTACAACGCGCTCACTTATCTCGATGAAGTCCACGCCGTCGGCCTTTACGGCCCGCGCGGCGGCGGCATCGCCGAGCGCGAAGGCGTCATGGATCGCGTCGACATCATCAACGGGACGCTCGCCAAGGGCTTCGGCGTCATGGGCGGCTATATCGCCGCGAGCAGGGCCTGCTGCGACGCCATCCGCTCCTTTGCGCCGGGCTTCATCTTCACCACCTCTTTGGCACCGGCCATCGTCGCCGGCGCTCTCGCCAGCATCCGGCATTTGAAGCGGAGCGAGATCGAGCGCGCGCGGCTCAACGAGCGGGTCAAGAAGGTGAAAGGTCTGATGGGCAACGCTCGCCTGCCGGTGATGGACAATCCGAGCCACATTGTGCCGGTGATGGTCGGCGATCCCGTGCACTGCAAGGCGGTGACCGACACGTTGCTCACCAGGTACCGGCTCTATGTGCAGCCGATCAATTACCCCACCGTGCCGCGCGGCACCGAGCGCATGCGCTTCACGCCCTCCCCGGTGCACACCGACGCAGAGATCGCCTATCTGATCGGCGCGCTCGAGGAGCTGTGGGCCGCCTGCCCGGTCGGCAAGGGCGAGTATGTAAGGCTCGCCGCCGAGTAGGCCGTCTTTGGCGTCTCTCTGCTTCGCTGCTTCCTCGCAAGAGTGTTACTGGCACGAGGCCCCTCCGTCCCTAAATATGGGTCAGAGTAAGCGAACCCTCGAGGAGGCTGTGCATGTCTGCCCGAAGCTTGATCTTGCTGACCGTTTTCGGCCTATTGCTCGCCTTCAACGCGGGACCGGCGCTGGCTCAGGACATCGAGGCCTGCTTCGCCACGGCCGACCGGGTGGCCGACGGCGAGCCGGTCACGGCCGAGGACAAACGCGCCGGCCACGAAGCCTGCCAGCGTGCGCTCGCCGCCACGTCGAGCGTGGTGCAGAAGTCCCAGATTCAGGACGCCGATTTCGACATCGTGGGGCGCCCGCCGAAAAACTGAACCGCAGCCCTACCAGCTGGCCCGCATGCCGGCTTTGCCGCCGACGCCGTCGATGTTATCGCCGAAGGTGACGTCGAGCTTGGCGAACACCGAGATGTTGGCGGGTTACGCCGCCCGCGGCCGCGTCGGCTGCACGACGATGGAGCCTTTGTCGCCCTTCACGATTTCTGCGTCGGCGACCCTGAAATTTTCCATCCGCACCGTGTGGTAGCGGTCGAAATAATCGTGAAGCGGCTTCTCGATAGCCCTGTCATAGTCGGGCCGGGCCACGTGCGTTGCGCCCTGCACCACCTTCACCACCTTGCCGTTGCGCACGATCAGCTCGCCGTTCTTGAACACGAGCTCGGGCGTGGCGAACATCGCCTCCCGGTCCGGATCGTCGCGATAGACGGTGATGTCGCCGGAGGCGCCTAATCCCAAATGCCCGCGGTCCTTCAGGCCTAAGCTTCGCGCCGGCCCGGCACGAGTCAGGATGGCGATCTCGTCGAGCGTGTATTCGCGCGCGAGCGACTTGAGGGTGCTCTGCGCTTGAGCGTCGGGATTGATCTTCTGCAGCATGTCGTTGCGGAAGCTCTTGTCCATGAGCAGCCTAATCAAGTGCGGATAGGTGTAGAACGGCGCGCCGTTGGGATGGTCGGTGGTGAGGAAGATGCGCCAGGGATCCTCCATCAGCAGAAACGTCTCGAGCCCGATGGCCCATTGCAATGCGTTGACGAAGCTTTTGTCGCGATAGCGCATGGGCACCACGCCGCAGCCCGCATCGCACTCGATGTCCATGACCACGGACTTCTTGGGATGTGCATTCTTCGCGATGGCGTATTGGCGCATGCTGTCGCCCGACGCCGTGCAGGTCTGGCCGAACATGACCTGACCGACATCGATGGAGATGTTCGGACTTTTGTTGACGAGCTCGGCGAGTCGGGCCGCGCCTGAGGAGAACTTCCGATCGCCCTCAATGCCGTAGCTGAGGAACTGCGTATGCGTCATATGCAGTCGCAAGCCGTCCATGGCGCGGATGGTGGCAAGCGTCGATTCAATATTGCCGGGGATGCCGAGATTGCAGCCGTGCACGTGCAGCGGGTGGATGACGCCGAGCTCCTCGAGTGCCCTGGCGAGCGTCACGACGATCTGTCGCGGCGTGACGTGGTAGTAGACGTGCTCCTCGTCGAGATCGAGCTTGCGCTGGTTGAACTTGAAGGCGCTGATGCCGCCCGGATTGACCACCTTGACGGCGATGGCTTGCGACGCATGCATGGTCCAGGCGACGTAGTCCTTGATGGCCTCGAAATCCTCCTTGGCCGCGAGCTGGCGCAGGAAGAAATCGTCGCTGCCGAGCATGGCGAAGGCGCCTTTGTCGACCATGGGAGTATCGCCCATCTCCATATGCGCCTGGCGGGCATTGGCCGGGAGCATGGCCGGCTCGAAGCAGGCGGTGTAGCCCATCTCGGCGTAGCGATAGCCGGTGATCATGGTCGAGGGCACGGCATGACCAGTGCCTGCCCGGGTCAGATCCGTGCGCTGAACCTCATCCTTCAGATGGTCCTCCGGCAGTAGCATGCGGGCGATGGTCATCTTGCCGCCGCCGATATGGGTATGGGGGTCGATGGCCCCGGCCATTACGATCCGGCCTTTGAGATCGTAGGTCTCGTCGACGCGGGCGCCAGGCTTGGCGGCGACGATCTTGCCGCCCTCGACATAGATGTCGCGGACCTCGCCACTGACTTTGTTAGCGGGGTCGTAGACCTTGCCGCCGGAAAGCTTGATGAGCATTCTGTGGGGTCCCGGATCTAGAGCGCGGCTTCGATGGCCGCAAGCACGTCGGCGGCAGGCGGAAGCTCCGCCCGGCCGAGGTCCTTGAGCGGCAAGGACACGACATTGTCGACGCGAACGAGACGCCCGGCATGGTCGACCCCGGGCGTGCCCACGGGGATCAACACGGCGGGAGCTTTGGCAAGAACGAGGCCCGGCGTGCCGAGCACGATGGTGGGGATTTGGGTCGCGGGCGGCGAAAGGTCGGGCGAGATCGACGCAATCCACACCAAGAGATCCCCCTCCCCCTCCCTCAGCATGCGGCCGATGGCGTAGCGGTAGGGATCGTAGTCAGGGGCGCCGCTCGCATAGCTCACGCGCAGCGGATAGCCGCTCTGCCAAGTCGAGACCGCGCCTGCGGTGATCGAACCCTCGGCGCCGCCGAGCGCAAGACCGGCAAATCGCGTGGTCTGATTGAGATCCTTGACGAGCCCGGTGAACTGCTCGACGGCGAGCTCGGCGTGCGAAAAGTCCAGGCTTGGCGGCGCCCACACCACCACGCCGTACTTCGCTTGCTTGCACAGTTCGGCAAGCGCATCGATATCGGCAAGGGCAACGCCGTCGATCTCGAGAGGCTTCAGCCGGAAACCGCTGAGCCGCGCTCTGAGCGCCCCCACCACCTCGCCAGCCTGCTCGGGTTTGCACGCAAGGGTTATGACCTCGCCGATGCGCGATCCCTTGGCGGCCGATTTGTCCAGCCCCTTGCCGATGAAGACGACGGTGCGCTTCGGCGCCGTCACGTCGAACATCGAATCGGACGGCGAGACGATCTTCTCGAAAAAGCGGGGATGGAGTTTATGCACATCGCTGCCAGCGATGATGATGAGATCGGCGCGGTTGCGCGTCTCGGTCAGAGTCGAGGTCGTCCAGCCCGTGGTCTGGAGGATTTTGAAGTTGCGGTATTGCGCCTCGCTCAGCGCGTGATCGACGATGCCGCCGCTGCGCTCGGCTAGCGCCATCACCGCGCGCATGCCCTCGACGTCGGTGGCAAGACCTCCGTAGAGAGGAAGCTCGGCCTTGCCGATCAGCTTGGCCGCTTCCTTGATGGCTTTGGCGAGCTCGACGTCCTTGCCGCCGACCTGCGGTCGCGAAGGAGGTAGCTTGCGCTCGAAGCCGGCGATCGACTTCCCGCAAGCATTCTTGAGAACCTTGAGGCCCTTATCGGTTCGCTCGACGGTGAGGTCGTCGCAAATCATGCCGCAAAAAGGGCAGGCGACGTTCTCGAACTGCTCTGATTCTGTGCGCTCGCCTGTGGCCTTGCGCGCGTTCGAACTCGGCATATGGCTGGGTTCCCCCAAAAGGTGGGGAAAGAAAGCATGGGATGGGCGGCAACACAACTCGCGAGACGAGGGTTAGGCGCCCTTTCAACGAAATCGCTTGCCAGCGAAGCGCCGACAGTAGCGGGCTCGAGGCCCGCTACCGAAGGCGTTCAACGGCTGGCGAGCAGCCCGAAAGTCCGGATCGCCTCAGTCACCGGGTCAGCCGGAGCGCCCCATGACCGCGTGGTAGATGGCGAGAAGCACCACCGCACCGATGACCGCGACGAACATGCTGTAGAGGTTGAACCCGGTGATGCCGGTCGCGCCGATGGCCGTGAAGAGATAGCCGCCGAGCACGGCGCCGACGATGCCGAGCACAATGTCCATCAGGAAGCCCTGACCGGATCCACTGTAAAGCTTGCTGGCAATGAAGCCGGCGATCAGGCCCAAGACAATCCAGGCTAGAATCGACATATCAAGTCACCTCGCTGCATTGTTCCGGCCGTTCAAGGCCTCAGCCCATCAACCGTTGGATCTCGGCCCGGGTCGGCAATCGGCCGTCCGGGGTAAGCTTGTCGACCACACTCGGAAGCATTCGCGCAAGCTCCGCCACCACCTGGTCTCGCGA
>DFXC01000184.1:8130-10166 GCA_002383105.1 Hyphomicrobiaceae bacterium UBA4118
ACCTGGCCCGATGAGATGTCCTTGTTGGCGCCGGGATTGATCCAGGTGTCGATCGTGTCGTTCAGGCCCTTTTGCTGGAACTGCTTGATGAGCCCGCCGAGCCCGTCAAGAACGCTGCCCGGCGAGGGGTCTGACGACGGCACCGGATCAGGGGACCGCGGTGCCGGCGCAGGCGCCGGAGTGCCAGGCTGCTGATTGCCTTTGCCACTCATGTAGCGGGAGGCGAGAAGCGCGAGCAGCGCAATGATCAATGGCTTCGCTACGTTGCCGCCGGGGACCGGGGAACTCTTATCCGAACCAAAGATGTTGTCAGGTAAACCCATGACACTCCTCCTCGTGAGCTCGTTACGCCGCCCATCCCCGAGGCGCAATTTTACCACCTAAGGGCCTAGCCCACCAACGCCGCATTCGCCGGATGGTTCAGCGTTCCCGCCGCACGCCCGCGGCGAGCCCGTTGGCTTTCCTAAAGAATCTGGGGCGCGCTTAGCGCGCCCGCACCGGCTCCGCCGAGCCTCGGCATCAGCTCCTTGCGGATGATCCTGATGGCCTCCTCGAAATTGCTGTGATCCGCATTCGGGCAATTTGCGAGAGTGTCTGGGCGGCGCCCAACAAGGCATTGGCGCCTTGCCGACCAATAAGGCCGCGCTCGATGAACTCGTTGATGAGCCGCATGAGGATGGCGGTATTGGCGATGGCTAAGCAGTCGGCGGTCCTTCCTTCAAGCATGGCGAGAACCTCCTTAGATAAAAGCGACCCCGCTATCGCTATGCAATTCCAGTCGATAGCACTCTCGGCGAGAATGCCTAACCCTCGGTCGCGCTCAGGCGCCCATCTTCATCATGCGGGCGAAGTGATGATCGGCGAGCTCGCTCTCGCCCAAGACCTTGCAACCCGCCACGGCGACTTTGTGATCGTTCTCGACTGCGCTGCCGCTAACGCCGATGGCGCCGAACAGCTCGCCGTTCTGGATGATCGGCAAGCCGCCGGGAAAGGTGATCAGCCCGCCATTGGAATGCTCGATGCCATAGAGCGGCTTTCCCGGCTGGGAGAGCTTGCCGAGCTCGCCCGACCCCATGGTGAAGAAGCAGGCGGTCTTCGCCTTTTTAATGGCGATATCGATCGATCCCACCCAGGCATCGTCCATGCGCACGAACGCCCGCAAATTGGCGCCGGAATCGACCACGGCGATGCACATTTTCGTCTTGATGGCGATGGCCTCTTTGCGCGCAGCGGCGATGGCCTTCTCGGCGTCTGCCAAACTGATATGCATGGGTTTACCTCCGCGTGGTTGGTCAAGGGTTGCACTCTTTAGCATATGTAAGAGCGCGCGTTCCTGATGAAGAAGGGGCCGCACGTTGGAGCGAGATGCCAAGGCTCCCGAACGTACAGTCTCGGACGTGGGTTCCCAGCGCAACGTTCGCATTCGTAGGAACCTTCCGTGAGAATCGGTGTTGATTATCTGAGGATCGGGGGACGACGGGAGATGAGCAATGACCCGATCAGGATTTGCGCTTGCTGTCGCGGCAGCGGTTTTGCTCGGAATCATGAAGCCGGCGACCACACCGACTGTAAGAGAGACGCCTCTGTCCAACAGCGACATCGTCATTGCAAACAGCAGTGATAGGTCGGCCGAAATGAGCAACGGCTCTGGCCCCGCCAATGGCCATGATCACGACGTCGGCGCGGAGAGCACCCCAGGCAAAACGACAACTCCGTCGTCCGCGACCGAATAGCCTGGAAAGGTCGGTACAGTCGAAGAGCCTCGAAAGGTTGGTATACATGGCCAGTTGTGCGCCTTTGCGGCGTCGCGCGCTCATCGTCGAAGATGAGTTCGTCATCGCTCTGGACCTCGAACATGCCATGTCAGCTCTGGGGTTCGAGGTGTGCGGCTTAGCGCCGAGTGACCGAGCAGCCCGTTCGCTGGCCATGAGCAAAGACCCTGACATCGTTTTGATGGACGTTTGTCTCGAGGGAGGCCAGGAAGGAATAGAGACTGCCAGATGGCTTCAACAAGTCTGCGGGGCCTCGGTCGTGTT
>DFXC01000108.1 GCA_002383105.1 Hyphomicrobiaceae bacterium UBA4118
GGTTTTCCGAGAAGATCATGCTCAAGACCAGGAGCGCACCGGAGCGATAGTCGAGACCCCGTTCATAAGGTGTGCGGCATGATTAGACGAAGTAAACCTTCCGCGGGCCGCCGGGTCCGCACCGGACGCCTCCTCTTTTTGATAGCTTTGGCGACGGCCTGCGGGCTCGCCTCAGGGCTCGTCCACGCCGACCCGATCAAGAACCCGATCGCCGTGTTCGCCGCGCTCGACAAGGTGACGGGACGCATCTCGCACCTTGAGATCCCCATCAATCAGACGGTCGAGTTCGGCGCCCTCAAGGTGACACCGCGGGTGTGTGACTCGCACCCGCCGACCGAGCCTCCCCACACCGCCTCCTTCGTCGAGGTGGACGAGGTGAAGCTCACGGGCGAGGTGCAGCGGATCTTTACCGGCTGGATGTTCGCCGAGAGCCCGGGCCTTCACGCCGTGGAGCACCCGGTCTTCGACGTCTGGCTCACCAACTGCAAGACGCCCGCGGCTGCCACGCCCTCTGAGAGCAGCGAGAATGCGGCGCCGCCCGAGGCAGCGCCCGCGCCCGCCGCCGAAGCGGCCCCTGCCGCCCCGCCTGCGCGTCCGCCTGAGGCTGCCGAAGCTCCCACGCCGCTTCCATGGGCCAAGCCCGCGCCCCCGCCCGCCAACGCCGCCTCCAAGAATCGCTGAAACTCCTCCCGGCTCACCTCGATGGCCCCGAAGCGGGCCAGGTGTCCCGTGACGAACTGGGTGTCGAGCAGGGTGAAGCCCCCATATTTGAGCCTGGCGACGAGATAAACGAGCGCGATCTTGCTCGCGTCGCGGGCACGGGAGAACATGCTCTCGCCGAAAAAGGCGCGGCCGAGATGCACCCCGTAAAGTCCGCCGGTGAGCACGCCGTCTTGCCAGACCTCAACCGTATGGCAATGGCCGAGCGCGAATAGCTCGCGATAGAGCCCGCGAATGCGCCCGTTGATCCAGGTCGAGCGGCGGCCTAAGCGCGGCGCGGCACAGCCCTCGATGACCGCCTCGAAGTTCCGGTCGATCTTCACCTCGAACCCGCCGCGGCGGATGGTGCGGGCAAGGCTCTTCGGAACATGCACGTGGTCGAGCGGCAGGATGCCTCTCCGCTCCGGCTCGATCCAATAGAGCGCGTTGTCCTCGGCGCTCTCGGCCATCGGGAAGATGCCGCAGGCATACGCCTTGAGCAGCACTTGCGGCGTAATCTCGATCATGACGTCGTCGATGGAGGTCATGAGCTCTATCCGCGGGCTCCTAGCTTGGCGAGATGGTTCTCGAGCCAGTGGATATCGTAGTTGCCGTCGACGATGTCCGGCTCTGAGATGAGCGATGTGAAGAGAGGGATGGTGGTCTCGATGCCATCGACGACGAACTCTCCAAGCGCCCGCTTGAGCCGCATCAGGCATTCGTTGCGGGTGCGGGCGTGCACGATGAGCTTGCCGATCAGACTGTCATAATAGGGCGGAATGGTGTAGCCGGCGTAAGCTCCTGAATCGACCCTGACGCCGAGGCCCCCGGGCGGGTGGAAATGAGTGATCGTCCCCGGCGAGGGCCTGAAGGTGTGCGGATTCTCGGCATTGATGCGGCATTCGATGGCGTGGCCGTCGAAGCGCACGTCCTCCTGGCGGAGCGACAAGGGCGCCCCCGCCGCGATCCTGATCTGCTCGATGACGAGGTCGAGCCCGGTGATCATCTCGGTGATGGTGTGCTCCACCTGGAGCCGCGTGTTCATCTCGATGAAGTAGAACTCGCCGCCCTCATAGAGGAACTCGACCGTGCCGACGCCGCGATAGCTGAGCGCCCGCATGGCCTCTGCTACTGTCTCGCCGATGCGGACGCGCTCGCTTGCATTGAGCGCCGGGGAAGGGGCCTCCTCCCACAGCTTCTGGTGGCGCCGTTGCAGCGAGCAATCGCGCTCGCCGAGATGGATGGCATTGCCCTGGCCGTCGGCCAGCACCTGCACCTCGATGTGCCGGGGATGCGCGAGATATTTCTCGAGATACACGGTGCCGTCGCCGAAGGCGGCGCGCGCCTCGTTGCGCGCGGTGGCCAGCGCCGGCTCAAGCTCGTTCTCGAACAGCGCAAGCTTCATGCCGCGCCCGCCGCCGCCGGCCGCCGCCTTGACCAGCACCGGATAGCCGATGTCGTTGGCGAGCGCTCTTGCCTCCTCGAAATCGCCGACCGGACCTGAGCCCGGCACCACCGGGATGCCGAGCGAGCGGGCGGTCTCCTTCGCCTGGATCTTGTCCCCCATCAGCCTGACATGCTCGGCGCTCGGGCCGATGAAGGTGATGGCGTGCTCCTCGAGGATCTCGGCGAAGCGGGCATTCTCGGCGAGGAAGCCGTAGCCCGGATGCACCGCGTCGGCGCCGGTGATCTCGCAGGCCGCGACGATGGCCGGGATGTTGAGATAGCTGTCCTTGGCCGGGGGCGCGCCGATGCACACGCTTTCGTCGGCAAGGCGCACATGCATGGCATCGGCGTCGGCGGTGGAATGGACCGCGACGGTCGCCACGCCGAGCTCCTTGCAGGCGCGTTCGACGCGGAGCGCGATCTCTCCCCGGTTGGCGATCAGGATCTTGTCGAACATTGTGAGGCTAGCGCTGCTCGATCACCGCCAACGGCTCGCCATACTCGACCGGCTGGCCGTCCTCGACGAGGATGGCAATGACGGTGCCGGCGCGGGGGGAGGGGATCTGGTTCATGGTCTTCATGGCTTCGATGATGACGAGCGTCTGCCCGGCGGTCACGCGCGCGCCGATCTCGACGAAGGGCGGGGAGCCCGGCTCGGGCGAGCGATAGGCGGTGCCGACCATCGGCGAGGTGACGGTGCCGGGATGAACGACGAACTCCTCCGGGCGCGCTGTCCCTCGCGTGTTCGTTGCCGCTCGCGTGTTGTCTCTGGGCTCAGGCTGGCCCCCGTCGGTGGTGAGGGTGGTCATGAGATTGACCCCGCGCGCGACCCTGACCCGTTTCCCCTCGAGCTCGATCTCGATCTCGGTGAGGCCGGTCTCCTCGAGGAGCGCCGCGAGCTCGCGAACGAGGTCCTTGTCGAAGGTCCCCTCTTTCTTTGTCATCGGCGGCGTCCTCTCCCTTCCGCCATCAGCTGGGCTTGGCCGTTGCGAGCCTGGCGGCGAGCGCTTCGATCGCAAGCTCGTAGCTCTGGGCCCCGAAGCCGCAGATCACGCCCTTTACCGCCTTGGAGATATAGGAGTGGTGGCGGAACGGCTCGCGGGTGAAAATATTCGACAAATGCACCTCGACCGAGGGAACCGAGCAAGCCAGCAGGGCATCAAGCATGGCGATCGAGGTATGAGTGAAGGCGCCGGCATTGACGATCAGCCCCGCCGCGCCACCCCTCGCTTCCTGGATCCATGCCACCAGCTCGCCCTCATGGTTGCTTTGGCGAAAGTCTATCGAAAATCCTAGCGCAGCGGCTCTCCGCTCGCACCTGGCGCGCACGTCGTCGAGCGTCTCCTTGCCGTAGACCTCCGGCTCCCGGGACCCAAGCAGGTTGAGATTGGGGCCGTTCAAGACGTAGATCGGTTTGGCCATGGCGGATGCTGGACGCCTGATGATGCCGGGCCGCGCGGGACTCCCGCACGCTCGCCTCGGTAGACGAAACGGGCCCCTTTACCAGCTTTTCCGCCATTCGGCAAAATACGCCGAGGACCGATAAAGGGAATGTTCCCCTTACCCTCAGGCCTCAGCAAGTGGCCTTGCAGCCCTTCTCGCGAACTTCGGCGACGTTCTTGGTGAACTGCTCGTAGAGGTCGTCAGGCGCTCCCGGCACCACGCGGTCGCCGATCAGATAAAGCGGCGTGCCCTGGAGGCCGAGCTTCTGAGCGAGATCCTTGGCCTCGTCGAGCGACTTCTGGATGGATGGGTCCTTCATGTCCTCTTCAAGCTTGGCCGTGTCGAGCCCAAGCTCGCCCGCGATGCGGAGCGCTTTCTCCTTATCGGCCTTGCCGGGCTCCGTGAACAGCTTCTGATGCATCTCGAAATATTTGCCCTGCTTGGCAGCGGCGAGCGCGACCTTGGCCGCAGCTTCGGAGTCCTCGCCGAAGATCGGCAGCTCCTTGAGCACGAGCCGCACCTTGTCGTCGCCTTCGACGAGCTTGACCACGTCCGGCAGCGCCCGGCGGCAGAAGCCGCAATTGTAGTCGAAGAACTCGACCACGGTCACATCGCCGTTGGGATTGCCGGCGACGTTGGCGAGCGGAGAGCGGAAAAGGGCTTCCGCATTCTCGCTGATGACCTTTTGTTGCTGCGCGGCCTGCTCGGCCGCCTGGCGCTTGTCGAGCTCGGTGGTCATCTCCACCAGAATCTCGGGATTCTTGGTGAGATAGTCGCGAACGATGTCGACGACCTTCTTCTCATCGAGCGAGGAGACATTCACCACCCCGGGTGCCAGGCGCCAAACGAGGACGATGGTGGCTGCGGTCACGAGGGCGGCCACGACGGCGGCCACCAGGGCGGTGGCGAGGCCAGTCTTGAGGTTCATGCGGGGATCTCCGGGGGCTGAAATCAGTTGGTGCTCGGTACTTCGAAAGCGAGGATATCGTCGGCCTTGATCCAGCTCGGCGTGCCGTCCACGAATCCGGCTTTGGCACGCTTGGCTTGCTCCTTGGCAAGCCTGAGCTGCCCTTCATAGAAATAGGCTTCGGCCGATGCAAGCTCGGCTTGCGCCATAAATTGCTTCTTTGCGCCTGCGGCCTGCGCCGCGTCGGCCTTGCGCGCATAGGCTGCCGCGGTCTTGCGGGAGGCCCTGGCCG
>DFXC01000071.1 GCA_002383105.1 Hyphomicrobiaceae bacterium UBA4118
GCGAGGAAGCCGGCGCCCCTGGGCGAGAAGGAGCGGCTGCTCTTGATGCAGCTCGGCGCCGATCTCGAGCTTGCCTGGTCGCACCCGGCTGCGACAGCAGCGACACGCAAGCGGATCTTGCGCACGGCGCTGCACGAGATCGTCGTGCGAATCGACGGTGGCTTCATCGACATGGTCCTGCATTGGCAGGGTGGTGACCACACCGCGCTGAAGCTGAAGATGAATGGGGTGGGCAAACATCGCTGGACGGTGCCCGAGGATACGTTGTCGCTGATCCGCGAGTTGGCGCGCCTGATGCCCGACCAGCAAATCGCGCGGCTCCTCAATCGCGCGGGCAAGCCAACCGGGCGCGGCAACGGCTGGACCAAGGCGCGGGTCTGCTCGTTCCGCAGCCACCACGGCATTGCCGTCTATCGCGAGGGCGAGTGGGCCGAGCGGGGCGAGATAACGCTTGAGGCGGCGGCGCAAATCATGGGTGTGAGCGTCATGACGGCGTTGCGCATGATCCGCCCGGGCATCATCAAGGGGCACCAGATTTGCCGGGGCGCGCCCTGGGTGATCAAGGCCGAGGACATGGCGGCCTATCGAGAGCAGGACGCCTCACAGCGCCCGCTAACATCGGATCCCACCCAGCAGAGCTTGAAGTTTCAATGACATAGAAGGAGCGCATTATGGCGCGTGGCCGCTGGGTCACGCCAACCTGTCGAGCACGGCGCGCTACACGCAGGTCTCGAACGGATTGATCCGGCGGACGGCGAGCCCGCTCGACCGGCTGACGCTGGAGGTGGTGCCGCCCGCCTGATCCGGCGGCACGATGTCGGTCGGTCTGGAAGTGGCGGATATCTTCCGCCGCCACGGCGACGCCTATCGCCGGGCGCACGATGGGCATCTCGGCCGCGTCGAGCGCCGGGTGATGAGCGCCATCGAGCTGTGCCGGACGGCGGAGCTCGGTGGCCACACCGAGGTTTGCTCGGATTGCGGGCTCGTCCGCTGCGCGTACAATTCCTGCCGCAACCGCCACTGCCCGAAGTGTCAAGGGCAGGCCCGCGCGGACTGGCTGGCGGCCCGTCAGGCCGAGCTGCTGCCAGTACCGTATTTCCACGTCGTGTTCACGCTGCCGGCGGCGGTGGCCGAGATCGCGTTCCAGAACAAGGAGACGGTCTACGCCATCCTGTTCAGGACGGCGGCCGAGACGCTCCGGACCATCGCCGCCGATCCGAAACATCTTGGCGCCGAGATCGGCCTCGTCGCCGTGCTCCACACCTGGGGCCAGAACCTGCACCACCATCCGCACGTCCATTGCGTCGTGCCGGGTGGCGGGCCATCGCCGGATGGCACGCGCTGGGTTGCCTGCCGGCCCGGCTTCTTCCTGCCGGTCCGTGTGCTCGGCCGCCTCTTCCGCCGACTGTTCCTCGACGAGCTGCGCGCCGCGTTCGAGGCCGGTGATTTGGGCTTCTTCGGTGATCTCGCCGGCCTCGCAGAACCCACCGCCTTCACCCGCCGGCTCCGCGAACTGCGCCGCGTCGAATGGGTGGTCTACGCCAAGCCGCCCTTCGGTGGACCCGCCCAGGTGTTGGCCTATCTCGGCCGCTACACGCATCGGGTCGCCATCGCGAACTCCCGCCTGGTCAGCATGACCGACACCGACGTCGCCTTCCGTTGGAAGGATTATCGCCACCACGGCAAGTCGAAGCTTCTCACCGTTCGTGCCAATGAGTTCATCCGACGCTTTCTGCTCCACACCCTACCGGACGGCTTTCATCGCATCCGCCATTACGGTTTCCTCGCCAACGGCCATCGGGTGGCGAAGCTGGCATTGTGCTGCAAGCTGCTCGACGTTCCGGCCCCGGCGCCGATGATCACTCCTGCCGACGAGGCGGTCTCGACGCTACCGCTCGATCGCTGCCCTTGCTGCGGCGGCGCGATGATCACGCTCGCTACCCTGCCGCGCCCAGTGCCGCCTCGACCTGCCTTCTGGCGCGACAGCTCGTGACACGTCGGCCTCCGAGAGCGCCGGACTGCCAACCCGACCGCCATGCGCTCGGGCCAGAATCATTGTGTCCACCACCACGTCGCCGGGCGGGTACGACGCCGGCACGGCGGCCCCCAGGACCAGTTCAGCCGCCGTCGCTCCGCATCAGCGCCCGCCGCCGAACATGACCGCTCTCGATCGTCCCGCCCCGAGCACCGGGCCGCTCCTTGAGATCACCGTCCCGGATCAAGCGGCGCAGCCACAATCCCCATAGCTGGCCGACCACCCCGCGGGTTCGCTCAATCCGGCTTCAATGAGGTCGCGCTTCTGACTACGCGCCGCCTTCCGTGCTGCGCGACCTCACAGAAGCCTCCAGATTCTGATTGCACCGCCGGCCCAACAGCGAGATGATGGCCCTCCAAAGAGGCTGACCGATAAATAACATGAGGTGTTACAACGCACTACGACACCACTTTCGTCATTCCCGCGCAAGCGGGAATCCAGACTGGGTCCCCGCTTTCGCGGGGACGAGCGGTTGGGGTCTGTTCAGCCTTTCA
>DFXC01000203.1:0-156 GCA_002383105.1 Hyphomicrobiaceae bacterium UBA4118
GGCCTGAGTCCTGAAATGAGGCAATGAGGCCCGGCGGAGTCTTCGGCACGATCTTTGCTGGGCATGGCCCGTGTCTCACTCCCGGCCCCGCTTTATGGTGATGTGGATGTTCGATCAGCTTCTCGCCGTGCTCGATCCAAGGGCGGGCCTTGTCTT
>DFXC01000203.1:253-11716 GCA_002383105.1 Hyphomicrobiaceae bacterium UBA4118
TGTGTATAAGAGACAGATCCAAGGGCGGGCCTTGTCTTGGCTTCCTTCAGCCTGGCTTCGCTTGCCGTCGCCATTGCGGTGGACGGGGCCTATGCGTCAGAGCAGGTCAGCGAATTCAAGCTTGCCAATGGCCTCACGGTCGTGGTCATCCCGGACCATCGCGCTCCGGTCGTGACCCAGATGATCTGGTACAAGGTGGGCGGCGCCGACGAGCCGCCGGGCGTCTCCGGCATCGCCCATTTCCTCGAGCATCTGATGTTCAAGGGCACGGACAAGATCCCGAGCGGCCAGTTTTCCAAGATCGTCGCCAAGAACGGCGGCGAGGACAACGCCTTCACCAATCACGACGTCACCGCCTATTTCCAGCGCGTGGCCAAGGACCGCCTCCCTCTCGTGATGTCCATGGAGGCCGACCGCATGGTCAATCTGCGCCTAACCGAGGAGGACGTGGCGACCGAGCGGGATGTCATCCTCGAAGAGCGCCGCTCTCGCGTCGACAACGATCCCGGCAGCATTCTGCAGGAGCAGATGATGGCCGCGCTCTATGAGAACCACCCCTACGGCATCCCCATCATCGGCTGGGAGCACGAAATCAAGGCGCTCAACCGCGAGGATGCGCTCTCCTACTACAAGCGCTTCTACGCGCCGAACAATGCCGTCCTGATCGTCGCCGGCGACGTCGAGCCGGACGGGGTCAAGACGCTCGCCGAAGAGAACTTCGGCAAGATCAAGCCGAACGCCTCGCTGAACGGCCGGGTGCGGCCGCAGGAGCCCGAGCATTTCGCCCCGGTGAAGGTGACGCTCGAGGACCCGCGCGCCGGGCGCACCACGGTGCAGCGTTTCTACCTCGTCCCGAGCTATGCTTCGGCGGCGCCCGGCGAGGCCGAGGCCCTCGACCTCCTGATGCGGGTCGCAGCCTCGGGCTCCATCAGCAAGCTCTATAAGCGGCTCGTGATCGAGGACAAGACGGCGGCGAGCGCCGGCGGCTGGTACTCCGATTCGGGCCTCGATTCCGGCAGGCTCGGCTTCTACGCTATTGCCGCCGAGAAGGTCTCTGCCGAGGCGCTCGAGAAGGCGATCGACGGGGTGATCGAAAATCTGCGCGAGAACGGCGTCACCCAAGCGGAGCTCGACCGCGCGCGCGCCTCCTATATCGCCGAGTTCGTCTACACCTCCGACAGCCAGTCGCGCATGGCCCGCCAATATGGCTGGCGTCTCGCCACCGGCATGAGCGTCGAGGACGTCGAGGACTGGCCCGAGCGGCTCAAGAAGGTGACCGTCGAGGACATACGCAATGTCGCGCGGAAATATCTGATCGACAAGAACTCGGTCACCGGCTATCTGCTGCCGTCCCCTGAAATTACCAGCAGCATTGGTGAGAAGCCGGCCCATGCGCCAGGTAAAGGCAAGTCCTAGCCGCCATGACGCTTCGCTCCTGGCTCCCGCCCTCGGTGTTGTGGCACGGCTCGGGGCTGGCGGCGGCGGCGCTCATCCTCACCGCCGCTCCGGCGCCCCAGGCTAGCGGCATGAAGATCGAGCGCGTCACGAGCCCCGGCGGCATCGAGGCCTGGCTGGTCGAGAGTCATGACAACCCTCTGATTGCCATCCGCTTCGCCTTCCGCGGCGGCGCCTCCCAGGACGACAAGGACAGAGAAGGCCTCGCCTATTTCGTCTCGGCCATGATGGACGAGGGCGCCGGCGATCTCGATTCCATAGGCTTCCAGGAGCGTGCCCAAAGCCTCGCCATGCGCATGGACTTCGACGCCGGGCGCGACGTCATGCTCGGCAATCTCCAGACGCTCACCGCCAACAAGGACGAGGTGTTCGGCCTGGCGCGGCTGGCGCTGACCAAGCCCCGTTTCGATGAGGATGCGGTCGAGCGCGTGCGCGCCCAGATCCTGGCAGGCCTGAAATTCGACGAGAACGACCCCGAGACGGTGGCCTCGCTCGCTTGGGACCGGCTGGCCTTTCAGAACCATCCTTATGGGCGCCCCATCAAGGGCACCATGGCCTCGATCGCCGCCATCTCCAGCGCTGACCTCAAGAACTACGTGAGCCGCGTCTTCGCCCGCGACAAGCTGGTGATCTCGGTGGTCGGCGACATCGACGCCGAGACGCTTGGGCGCGCGCTCGACCAGGTCTTCGGCGATCTGCCGCTCCATTCCGAGCTCGCGCCGGTGGCCGACGCCAATCCACCACTCGGGCCGACGCGTGAGATCATCGAGATGGACGTGCCGCAATCGGTGGCGCAGTTCGGCCATCGCGGCATTGCGCGGAAGGACCAGGACTTCATCCCAGCCTATGTGCTCAACTATATCATCGGCGGGGGCGGCTTCTCTTCGCGGCTGATGGAGGAGGTGCGCGAGAAGCGCGGGCTCGCCTACTCGGTCTACTCCAACCTCTATCCTTACGAGCACGGCGCGGTCTTCGTCGGCAGCGTGGCGACCAAGAACGAAGCGGTCGGCCAGTCGCTTGACGTGATCGAAGCCGAGCTCCGACGGCTTGCCGAGAACGGCCCGACCGCCGAGGAGCTCGAAAGCGCCAAGAGCTATCTCACCGGGGCCTATGCGCTCCGCTTCGAGTCCTCCTCGAGCATCGCCAGCCAACTCCTGTGGATCCAAATCGAGGATCTCGGCATTGATTATGTGAACCGGCGGAACCCGCTGATTGAAGCGGTGACCCTTGCCGATATCAGCCGCGTGGCCAAGCGCCTATTCGAGGCCGACCGCCTCATCACCACCATCGTCGGCAAGCCGGTGGCGGCGAAGTCCAAGGAAGGCCCGGGCTAGAGCCTGATCCGGAAACGTGGGAACCGGTTTTCCGATAGGATCATGCTCAAAAAAAGCGCTGTCGCCCGCAATTGACGTTCCGGGCGCGGAGATCGGTCCATGCCACTGTCGCAATCCGTGCAAGGCTGCTTCGATACGACGATCGGCAGCTTGGGGCTGAGCGCCGCGTCTTTCGGCAAATATCTTGAGGCGCTCGAGCCCCGGCTCGACTCTCTGCGCGAGGCCTACGCCAAGGGAACGCTTCCCCTGTTGCGCGTGCCAGGATGGCGGGACGACATCGGGCCGGCCCGTGACGCCCTGGCTCGGCTCACCAAAGGCGCTCGCACCCTCGTCTTTTTCGGCACCGGAGGATCGAGCCTCGGCGGCCAGACGCTAGCGCAAGCAGGCGGCTGGGCCATCCCCGGCGACGACAAGCATGGCAGCGAGGCGCACCCACGCACCCGCTTCTACGACAATCTCGACGCCCGCACGCTCGACCTTGCGCTGGCGAGCCTAGACATCAAGACCACGCGCTTCGTGGTGATCTCGAAGTCCGGCAACACGCCCGAGACGCTGGTGCAGATCATCGCCGCCATCGAGGCCGTGCGGAAAGAGGGGCTAGCCGACCGTGTTCCCGAGCTGTTCCTTGCGCTTACCGAGCCCAAGGCGCCGGCCGTGAGCAACGGCCTCCGCGCGCTGTGCCAGGCGTTTTCCATTCCCGTGCTCGACCACGATCCTGGCATTGGCGGCCGCTTCTCCGGCCTCACCAATGTCGGACTCCTCCCGGCGCTCGCCCGCGGCCTCGATGTCGAGGCACTGCGCGAGGGCGCCCAGGGCGTGGTCGAGGCCATGCTCAAGGCCCGCAATTCCGGCGATTTCGCTCCAGCCATCGGCGCCACTGTCGCTATTGGCCTTGCCAAGGAGTGCGGCGTCCGCGTCACGGTGATGCTCCCTTATAGCGATCGCCTCTCCCGTTTCGCCGCCTGGTATGCGCAGCTCTGGGGCGAGAGCCTCGGCAAGAAGGGCGAGGGCACAACCCCGGTCGCGGCCCTCGGCCCCGTGGACCAGCACAGCCAGCTTCAGCTCTATCTCGACGGCGCGCCGCAGCATCTCATCACCGTCATCCGGGAGAACTGCGCAGGCCGAGGCCCTCGTATCGCGCCCGATCTCGCCAAGGTCGCGGGTGCCGAGTATCTCGCGAGCCATACCGCCGGAGACCTCGTGGCAGCCCAGCAACGCGCTATTCCCGAGGCGCTGATTGCCGCCGGCCGGCCGGTCCGCACCATCGACCTCGACACGCTCGATGAGCGGGCTCTTGGCGCGCTGATGATGCATTTCATGCTTGAGACCATTCTGGCGGGGCATCTCTTAGGCGTCGACCCATTCGACCAGCCGGCGGTAGAATCGGGTAAAGTGCTGACCCGCCGGTATCTCTCCGGCGAGCAGACTGGGGCAAGCGATGGCCATACGTCAGCTGCCGCCGAACCTCGTCAACCGCATCGCGGCCGGTGAGGTCGTCGAGCGGCCTGCCAGCGTCGTCAAGGAGCTGATCGAGAACGCGATCGACGCCGGCGCGCGCCGCATCGATATCGTTGCGAGCGCCGGTGGGCTCGGACTCATCTGCGTCGCCGACGACGGCGTCGGCATGGGCGCGTCCGATCTCGCTTTGGCGATCGAGCGCCACGCCACCTCGAAACTCGACAACGACGATCTGTCGAGCATCCTGACGCTCGGCTTCCGCGGCGAGGCGCTGCCCTCGATTGGCGCCGTCGCCAGGCTCTCGATCCAAAGCCGCGCGCTTGGCGCCGCCGAGGCTTACGAGATCGCCGTCGATGGCGGGCGGAAGTCCCCCCTCAAGCCTGCCGCTCTTGCCGCCGGTACACGGGTCGAGGTGCGCGACCTCTTCTATGCGACGCCGGCGCGGCTGAAATTCATGAAGTCCGAGCGCGTCGAGACGGCCGCGATCGCCGACATCGTGAAGCGTCTGGCGCTCGCCCAGCCGGAGATCGCCTTTAGCCTCGCCAACGGTGAGCGTACCACGTTGCGGCTCGAGGCCTGCCCGCCCGGGCTGATCGATCATGCGCTGGCGCGTCTTGGGCGCATTTTCGGCGAGGATTTCGTCAAGGATGCGCTACCCGTGCGCGCCTCGCGCGGCGAGATGGAAGTTCAGGGCTTCGCCGGGCTCCCGACGCTGCATCGGCCGAACGGTCTCCAGCTCTTTCTCATCGTCAATGGCCGTCCTGTGCGCGACAAGCTGCTTGCGGGCACCGTGCGCGCCGCCTATGGCGACCTCGTGCCACACGGCCGCTATCCCATGCTCGCTCTCTTCTTGACGGTGCCGCCGCAAGAGGTCGACGTGAACGTCCATCCCGCCAAGACCGAGCTCAGGTTCCGTGACGCCAACGCCGTCCGCTCGCTCTTGATCGGCGCGCTCAGGGATGCGCTCGGCGCCGCCGGCCACCGTGCCACCGCCTCCCTCTCGCAGGCAGCGCTTGCGCGTATGGTGCGGCCTTCCGATGGCCCCATGGCGCCTCAGGGCTACATGGCGCCTCAGGGCTACAACCCTCAATACGCCCCGTCGTCCGGCGGGGGAGCGCGGTCGTTCGGCTTTGCCGATCGGGGCCAGGCGCCGCTTCACCCACTGGCCGAGCCGAGTGGCGACACGCGCGGGACGGTGGCGCACGGCGATGCGCTGGAGGGGAGCTACCCGCTCGGCGCGGCGCGTGCGCAAGTTCAGGACACCTTCATCATCGCCGAGACGGAAGACGCCCTGGTCATCGTCGACCAGCACGCGGCCCACGAGCGCCTCGTCTATGAACGGCTGAAGCGCGCCTTTGCAAATGGCGGCATCTCCCGGCAGCTCCTCCTCATCCCCGAGGTGGTTGAGCTTGACGGCGAAGCGGCTGCGAGCCTTTGCGCTGCCGCGCCGGAGCTTGAGCGCCTCGGTCTCGTGGTCGAGCCTTTCGGCGCTTCTGCCGTGCTCGTGCGCGAGGTGCCCTCTCTGCTCGGCACCTGCAACACCGAGGGCCTGCTTGCCGACCTTGCCGATGCGCTCGCCGCGGAGGAGGAGGGTGATGGCAGCCGCCTTCTTGCCGGCCGGCTCGATCAGGCGCTCTCCACCATGGCCTGCCACGGCAGCGTGCGCGCAGGGCGCAGGCTCACGCCCGAAGAGATGAACGCGCTGTTGCGCGACATGGAGCGGACGTCCTTCACCGGCCAGTGCAACCACGGCCGCCCTACCTATATCGAGCTCAAGCTCGCCGATATCGAGAAGCTGTTCTCCCGCCGTTGAGCAGCTCCACCTTCTCCGTTTCCCGATGCTCGGTGACGCAAGCGGCAAGGGCCGCGATCGCGTCTTTGGTGCCGGTCAATTTGAAGCTGACCTTGGCGCTCTCGGCGGTGATGGTGAGCACCTTGCCCTGGCGGAGCGCGTCGAGTACGGGGTCCGAGTTCTCGAGTGGGATGACGATGCCGTGCACGTCGACCACCTTGGCGACGGCCGGGATCGGGGCTCGCGCATCGATGCGGAGCAAAACCGCCTCGGTCGTCCCCAGCTCAAAATCGAGACTATCGTCGGCGAGCACCAGGCCCCAATCGAAATCCTTGCTGATGACGAAGCCGAGCAGCACGCCGTTCTCCGACTGCGCCGTCATGGTGCAGTCGCGGAACTTGCCGTCCCCGTCATAGTTGGCGTCGCCCGTCCACACCCCCGATGTGAAGCCGACCTGTTGCGCCCCCGAAGCAAGCACCGCCATGAGCAACGGGGCAAAGAGCAGGGCTCTTACGGTCATGGCACTTCCCTGGACGGCGGCAGCATTTAAGCACAACCCGGGGATCGCCGGGTTAAGGTCGAATTCCTCTTTAAACTCCGGCCCCTGCGATGGCGATCTGGGTTTCCCCATAGCGGCGCCGGTCGATCTCTACGAACGGCACGGGCCAGACGATCTCGGTATCGGCGCGCTCTTCCAGCACGGCGACGGCGCCTTTATCAGCCCACCCCCCGTCAACCGCGGACGCGAGCGCCTGTTCCCCGAGACCTCGACCATAGGGCGGATCGCAGAAGATGAGAGCGAAGGGGAGAAGCGTGCCGGCCGGGCCGAGCTTGGTCGCGTCGCGCCGCCAGATCTTGGTGACGCCGGTGAGCCACAAGGCCTCGACATTGCGGCGGATGGCGCCCCGCGCCGCGGCGTCGTCCTCAACGAACACAGCATAGCGCGCCCCGCGTGACAGGGCCTCGAGCCCGAGCGCGCCGGAGCCTGCGAACAGGTCGAGCACGCGGGCGCCATCGAACTCGAAACGCGGGCTCCCGTGCTCAAGCAGGTTGAACAGAGCCTGGCGCACGCGGTCGGAGGTCGGGCGCGTCACCAGTCCCTTCGGCGCCTCGATCCTCGCGCCCCTGAACTTGCCCGCCACTATGCGCATGGACGAGCGCTCATCTTCGGTGGGTCGCCTGCCGGTCGAGCTGCCCGCGGCGGAGACCGAACTCTCCGGCGAGCTTTGCCCCAAGCTGATCGACGAGCACCTTGGGCTTCACCTCCTCGACCGCGCCCACCGCCAGATCGCCGAGAGCGAACGGCCCGAAGGAGACGCGGATCAGACGGTTGACGACGAGCCCGAGATGCTCGGCCAAGCGCTTCACCTCGCGGTTCTTGCCTTCGCGCAAGCCAAGCGTCAGCCAGAGATTGGCGCCCTGCTCGCGGTCCATTCGCGCCTCCACCGGCCCGTAATGGACGCCGTCGATAGTTACGCCGTCGCGCAACCCATCGAGCGCCTCTTGGGTCACGCGGCCATGGGCGCGCACGCGGTAGCGCCTGAGCCAGCCCGTGCTCGGGAGCTCCAGATGCCGCGCCAGCGCGCCGTCGGTGGTGAGGAGAAGCAGTCCCTCTGTGTTGAGGTCGAGCCGCCCCACCGAGACGACCCGCGGCAGCTCAGGCGGCAGCGCCTCGAACACGGTCTTCCGCCCTTGCGGATCCTTGTGGCTGGTGACGAGGCCTTTCGGCTTGTGATAGCGCCAGACCCGCAGGGCCTGCGCTTGGGGCAGGGCCTTGCCGTCGACCGCGATCTTGTCGCCTGGACCAACCACGTGGGCGGGGCTGGTCAGCACCTTGCCGTTGACGGCGACACGGCCTGCCTCGATCCACCTCTCGGCGTCGCGGCGGGAGCAAAGCCCGGCATGGGCGATCGCCTTGGCGATACGCATGGGCTCTTGCGGCTTCGCCACTTGTGGCCTTGGCGCTGGCATCCTTGGCGCTGACGGCCTTGGCGCGGGCGCCTTTGGCCCGGGCGCGTTTGCCTTGCCCTTTCGCGGCCCTTGACCCCCCTTGCCCTTACCGCCCACTTTGCCGCTCATGGTGAAAGCGAAGCTTGCAGATGTGGCGAAGCCAAGCAAGTGCCCGATGGATCTCGCCCTTGAAGAGGCGGAAGAGGCGCGGGACCTCGGCGAGGTGCCGATCGGCGCGGTGATCGTGAGCCCTTCCGGCGCAGTTCTGTCACGCGCCGGCAACCGCACGCTCGCCCTGCGCGATCCCACGGCGCACGCCGAGCTGCTCGCAATCCGGCAGGCTTGCGCCGAGCTTGGCAGCGAGCGCCTCGTCGATTGCGACCTCTATGTCACGCTCGAGCCGTGCGCCATGTGCGCGGCGGCAATCTCCTTCGCCCGCGTCAGGCGGCTTTATTTCGGCGCGCCCGACCCGAAAGGCGGCGCCGTCGAGCACGGGCCGCGCTTCTTCCAGCAGCCCACCTGCCATCACGCACCCGAAGTGATCGGCGGCATCGGCGAGGCACGCGCTTCCGCGCTGCTCAAAGCCTTCTTCGCCGCCCGCCGCTAGACCTTAACCCGGTGCGGCCGACATGGGGGCGAGGGGTTTGGCCGGCGTCGCGCTGGGGACCGAAGGTTTCTCGGCGAGAATGAGATAGTGGGGATACCAAAGGGATCTCACGAACGACTCCTCGCGGATGACCATTCCCGCCTGCTGCAGCATCGATCGTGCGACGTGAGCCGCCACGGGGACGACCCACTCCTGGCTGACGATGAGATCATGCAGTTGGTTCATCCAAGATCCGCCACGCCGGCTAGCATCGATATCGACCAAGACCAAGACGGCTCCCGGACGCATCTTCTCAGTGATGTCCTTCAAAAAGGATGCCTTGGCTTCGGGAGGGACGTGATGAAGCACGTCGCAGAGTGTGACATAATCCGCGCCGGAGAGGTCGGGAACACCCTCACCGGGCATTCGATGCACAACGTGAAGCCGCTCCGATCTCCACGGGAGGGTCTGGGCCGCTCCCACGGCTTTGCTGGAGACATCGTAGCCCGCGGCATGGGAGACACCTGCGTCGTTCAGCGCCAAATGAAGCAGCCCCCCGGATCCGCAGTCAACATCGAACACGCGACTGCCGCGCGGAAACAATTGCAGGACCTGACCGAGGGGACTCACCAGCGGACGGCACACCGTCTTAAGCCCTGTGATGAATCCCATTGGCGGCGTCACCTGGCTAAGCTGGTGAGCATGAGACCATCGTGATGAGCCGAGAACGCCGCCCATTTGGCGCAGGCCAGGCAAGCGAGCCAGCCTGCGCAAGCTCCCGGGATAACTTTGCGATAGCCACGGCAAAAAACCCTCGCGAAACGCCACCAGGAAAACGAGGAAGACGAGGAGCCAGGCAAGATAGGCATACCTGCCGGTCGGCAGGTAAAAGAGCAGCACTACCTGCATTGACAGAGCGACGGCTGCGAGACCCCTGAGGGGCAAAGGGTAGGTCCGAGCGAGCATCACCCAGAGCGCGGCAAAAAGTGCAATGAGCCGATAGAAGTCGGCCAAGTGATTCCAATTATTCAGGTGCCGTCGCACCAGGGCGAGGCCCTCCCCGCCGAAATTAAGATGCAGTAATTGTCCAAAGGCCGATAAGTAAACCGACGGGGGCGTGATAAACGTGGCTGAAATCAGTGCGGACGAGGTGAGGAGCACAAATTTTCCGCCAAAATACAAATTGTGCAACGCGATCAGAAGAATTGGGGAAAAGCCGAGCCCGAGCACAACGAATTCTTTCCATCGCCGTTCAAGCAGCAGCCAAGCTCCGACCATAACGAGCAGAAGCGCCGCTGCCACTGCCAGATTGGGTCGCATCGCGACGCTCAGCGCGAGCGCAAGCCCGATCCAGCCGCTCGGCATCGGAGAGCGGGGAGGGGCCGCGTTCGGCATCGGCACGGACCACGCAATGAGGGCCAGAGCGCCAAGGAAAGCCCCGTAACCTACTGGCTCGGGAAAGCCCTTGATCATTTCCCGCGCGTATAAGAACTGCGCAAATCCGAACCGCTCGAATATCGGTATGAACATAAAGATCAGGATCAAACACACGCTCCAGCGCAGTGGAAACAACCTGCTAATAATGAAATACAGAAAGATCGGAATGAACCCAGTACAAAGTATCATGCCGAAATTAGTATCGCCAAATAGCATGTCCTCAATCGCCTTCAAATAACGAAGGCCAGGCATGAAATAAAATACGTTCTCCCCGCCCCGGAAGGCTTCCTTAAAGTGACCGAGAGCGAGGGCCTGCGATATGGAAAAACCGAGAGATTCATGGGTTAGTCCATCGTTTCCGCCCAAGTAGGTATGGAATCCCAGCAAAAAATCGGGCGATATAATGAGTATCGTCAATAGCGTAGAGACGACAGCCCCAATTGGAAGGAGTAATTGACTGATTGTTTCTATTCTGACCAGAGCAGCCAGAACGATGAAGACGCCGAGCACACGGGCTGCGATCTTTGCCCAGAGGGTCGCCCGATGCGGCAGGTTCGGGTAGACAGTAAAGCTGAGAGGCTTGTCCGGGGCGATGGCGAGGGCAAATACGCGCTTGCCTTGATCCTGCTCGGTAATCGCTCGGCAGGCCCGGTCAGCATGATCGACCAGGGAAAATTGCCCATCCGGCTCTTCCCAGAGAGTTTGACCGCGCCAACAAATTTCCCCACCGGCGAGTGCGCCGTTGAGCTCGAGCATCACAAAAAACGGCATCGAGCTGCGGTCGATCCGAGCGTCGGTAGCGAATCCGGAGGCAGACTGATGGTTCTTTTTGTCAGAGCGCCGGTAGAAGTTGTAGGCGATTCGATTGATGGCACCAATCCGGGCTTGCTCCTGGGACGTAAAGTCGATGGCGTCTGCCGTCCGGGAATATTTCGGCTGCTGCCAAAGTGCATCTGATGAGGTGGAAAATGCGTGGTCCACAAAACGCGACGGCTGCTGCGCGAAGACCGGAGACTTCCACCAATCTGGCGACCCCGGGAGATTTTTTGGGTCGTTGATATAGCTCTCATCGAAGATCTGCTGCATTTTGCGCTGGGCGTCAGGGGGAAGCTCCGTGTTGAATACGTCAAGGCTCGTGCCCACGGGGATGTAGACATTGTGACCCTCTTCGATGTGGGGACTTGGCAAAAGCCAGTTCAACGCGGCGACAGCGACAACCGAGGCCAATGCGACCACCCAGCGTCGGCCTTCAAAACGCACGCCGCCAAAGCACAGCGCCATCACCGCGACCGTCAGCAGCAGGAAGCGCCAAACGTCGGTTACCGGCACACCGAGAATCATAAAGACGAGAGCTAGGACGGCGCATCTGGCAAGTATGCCCATGAGCCCGCCGGCGGGTTGATTGGGCCTCGCCGGCGCTGCATCGACGACCTTCGTCATCAGCCCCCTCC
>DFXC01000200.1:0-1462 GCA_002383105.1 Hyphomicrobiaceae bacterium UBA4118
TAGTGGTTGTGCACGGCAACCGAGAGCACGCGCTTGGCGTAATCCTGTCCGATCACGTAATCGTCGAGGACGGCGCAGATCTCCATCGGGGTCGGCACGCCGTCGCGGGACTTCACCAGCGAGCTCTTGTTCTCCTCGCGGATGATGTCCATGCAGAGCTCGACGCATTCATCGCAGATGAACACCGTCGGCCCGGCAATGAGCTTGCGCACCTCGTGCTGGCTCTTGCCGCAGAAAGAGCAGTAGAGGGTGTTTTTCGAATCGGTTCCGCTCACCTTGCTCATTCGTTTATCCAGTCCTTATCGGCCACTCACGGGCCACGGGCCACGGGCCACGGGCGGAACTCCGCCTCGGCGCCATCGGCCCTCTTTCCCGCCTCGCAAGTGTGAGCCCCCTCCTTCGAGGAAAAGCTGCCCGAAGGGCAATCTCAGCATGCTAGGGCGGCACTGATCAAGGATTGATTAATCCCGGTTTTCCGCGCCCGGCAGGTTACCCACCGCGATTCTTTGCCGATGCAGGCCGCGTGCCTGTCTCTCAGGCAACTCTACCGAGGGCTGAAATTCGTCGATTAGTCCTAACGGGCGCCCAGCGCAAAGGCCCGTGGAGCCGACTCAGCGCCCTAAGATACCGGTACGAGCTTTTCCACTTTTTCTTCCAGGGGGTGCCGCTTGGTGATCACCTCGTCGACAATGCCGAACGCGCGGGCATCTTCCGCCGACAAGAAATAATCACGGTCGAGCGTTTTTTCTATGGTTGCGTAGTCCTGGCCGGTGTGGCGGACATAGATGTCGTTTAAGCGCCGCTTCATCTTGATGATGTCCTCGGCGTGGCGCTCGATGTCGCTCGCCTGGCCCTGGAAGCCGCCCGAGGGCTGATGCAGCAAGATGCGGGCGTTGGGGAGTGCGTAGCGCATGCCCTTTTCGCCGGCGCATAGCAGCAGCGAGCCCATGGAGGCCGCCTGGCCGATGCACAGCGTGGCAACCGCGGGCCTGACGAATTGCATGGTGTCGTAGATCGCCATGCCGGAGGTGACGACCCCGCCCGGCGAGTTGATATACATGGAGATCTCTTTCTTCGGGTTCTCGGCCTCCAGAAACAGGAGCTGCGCCGTGATCAACGACGCCACCTGGTCCTCGATCGGGCCGGTGACGAAGATGATGCGCTCCTTAAGCAGGCGGGAATAGATGTCGTAGGCCCGCTCGCCCCGATTGGTCTGCTCGACCACCATGGGCACAAGCGTGTTCAGATAGATGTCGGCCGGGTCTTGCATGGGGTGTCCCAAAAGCTGAGGGGGCTTCGATGCCTTGTCGAGGCAGCCCCGCGAATCTTGAGGCTCGCCCTACTACATATGGAGTCGTTAGGGCAAACGGAAGAGGGAATGCCCTCAAAGCTGCCCGTCGTCTTTCTTGCTCAATCACCCATGCTTGTGACCATGGTGGTCATGATCGTGGTCATGGTCGTG
>DFXC01000200.1:1765-3849 GCA_002383105.1 Hyphomicrobiaceae bacterium UBA4118
GGTGATGATCATGGTCGTGATCGTGGTCATGGTGATGATGGGCCTGGTCGTGATCCTCGTCAGGGTCGGCATAGAGCACCTCGGGGCTGACCGGCGTCTCCGTCACCTTGGCGAGCTCGAGAATGTAGTCCACCACCTTGTCCTCGAAGATCGGCGCCCTGAACTCGGCGAGGAGCTGGGGGTTGCTGCGGTAATAGTCGTAGACCTTCCGCTCCTGCCCCGGAAACTGCCTGACGCGCTCGAGCAGTGCACGGCTCACCTCGTCGTCGGTAACGGCGATCTGACTGCGCCCACCCACCTCCGACAGGATCAGCCCAAGCCGGACCCGCCGCGCGGCAATGTCGTGATATTCCTGGCGCGCCTTCTCCTCGGTGGTGCCTTCGTCGGCGAAGCTTCGTTTGGTGCGCTCGAGGTCGGCCGTCACCTGGTGCCAGATGGCCTGGAACTCGTTGTCGACAAGGGTGGGCGGCAGCTCGAAGCTATGGCCTTCATTGAGGGCATCGAGCAGCGCCCGTTTCAGCTTGAGCCGCGAGGCTTGGCCGCGGTCCTGCTCTAAGCGCTTCTTCACCGTCTCACGGAGCTTGTCGACCGATTCGACGCCGAGGCCCTTGGCGAAGTCCTCGTCGACTGTCGGCGTCTCCGGCGCCGCCACCTCCTTGACCTTCACCTCGAAACGCGCCGTCTTGCCGGCGAGGCTGGCCTCCGGATAGTTGTCGGGGAAGGTCGCATCGACCTCACGCTCTTCGCCCGCCTTGGCGCCGGCAAGCCCCTCCTCGAAGCCCGGAATGAAATTGCCGCTACCGAGCACGATGGGCGCGTCCTCGGTGCTGCCGCCCTTGAACGGCTCGCCGTCCATCTTGCCGACGAAATCGATGGTCAACCGGTCGCCGGTCTCGGCGCCCCCGTCTTTCGGCTTATAGCGAAGATTGGCTTCGCGCAGCCGGTCTATGGCCTTGCCGATATCCTCATCGGTCACCTCGGCGACCGGCTTCTCGATCTCGATCTTGCCGAAATCGATCACCTCGATTTGCGGCAGCACCTCGAAAGAGATCGTGTAGGCGAGGTCGCTCGTGCCGGAAAAGATCTTATCGATCTCGGCCTCGTCGTCAGGAAGGCCAACCGTGGGCTGGAAGGCCGGACGCTCCTCGCGCTGAGAGAGGGCCTCGCGGCTCGTCTCGGCCACGGTTTGCTGCACCACCTCGGCCATCACCGAGCGGCCATAGACTTTGCGCAAATGCTCCTTCGGCACGTGACCGGGCCGGAAGCCCTTCAACCGGGCTTTGCCCTTGAGCTCGTCGAGGCGCGCCGAGAGGCGCCGCTCTAGCTCTTCGGCCCCGACCACCACCCTCAATTGGCGGCGCAAACCTTCTGCATTCGTTTCCGTGACGTTCATACCGTCCAATCCATACCTAGTCGGCGCCCTTGGGGCGCTTCGATCTCACTTACAACCATCCAACGAAGGTGGTTGGTGCGGGCGGAGGGAGTTGAACCCCCACGGCCGAAGCCACCAGAACCTAAATCTGGCGTGTCTACCAGTTTCACCACGCCCGCTTTAAGGGTCGCGCCTCACCCTCGACGAGGGCGGTCTATAACATTCGGATTCCTTGGCTGCTAGCCCATCCCTCTACTCCTCGAACGTCTTGCGTCTATGATTGGGGCCCGCCTTTATACCTTGCCGTGCGACCCCTGCCCTGCCGAGGATGGTCTGCTCCAACGGAGAGCCCGCGATGCACGCTTTGCCATCTCTCATGCGCTTCCTTGCCGTCCTGATCGTTCTCACGCCGCCTTTGATCGCCTGCGCCGCCGAGGCGGACGCCGCCCGCGTAGGCTTCGTCAACAAGGTGGAGAACGACGCGCAGCTCGTCTCGGCTTCCGGCGCTTCCGCGACCGCCGTGGTCGGCGCCGCCGTCCATATGAAGGATGAGCTTCGCACCGGCGCCACCGGGCGGATGCAAGTCACCTTTCGCGACAACACGTGCTCACCCTTGGCGAGAACGCCAGCGTGCTGATCGACCGCTACGTCTACGATCCGGACAAAGGGATCGGCGAGACCGTGCTCCAGGCGACCAAGGGCGCCTTCCGTT
>DFXC01000200.1:4073-8837 GCA_002383105.1 Hyphomicrobiaceae bacterium UBA4118
AAGACCATCGCCATCTCGACCCCGGTCGCCGATATCGCGGTGCGCGGCACCGAATTCTGGGGCGGACCGATCAATGCCAAATATGGGGTGCTGCTGCTCGAAGGAGAAGTCACCGTCTCCAACCAGGCGGGAAGCGTGACGCTGTCCGCGCCCGGACAGGGCACCGACATCGCCTCACCGCTCGATGCCCCGGGCGCCCCTGCCGCGTGGCGCCCCGAGAAGGCCGCGCGCGCCATCGAGGCCGTGACGATGCACTGACGGAACTGGAAGGCGATCCGCCGATGAAGAAACTTGGATTGATCTTGGTGTTGATTGTGGCGGCGGGCGCGGCCTGGGCCGCCTGGACCTGTTATAGCACCGAAGGCACCGTGCGCGATATCGCCTCGCGCCTCCCCTCTGAGGAAAGCCTCGACACCATGTCGCTCGAGCATTCGACCGAGCAGATCAAGCTCGCCATGATCACGTGCGCCCGCGTCGCAAGCCTCGAGGCCAACCCGCTTGCCCGGCTGTTGCGGGGCGACGAGATCAAGGCCCTTGCCGAGCGGTGCGAGCTGATCAAGGCGCGCCAGGACTCCCTCGAAGGGCCTTGAGTACCAATCCTCGTCCGCCGATCTCATTGGAACGCCATGCCATCGGCGCGCCCTTCCACCAAATTTCCTTGGCTTGCGGCGGCCGATTCCGCTCATTAGGTTGCCGTCTCGAATCGAGAAAAATGGGAACTGCCCGTGCCACCCCGCAACGGCATTATCGAGGCGATCGGCAACACCCCGCTGATCAAGCTCAAGCGCGCGTCGGAGGAGACCGGCTGCACCATTCTCGGCAAGGCCGAGTTCATGAATCCCGGCCAGTCGGTCAAGGATCGCGCCGCCCTGTTCATCATCCGCGACGCGCTCAACTCCGGCCGGCTGCAGCCGGGTGGCACCGTGGTCGAGGGCACCGCCGGCAATACCGGCATCGGGCTGGCGCTGGTCGGCAATGCGCTCGGGCTGAAGACCGTCATCGTCATCCCCGAGACCCAGTCGGATGAAAAGAAGGACATGCTGCGGCTTGCCGGCGCCAAGCTCATCGAGGTCCCCGCCGTTCCCTACAAGGACCCGAACAACTACGTGAAATATTCGGGCCAGCTCGCCGAGGAGCTCGCGGCGAGCGAGCCAAACGGCGCGGTGTGGGCCAACCAGTTCGACAATGTCGCCAACCGTCAGGGGCATATCGAGACGACGGCGCAGGAGATCTGGTCCGACCTGGGGGGCAAGGTCGACGGCTTTGTCTGCGCGGTGGGCACCGGCGGCACTCTTGCCGGCGTCTCCATGGGGCTCAAGGAGCATAATCGCGACGTGGTGATCGGGCTCGCCGATCCATATGGTGCCGCGCTCTACAATTTCTACAAGCACGGCGTGCTCAAGTCGGAAGGAAGCTCCATAACCGAAGGGATTGGCCAGGGGCGCATCACCGCCAATCTCGAAGGAGCCAAGATCGACGAGGCCTATCTGATCCCCGACGCCGAGGCCCTCCCCATCATCTTCGACCTCTTGAGCGAGGAAGGGCTTTGTCTCGGGGGATCGAGCGGCATCAATGTGGCGGGTGCCATTCGCCTTGCCCGCGACATGGGGCCCGGCCATACCATTGTCACGGTGCTTTGCGATTACGGCACGCGCTACCAAAGCAGGCTGTTCAACCCCAAGTTCCTGCGCGAGAAAGGGCTGCCGGTCCCGCCATGGCTCGACCAGGGACAAGCGGCCGCCCCTCGCGTATTCGTTTAAGCCAGGATTGGAGATTTTCGATTTGCTGCAGACGAAGACATGGCTGACTGAGACCGAGGAGCTCGCCCGCGAGCTCGATGCCCCCGACCTCGTCACCATCGATGCCTCTTGGCACATGCCGAGCGAGGGCAAGAGCGCGCGCGAAGAGTATATCGAGGAGCACATCCCGGGCGCGCTCTTCTTCGATATCGACGAGATTGCCGACAGCAAGAGCACGCTCCCGCATATGCTGCCGCCGCCCGAGAAATTCTCCTCGCGCATGCGCAGCATGGGGGTCGGCGACGGCTCGCGCATCGTGGTCTACGACCGGGCCGGACTGTACAGCGCCGCGCGCGTCTGGTGGACCTTCCGCGTCATGGGCGTGGACGACGTGAGCGTGCTGAACGGCGGATTGCCGAAATGGAAGCTTGAGCGCCGGCCGGTCGAGAGCGGCGAGCCGCGGGGCCGCACCGCGCGCCACTTCACGGCACGGCGCAACGCCGACCTTGTGCGCGACCTCTCCGACATGAAGGCCATGCTCAAGGATAGGTCGGCAGAGATCGTGGACGCGCGCGCGCCGGAGCGGTTTGCCGGAAAGGCACCTGAACCCCGCCCAGGGCTTCGCTCGGGGCATATCCCAGGCGCCCATAATCTCCCCTTCGCGCGGCTCATCAACAAAGACGGCACGCTGAAAACGGCGCCCGAGATCGAAAGACTGTTCGAAGAGGCCGGCATCGATCTCAACAAGCCCGTGGTGACGAGCTGTGGGTCAGGCATTACGGCGAGCGTGCTGGCGCTTGGACTAGCCGAGATCGGCCACCGCAAGACTTCCGTCTATGACGGGTCCTGGTCGGAATGGGGCGCCGATGAAAGCCTTCCTATAGAGACCGGCTAGCGCCCCCGCATTCGCGGCGACGCTCGGCTGGCTTAAGCGAGAATGAGCAAAGGGACCAAGACGCAGAAAGAGGCAACAAGGCTCGCGCATGCAGGCCGCGAGCCCGCGCGCCAGCATGGCTTCGTCAACACCCCCATCTATCGCGGCTCGACAGTGCTGTTCCCGACCGTGGCGCGCCTCGAGGCGAACGCGCAAGACTTCACCTATGGGCGGATGGGGACGCCGACGGTGAAGGCGCTCGAAGAGGCGATCGCCGAGCTTGAAGGCGGATATCGCACGCTGCTTACGCCGTCAGGCCTTTCCGCCATCGCGACGGCGCTGTTTGCCTTCGTGTCGGCGGGCGACGAAATTCTTGTCGCTGACACCGTCTATCGCCCGAACCGGCGCTTCTGCGACAATGTGCTGAAGCGGCTCGGCGTCACCACCATCTATTACGACCCCTTGATCGGGGCAGGTATCAAGAGCCTCATCACCAAGAAGACACGGGTCGTGTTCGCCGAGTCGCCGGGCTCGCAGACCTTCGAGGTGCAGGACGTTCCGGCGATCGTGAAAGCCGCGCACGCTGCCGGCGCGGTGGTCATCCTGGACAATACGTGGGCAACGCCCCTCTACTTCAAGCCGTTCGCCCATGGCGTCGACGTCTCGATCCAGGCCGCCACCAAATATATCGTGGGCCATGCCGACGCCATGCTCGGCGCTATCACCGCGACGGAGGAGGCCTCACGCGCGGTCGAGAAGGCCCATGAGGACCTCGGGCTGTGCCCGGGGCCCGAGGACGTCTATCTCGGCTTGCGGGGCTTGCGCAGTCTCGGCGTGAGGCTTGAGCGCCATCAGAGGTCGGGGCTTGAGATGGCGCACTGGCTTGCCGGACGGCCTGAGGTCGCCCGCGTGCTTCACCCTGCTCTGCCCTCCGATCCCGGTCACGCTTTGTGGAAGCGCGATTTCACCGGCGCTTCGGGGCTCTTCTCCATTATTCTGAAGCCCTGCACGCAAGGCGCCGTTGCCGCCATGCTCGATGGCCTCACCCTGTTCGGCATGGGCTATTCCTGGGGCGGGTTTGAGAGCCTGATCCTCCCCTTCGACCCTGCCGACTACCGCACCACCACGACATGGCAGGCCGAAGGTCCGGCACTGCGCTTGCATATCGGGCTCGAGGACGTGGAGGATCTGAAGACGGACCTCGAGGCCGGCTTTGCGAGGCTCGGCGCGCGGGCATAATCTTCACGCGAATTGGGGGACGCGGCCATGGATTTGAAGCTCCGAGGCAAGCGGGCGCTGGTCACCGGATCGACGGCGGGCATCGGCTTCGCCATCGCAAGGGGGCTGGCGCGGGAACGCGCCGAGGTCATCGTCAACGGCCGCACCGAGCAGAAGGTCGCCGAGGCGGTCCAGCGCATCGGCTCAGAGGTCGGCTCGCATGCCATCGGCATCGCCGCCGATCTCAGCAGCGCCGAGGGCGTGGCGCGGTTGGTCGAAGGGGCCGGGCGGGTCGATATCCTGGTCAACAATGTCGGCATCTTCGAGCCGGTCCCTTTCCTCGAGATCAACGATCAGGACTGGTTCCGCATCTTCGAGGTCAACGTGATGAGCGGGGTGCGGCTTGCGCGCGAGCTGTTGCCGCCCATGCTGAAGCGGAACTGGGGCCGCGTGATCTTCATCTCGAGCGAGTCCGGCGTGCAGATCCCGCCCGAGATGGTCCATTACGGCGTGACCAAGACGGCGCAGCTCGCGCTGTCGCGCGGCATCGCCGAAAGCGTCGCGGGGACCGGCGTCACGGTGAATGCCGTCTTGCCGGGGCCAACCCGATCGGACGGGACCGTGGACTTTCTGGCCAAGGTCGCCGCCGAGCACGCCACCGATCTTTCGACCGTGGAGGCGGAGTTCCTGCGCACGATGCGTCCCACCTCCCTCATCCGCCGTTTCGCTGAGCCAGACGAGGTGGCAAACCTCGTGGTGTTCCTCGCGGGCGAAGGCGCCTCGGCCATTACCGGTGCCGCGCTTAGGGTCGATGGCGGCGTGGTCCGGAGCGTCGTTTAGCCCCAACAGCAGCTTCTGAACCGTTGCACATGCGTGCGCGTTCAGAAACGGCATGCTCAGCCGATCCTCGGCGGAGGCACTCGGAGGTTTAGG
>DFXC01000058.1:0-963 GCA_002383105.1 Hyphomicrobiaceae bacterium UBA4118
GGAACCGGTTTTCCGATAAGATCATGCTCATAGCGCTCTAAAGCCGCGGATCGGCCTCATTTCCCGGGCCAAGCGTGAATTCCTCATGCTGCTGGTGAATCAGCGTTTCCAGGACCTCTCCGACCATGCCGAGATGGTTGCCTTGTCCCTCGAACTGCCGCTTCAGGTCGACCAGATAGGTGGTCGCCGCGTTGAGACGCTCGGCGAGCAGCTTGCCTAGGAAGAAGGCAATCTCGGGGTTGGACTTGAGAAAGCTCTCGGCGTCCTCGAACACGAAAACGCTCGTCGGCGATGCCGCCCTGACGGTCGCGGTATGGGGCCGGTTGAGCAGCACGGACATTTCGCCAAAGACAGCGCCGGCCTCGCCGACGAGGGCGACCTGTGTGTCGCCTCGGAGCACCTCGACCGTGCCCTCGGCCAGGATATAGAGCCGTCCGGACGTTTCGCCCTCGGACAGGAGAATGGTCCCGGGAGCGAAGTCCTGCCGCGCGGCGCCGACGCAGTTGTCGAGGATCGAGGCCATGGCCCGCTTCTGCTGTTTCCGCTGTCAGGACAGCGTATCAGTTGGCGGGCTCGTTGGAAAAGCGCCTTTGCGCCGCGCCCCGTGCTTACAGCTGGATGTTGCCGAGAGAAACAGCGCCGAGCCAAGCTAAGCAAATCGCCCCGATAATGACGAAGAGCTCGACCAGCTGATAGCGCATGACGATGCGCCAAAGGGTGCTGCTCCGCTGTGGGCGGAACGCGGGTTCGCTACGGGGATGCGGCTCTGCGATCAGGGTCATTTGCGATCCGTGCGGGGCTTGGTGGGCTAGGCGAAGCGAGCTTAGCGCGAGGATGCAAATAAATCGTTCACTGCCCCTAATTGCCCGGGAAGGTCTGCATGAGCTGCTGGGCGGCGGCTTCAGGAGCGAGATTCTGGCCGGCACCGGCATCGGGCTGCGCCGCTTGCCGCTTCTTGCCCTT
>DFXC01000058.1:1083-14976 GCA_002383105.1 Hyphomicrobiaceae bacterium UBA4118
GCCGGGTCGACCGGCTGCTGGTCGACAACGGGGGCCTGCGCTCCGCCACCTTGATTGCCCAGGAGCTGGCCGAGACCCTTGATCGCGCCTTCTTGCAACGCGCCCTTGTTGAGCTTGCCGTTTTGGATGAGCCCTCCGGCGATGCTGCCCGTGCTGCCCAAGGATCCGGCGCCGGGAAGCGAGACCAAACCGCCGCCGAGCTTGTTCAGCTGCTGGTAGGCAGCGGCCGGGTTCTGCAGGATGCCGGCGATATCGGGATAGATCGAGGGCTTGGCCCACGGGCCGGCGATGACCACCGGCACGCTGAGGCCCTTGAGATCGGTCTTGCCGCCCTGGCCCTCGAGGCTCGCGACCACTTGCGGCTCGACGCGGAACTTGAGTGCCTGGGTCGGCAGGTCGACGTTGCCCGCCCCCGTCATCCGCACCAGCGGACCGGCGAGATGCAGGTCGCTCGTCTGCGCTTGACCTTTGGCGACCACGAAGCTCGCCCCGAGCGCCGCGAAATCGGTCTTCTCCGTGCCGCTCTCCTCCCAGCCGGCCAGAATGCCAGTGGTCAGGCTGCGCATCGTCTTGGCGATGTTCATGCCGCGGATGGCGCCGTCGGTGAATTCGAGTTTCGCCGTCCCGTTCAGCGCCGAAACCATGGCGCGCTGGCTCGTGCCGCTCGCCGTGAGGTCGATGGCAATTGCGCCTGTCCCCTCGATGCTCTGGAAGCCCGCCGCGTCTTTGAGGAAGCCATAGGCGTCGAACTTCGCAAGCGACAACCGCAAGGCTTGCTTTGGGGCAGCACCGCTTGCGTCCACGCTCAAGCTCGCGTTGCCGGTGCCGTTGTAGAGCTTGAAGTTGGCAAGCTCGGCGTTGAGCTTGCCCCCGGAAAGCGTGGCCTGGATCCCGATCGGGCCGGCCGTGACGGCGCCGGAGATCAGCTGCCCGAAAGAGAGCTTGAGCTTGGCGTTGACGGCCCTGAGCGGCGAGAAGTCGATCTTCGCATCGCTCCAGCCTGAGGCGGCTACACCGCCTCCAGCGGACCGCGCGGAGCCGCCAGGCTTGCCCATCAACGTATCGAGGTTGAGCGTCTGACCGTTGAGCGCAGCCGCGATGTAGGGAATATCGCCCGACAGATCGGCTGACACCGCGCCGGCGAACGTGCTGCCGCCAACTTTGGCTGTGAGCTGATTTAGCGCGAAGGTCTTGCCGCTATAGGTGGCGATGCCGGTGACCGAATTGGCGCCGGCTTTGGCGGTGAACGGGTTGAGCGTAAGGGTGCCGCCTTTGTAGGTGGCGGTGCCGGCAAGGGCGAGACTGTCGGCGAGATAAGACGGCGCGTCGATGGCGAGGGAGACCGGCGTCGCCACCCCGTCAAGAAAGTGGCCGAGGCTGCCGATCGAGCCGGCAGCACGCAACCTCTTGCCGTCGAGCACGGCCTTCATGTCGAACGACAAGGGATCTTCGATCGCCGGCAGCGAGGCCTCGAGCATCAGCGCCCCGATCTGTTTGCCGGGTTTGCCGCCCGAAGCCGGCAGGATCACCGTGCCGTTCTCGATGTGGAGCTTGTCGAAGCCGAGCCTTTGCAGCGTGCTCGCCGCCGACTTCTCCGTCGATCTTGTGCCAGCAGCTCCCTCGGCACCGGCACTGGCCTGTGCTTCCGCCTGCGGCAGCCTGATCACCGGATCGACCAGAGTGACCTCGGTGATGTGCACCCTGCCGTTCAGGAGCGTCGAGAGGGCCAAGCTGAATCGCAGCTTTTTCGCGGTGGCGATCTCGGCCGCATCGCCGGACGCGCTCCGAGCCACACCCACATCCTCTGCAACGAGGTCGAGCGAGGGGAACATGGCGATATGGACCGGACCGCTGACCCTTAATCGGTATCCGGTCGCGGCCTCAACTTGCGCGAACAGTTTGCTGCGCACGTCGTCAGCGGAAATGAACAGCGGGCCGACAAAGACGATGATGGCGCCGATGACGGCGATGGCCAGAAGGCCAATGAGCGTGAACCGCACGGTCCCTCCGGAAGGTCAGGATCTCGATTGGTTAACGGAATACGCCCAATTCCTAAACAAAGGATAAGGCTTGCCGGTCACCTGCAGCTTGCCCGTCATGACGCAAAGCATCGTAACTTGCCGTTGGGAGCAACATCCCTACGTTTCGAGGGGAGCACTATGTCCTTTGCTCTAAACCGCCGCACCTTCCTCAAGTCGGCCTCCGGCGTATTGCTGGGTCTGGCCTATCTCCCCGGTTCCGCACGCGCCGGCGCATCCAACGCCGGCACGGTTGCGAGCTCGGCGTCCTGGGACGATCTCGCCCGCTCCCTCAAGGGCCCTCTCTTGCACAAGGACGCTCCCGACTACGCCACGATCGCCGCGCCCTGGAACTTGCGCTTCGCCGCGACGCTGCCCGCCGGCATCGCCCGCTGCGTTTCGCCTGAGGACGTGCGCGCCTGCCTCCATTGGGCTCAGTCCAACGAAGTTCCTCTGGCAATCCGCTCCGGCGGCCACTCTTATGCCGGCTTCTCCACGACGAGCGGCCTCTTGCTCGACGTCTCGCTCATGAACGAGGTGGGCGACCTCGATGCCTCGGGCCGCGTGCGGCTTAGCGGCGGCGCGCGCAACGCCAATGTCTATGCCGCTCTGCGTCCCCTCGGCCGGGCGATCACCCACGGCCGCTGCAAGGGCGTCGGCGTTGCCGGCCTCGTGCTGGGCGGCGGCATCGGCTTCAGCCAGCGCTTGCAGGGGCTCGCCTGCGACCAGCTCGTGGAGACTGAGATCGTCATTGCCTCGGGCGAACTTCTACGTTGCAACGAAGTGGACAACGCCGACCTGTTCTGGGCCTGCCGCGGCGGCGGCGGCGGCAATTTCGGCGTCAACACCTCGCTGACGTTCCAGACCTTTCCCGTCGCTGTCGTGACCGTGTTCCGGCTTGTCTGGCGCAGCGGTCTTGATGAGCTCCTGCCGGCGGCGCTTGCGTTACTGCCGACAACTCCCGATCGGCTCGGCTGCAAGCTTTTCGTCGAGGCCGGCAAAGACGAGCAGCTGGAATTGGTCGGGCAGCTGGTGGGGACCGAAGGCGAGCTGACCTCGTTGCTCGCGCCCCTTTATCGGATCGCCACGCCCAACGAACAGGCCGTCCGCGCGCTACCCTATTGGGACTCTCAGGAGTTCCTGTCCGAGGAAGGACCGCCGGAATATTCGCACGAGCGCTCGCGCTATGTCTTTCGTCCGGTTCCGCCGGAAGGCGCCCGCACCGTCCTCGATTTCCTGCGCCGCTGGCCCACGACCCATGACGGCGCCCAGTGGAAAATATTCCTGGCCGGCGGCGCCGTGGCGGCCGTGCCTACCGACGCCACCGCCTTCGTGCACCGCAAGGCGTTGATGCTAAGCACCATCGACCTCAGCTGGACCCCCGAGGATGATGCGGCAGCCGTGCGCGCGAACCAAGTTTGGCTCGACGAGTTCCACGCCGCCATGCAGCCGTTTACCTCCGACGAGAGCTTTCAGAATTTCATCGACGAGGCCGAAACCAATTATCTCCGCGCCTATTACGGCGCAAACCTCCAGCGTCTGGTCGAGATCAAGCGCAAATACGATCCCGACAATCTGTTCCGCTTCACGCAGAGCATCCCGCTGTCGCTGTGACCCAGCACGTGATGGGACTGGCTTCTAGCTCCGACAGCGCGTTGCTTCGGCAGATCACGCGTTCCTAGCGGCCGGGCGCGTAGTTCTCGGGTCCGTAGCCAGCGCAAGACCCCTTTAGCCGGTTGTCGCCGCCAAGAATCTGGCAGACATAGACCTTCTTGAGGGGGTTGTTGTGAACCTCCGACGCCGTCACCTTCCAGCCATAGCTCTGCGCCACGCGCGCGATCTGCTCCTCCTCGCAATAAGGCGTTGCGATCGGCCCGTATTTGCTGATCTGGAAATTCCCCTGGCACTGGATGCGCGCGGCCGCCGGGCCGGGCAACGCCATGAGAACCAGCGCCATCACGGCGATACCGGCGAGGCCACTATCATAATTTTTGCGCATGTCCGCCTCCTCTGACGTTTGCGTGGACGAATCTTACAGCAGAACGTCCGCTACGGGTACAAGCGGGTTCGGGCCCCTCCCCGCGCCGCCTGCGCAACGGCAAGCGGCTCGTTTCTCAAGGGCTTGTTAAGCAAGCAGGCGTCTCAGCGCGCGCCCGCTGCCCTTCTTTTACCACTCGCCGCTAACCTGCGCGGCTCCCACCCCCAATCTCCCTGAAGGAGTCTCCCACATGCGTAGAGTGTTCCTGGCGGTCCTGGTACCGCGCCTTCTCCTCATGTCTTCTGCGGTTATTGCAGCGTCCGGCGACCACCTCATGAACGGCGTTCCCACGCCGCCGGACAGCAAGTCCCTCGGCACGCAACCCATCTCCTCGGGTGGACAGCTGGCACGCTACTCGACCTCGACCAATCCCGGCCGCGTCATCGCCTCCTATACGCAGGTTCTGTCAGATGCGGGCTGGACAGTGACCGGCAGCGGCGGCAGCGGCTCCTCCTATGGCGGCGGCGCCGGGCTCCAGGCCACCAATGGGCCGAAATATCTGTCGGTGAACGCCGGAGGCCCTGCGGGCATGACCTTTGTCAGCGTGTGCGTCTGGCCCTCCAAGCCGAGCCACGCCAATTGCGGCGACTGAGCCCCGTTAGGCTAAGTCCCGCGACGCCCATCAGGCTTTGAGCGCCTCGCTCGCCGGCACGTAAGGCAGCTCGAGCGCCTCGGCCACGGCCTTGTGGGTCACCTCGCCGTCGTGAATGTTGAGCCCGTAGCGGAGATAGGGGGTTCATTGGAAGGCTGGAGGCTCCGCGGCCCTTCCCTGGCACCCAATCGTGTCGAAAATCTGCTGCCGGCGCGGCTCTGCCTGGCTCCTGGACTTCGCCCCTGGCAAAGGCTAACAAACGCGGGACCCAAGCTACCTTCCGCGCCGCAAATCTGCGGCCAAGCTTTGGCTCAACTTGCGGAGAACACCGCCGCTGTCCGTCTTTAGCTTTCAAGCCGGGAGGAGCGATGAACCTGCCTGTCCTGGCCGACATCCGCATTAGCATTATCGGCCTCGGCTATGTCGGCCTGCCCCTTGCCGTTTATCTATCGCGGCATTTCCCCGTGCTTGGCTTCGACATCGATGCCGAGCGCGTCGCCGAGCTTGGCCGCGGCATCGACCGCACGCGCGAGGTGACCGAGGCGGAATTCGCGGGGGCCGCGCGCATCGCCTACTCGGCCGAGCCGGAGAGTCTCAGGGACTCCAACTTCTACATCGTCACCGTCCCGACCCCGGTCGATCAGGCCAAGCGCCCGGACTTGAGCGCGCTCATCGGCGCGAGCCGCATTGTGGGAGCCGCACTCACCCCCGGCGATGTCGTCGTCTATGAATCGACGGTCTATCCGAGCGCGACCGAGGAGGTCTGCGTGCCTGAGCTCGAGAAGGCTTCGGGGCTCACCTTCAACCGGGATTTTTTCGCCGGCTATTCGCCCGAGCGCATCAACCCAGGCGACAAGACCCATCGGCTCCCCGACATCGTTAAGGTCACCTCGGGGTCTACGCCGGAGGCCGCCGATCTGATCGATGCGGTCTACGCCAGGGTCATCACGGCGGGGACGCACCGCGCCAGCTCCATCCGCGTCGCCGAGGCCGCTAAGGTCATCGAGAATATTCAGCGCGACGTCAATATCGCGCTGATCAACGAGCTCGCCATGCTGTTCAAGGAATTAGGCCTGGAGACGCGGGAGGTGCTGGAGGCGGCAGGCACCAAATGGAACTTCCAGCCCTTCCGCCCGGGTCTCGTCGGCGGCCACTGCATCGGCGTCGACCCCTATTATCTGACCTACAAGGCCGAATCGATCGGGTTCCACCCGCAGATGATCCTCGCCGGCCGCCGCATTAACGACGGCATGGCGGCCTTCGTTGCCAACGACGTGATCAAGACCATGCTCAAGCGCAAGCAGAGCATCGATGGCGCGCGGATCCTGGTGATGGGCTTCACCTTCAAGGAGAATGTGCCCGATACGCGCAACACCAAGGTGGTCGATCTCGTGCGCACGCTGCGCAATTTCGTGGCCGAGGTGGTGATCTACGACCCCATGGCTAATGTCGCGTTGGCAGAGCAAGACTATGGACTGGCTCTCACCAACGAGCTGCCCCGCGGGCCGTTCGACGCCGTCATCTTGGCCGTCAAGCATGCACCGATCGCTGAGATGGGCGAGGCGGGCATCAAGGCGCTGCTCGCGCCGGGCGGGCTCATCTACGACCTCAAGGGCATTCTGCCTCCGTCCGTCAGCCACGCGCGCATCTGAGCGGCGGCGCGATGTGATGATCGGGTCCGGTTAGGGTGCAATGCCAGGGAAAGAGCTCGCCATTGTAATTCCGGTCTTCAATGAGGCGCGGAATGTCGTACCCCTCGTGGCAGCGCTCCATGCTTCACTCCATGACACGGACTGGGAGGTCATCTTCGTTGACGACGACTCCCCTGATGGTACCGCCGATATCGTACGGAACTTGGCCCTTCAGGATGAGAGGGTCCGGCTCATTCTGAGAGTCAAGGATCGAGGGCTGTCCCAGTCCTGCATTCAGGGCCTGCTCAGCACCAAGGCGGACATCCTCTGCGTCATGGACGGCGACGGTCAGCACAGCGCCGATGTGATCCCTGATCTCGTTCAGCCGCTCCGCAGCTTCTCGGCAGATATCGTAAGTGCCGCGCGGAAGCTCGATGACCCAAGCGATGGGGCGGCATTGTCGCCCGCGCGGACCAAGATGTCCCGCTTAGGCAACTGGCTTTGCCAGATTCTGCTGCGCCGCCAAGTCAGCGACCCGCTGACTGGATTCTTCGCCCTCCACCGCTCCGCATGGCTCGGAGTTGTGCGCAAGCTCGACAATTCGGGTTTCAAGATATTGCTCGCGATCCTTGTTGCTGACCCGGCCTTGCGCCACCAGGAGGTTCCCTTCGGCTTTCGCCCCCGGCTGCACGGAGAGTCGAAGCTCGATGCCTTCGTTGTCTGGGAGTTCCTCAGCTACGCGCTGAGCCGGCTCACGGGTGGCATCCTGCCGCCCCGCCCTCTCTCCTTTGTGCTCGTCGGCCTGAGCGGGGTCGCGGTGCATTTTGCCGTGCTTTACCCTGCACTCTCGCTCGGAGCCTCGTTCAGCGCGGCGCAGTCTTGCGCGGCTTTTGTCGCCATGACAAGCAACTATCTGCTGAACAACCTGCTCACCTTTCGCGATCGGCGCCTCAGCGGCGTTCGGCTGCTGACCGGCTATGTCTGGTATGCCGCGATCTCGGCATTGGGTCTCCTCGCCAACGTCGCGATAGCGACGCTCGCCTTCGATGAGCTCAACGGAATGACGGCCCTTTCTGCTCTGGCCGGGATCGCGATCGATGCGGTGTGGAAGTTTGTCGTGTCGAGCCGCGTGGTTTGGACGCCGCGGTGAGCCTCCGGTCTTATTTATCGGTCGGTGGCAGTTCGGCCTGCTTGGAACCTCGCAAGAGACAGACCGCGTTGCCTCCCTCAAGAACTGGCGCCGGCCACGCGTTGCGCCGGCGTTCGCGCCGCTGAGCGAGATGCTGCTTCGCCGTTACCTCTCCCCATGCGTCCCAATAAGGCAGGGCCGTATAGTCTCGATGACGCCCCAGAACGTCGTTGCGGCGACAAAGAGAGCGAAGATCAGCGCAAAACGTGTGGGACGAAACGGCCGTAATTTTGCTCTCTCAGCGCGCACGTCAAGCACTCCGGAACAGTGGTTTGTCAACCCTGCCGCTGCGGCGGCCGCTAGGTCGTTATCTCACCGGACACGTCATCGTAGCTCCGGGTAGGCGCGGGAAAATCGACGAGGGTAAGAGGTTCTTAACGAAAGGAACCAAAAATTGGGAATCATCGAAGGCTCCCACATGACCCTCAAAGCTGAACTTTTGTTGATCGGCACTCTGATCGCAGCGAGCCTCATTCTCGCGCGTATGCTCGAGGGGACGGCCCTCGGCACGATCATTCAATAAGCCCCCTATTGGGGTTTGCCTGAGTCTTCCGCTCTCGCCGCCGGCGCATCGCCCCGTCGGCCTGAGGAATACGCATATCTTAAACAAAGGGGCCAGCTGAGCCCCGCCACCAGTTGGCGGTGGCCTTTCGGCATCGCGGTTTTCCACGCGACGTCCTCCTTCAGGTCCGCCAACGGCTTGAAGCGCATGGCGTTGCCGTAGAGCTGATGGCGGTTGTCTGCCAATTCGTTGCACTCGAGCGTCAAGGGCGCCTCAAGCAAGACCCTGGCGAGAACCTGCCCGATCACCTCCAGCGGAGCGTGGACAAGGTCCTCGTAGCGGACCCGGCAGATGGCGGTCAGGATGCCACCAGCCGAAAATCTCGCAGGCGAGATTGGCCGTGGTCCAGCCGAAGGCGGTGCGCAGCAAGCGCGCTGCGGGACCCGACTCTCGATGGGCTTTCTTAGGTCGCGACGGCGTTCGCATGGTCGACCAGCATACGCCCCTTGGGTCGCGTACGAGATGGACGAGGAGAAAATCCTCTCCAAGTCTCCGCCACAGCCGGAAAGGAGCAAGTCCGGAGCCCCATGCGGTTTTCGACGAATCCACCATGACCGCGTAGTCGCCGGAAACATGGTCGAGCAGGGCCAGGGCCAGCCGCTCATGATTCCAACCGTTCAATCGCCCTGACTTGTGCCGGAACGCCCCCCAGATCGGACACTGCCCCTTGGGCCGGCCGCAGGTGCAGATCTTCTTCCTTCCGAAGCGTGTCAGGTGCCGCTCGACCTCGCCGCAGGCGACGCCCGCCCTGCGCATCGTCAACAAATATTCAAGCAAGGTCGAACCGCTGCGACCAAAGCCTCCGATATAGACAAGCTTTGCCAATGCCGTCCTTCACTGGGCCTGCCCCTGGAGCATGATCCGGATAAGTGGAAACTGGTTTCCCGAAAAGATCACGCTCAAGCAAAAGTGGAGCGCTATCGCAATTCGGTTTCAGGCGAAAGCGATCTAGGCCTCAGGCAGAAAGAAGATGTTGTTGACGTAACCCGAGTGGCGGTTCCCGGCAAGCCGGCGGGCGAGCCGCGTCCCGTCCTGCAAATCGCGAAGGCGTGCGGGATCGACAGGAGCAAGAGTGCGTCCGTCGGTCAGGGCGCGCGGAACATAAGCGCGTGCGCCTAGCCAGTCGAAGACCTCCGCCACCGCTCCACCATGGCGGTATTCGAGCTCGACCAGGAGCACCGGCCGGTGCGCGGCGATCAGCCCCTCGCCTCCCCGCAGCACCGCAAATTCGTGGCCCTCGGCGTCGATATTGATGAAGGCCACGCGCTCGGCGGACAGGGACGGAAGCAGGGTCCGGTCGAGCGTGACGGTCTCGACGGAATGCGTGACGAAGCCCGTGACCCGGGTTTCGGTGCCGTGGCGGTTCGCCGCTTCGATGGTGCTCAGCGCATGCATGGGGACGTCCCTATCGACCGGCACGCGGAGCACGGTCGTCCCCTCGCTGTCGGACACCGCCTTGGCGATGATCTCGCAGTTCCGCGGCGCCACCTCCATGAGGTGCTCGGCACAAGCGGGATTGGGCTCGAAGGCAATGACCTTCTTGGAGTGGCGCGCAAGAACCGCAGTGAACAGGCCGACATTGGCGCCGACATCGACCGCGACCTTGTCGGAAGCGAGAAACTGCCGCGCAGCCACCATTTCCTGCTCGCATGGCCACAGCATCGTGTGGCGCACCACCCGATAGGCATGCACGAACCTGGGTGGGAGGCCGCCCCTGACCGCCTCGCGGAGATGGCCCAACATCGTCTTCCAAATCTCCTTGGCCGCTCCAGGTCAGCGCTTACCGCCTGCAGCAGAATTTTCTATCATCTGCCGGCCGTTCTGTCCGACACTTGGCGCGAGCGATGGCCCGAAAGCTGGATTTTATCGTTTTTGGCGTGCCGCGCAGCGGCAGTAGGTTCGCCGGTGCGTCCAAGGCACTCGCCGCCTTTCAGCGCATGGCGTTTATCGGCATCTCTATGCGCAGAGAAGGGCGCTCGGGCGGCGGTTCGTATCGATCCGCTTAGCAGGGTCGTCGTCCAGCGCGAGACGCTTTGCCGGAGCAAATGTCCTTTTTTGCAAAACAACCCCATGCAAAGAAGCGGGTGGAGACGTAAACAACCTCAATCGACGAATCGTACAAATCTTGAGAAAGGCCAGGCGGCTTGACGACGACGATGACCCTCGTATTTCGGTCGTTCGGCGCCCCGGCGTTATTGCGAGTTCCACGCCAAGGGGGAATCGGCAGAGCAAAACGGTCCGCCCGATGAGGGCGAGGGCGAGGGCGAGGAGGACAGTGATAGCGAAGGCCGGGCCGAAGGGTCCGGCCTTTCTGATTCTGAGGGCACCCCGCCCTCGGGTGACGACCCGAGCTCGAGCTCTGCGTGTTCGGAAAACCGTTGAAGCGCAACCGCTCCGAGCTTGTCGAGGCGTTCGATTTAGGTCACCTCCCGGACGAGCGTATAATCAGCATCGCGCAAAGGGAAATGGCCGCAGACCAGCGGCTGGCCGAAGCGAAGGAGGTTGCCAACCAGCGACCCTCAAGCCCAAGCCCCACGAGCGCAGCGCAAGGTGACGACCCCCCGGCAAACCAGCCAGGCGCGGCCCCGAGCCCGGACGCAGACGGACTGAAGCTCGACCGATCCCCTCGCCAGGCCCGACCAGGCCCGGGAGGAGAAGCCCGCAATATGCGGCGCGGATCACGTCGGCAACCCAGCGGACGCAAGACTCGAGTTGAGTCTGCCAACGCTCACCCAACGCAGAACCGCAGAACGCTAACCCCCAAACCGGGATGAGCTGGCTGCCAGCCTCGATCGTCCACAACTCATGAGAAGAAACAATGAACAATGAACAAGAACGTACCAGCGACGACGCCGATGACCTCCCAAAAATAGAGCAGGAGGCGTGCGATTCCACCGAGCCCTGTCAGGGTCAGCTTGTAGTCCAACCGACCGAGGTTCTGCCGCTCGTACCGGTGCCTCTAAATGAGCCCGATGCAATGTCCGTCGCTTACCAGGTCTCAGGTTCAGTGAGTGTCCCGCCAGGCGCTAACTACGCCCATGATTGGCACCTGAGAAATGACGCCATTGCGCTTTACGCCGCAATCGAGCCTCGCGATGCCGTTGAATCCCTTCTCGCTCGGATCATGGTGGGGCTCGGCAATGGGGTCATGGACTGCTTAGGCCGAGCGGCGGAAAGTGGCGACTGGTTGGAGCCACGCAAGGTCAATCTAGGGTTTGCTGTCAAGGGCGGCTTGGCGGTGGCTCAAATCGTCAAGGCCCTCGACCATCATCGCGGTCAAGATCGGCAGAAGGTTACGGTCGGCCAAGTGAATGTCGAGTCGGGTGGCCAAGCGATCGTCGGCAATGTCGGACGTCGAGGGCGCCGGGAGCAAGTAACCCAACTGGCACCGATTCCCATAGCCGCACCACGCTCTGACGATGATCAACCAGAAGATGATCAAGAAGAATAGTGCGCCATGCCAAGCGGCCACAAAAGGAACACCGGTTCTATGTTGGCGAGTCCGCGCTGCGGCGCGCGGACGCGCGCGGGTGCGGCATGCCGCTCCCCAGCCATCACCGGAAAAGCGCGATGTCGTATGCATGGCGGCAAGGGATCGGGAGCGCCCAAAAACAATAAGAACGCTCTGAAGCACGGGACCTACACCAAGGAGGCCTTCCAGGGGCGAGCCGAGCTGCGCGGACTGATAGCTGAAGCCCAGAAACTCATCAAAGAGCTTCGGTAACCAAAGAGCTTCGGTAACCCTCACCGGCGCCGCCTGGCAACGGTTGGTCGCCGCCGCCCCAATAACTTTGGCTTTGGGCCCTGGTCGTTTGGCCAGGGCTTTTCTTCGCACGACGACGAACATAGCGAGGAGGATTTGGCGAGATCGTTTGCCTGCCCGTGGCATCTTCTGAGGATCATCGCTTAACCGACCCTGGGTCGCGCCCTCTTCAACCGCACACCCGGTCCTCCGCTGTCGTCTGCCGGGACAAAAATGACTCCTTCTTTCTCCAGAGCCTCTTGAATTTGCGCAAGGGTGTCCACCCTCGCGCCTGACCCATTCTCAAAGCGGCTGACCGTGTTGGGAGCAAGGTTGGCCTTCTGGGCCAACTCACGAACTCCCCAACCGAGCGCCGCCCGCGCCATCCGCACCTGCAGCCGCGTGATCACAAAAGCCGCTCCCCGATCACAATGGTCTTGACTCGACCGGCCTGTATTTGGTACAGTATACACATAACTTGGTATGATGTACCCATAAAGAGCAACTCATGAACACTTCACCCCTGAGCTTTGAGGTCCACACATACAGCCTGCTGCGCCAGAAGTTGGTCGAAGCCTTTCCTGACGCCGATGAGGAAACGATTCGGGACACTCTGGAAGGCATTACCACCCTGCACGAGTTGATTGCCGAAATCATCCGGTCGGCATTGGTCGACGGGGCGCTTCACGCAGGTCTCAGATCGCGAATGGATGAAATGAAGGAGCGGCTATCGCGGCTAGAACAGCGCGAACTCAAAAAGCGGAGTTTAGCGCTTGATGCGATGTGCGAGGTGGGGCTGGCGAAACTCGAGCAGCCTGACTTCACTGTATCGGTACGTACCGGCACCCCGTCTCTGGTCGTGGTCGCTGAGAACGAGATCCCGCATGACTATTGGATCCCGCAGCCGGCCAAACTTGATCGACAAGCTGTTCTTAATGAGCTGAAGCGAGGAGCCGAAGTCCCCGGAGTTCAGCTCAGCAATATCAAACCCACCCTTACTGTGAGGACAAAGTGATGGCGTTCTCGGATACACAAGCTCGTCAGCTGAAGGCCAAACTCGATTCCCAAAACGTCAAGACACGCAAGGCGAATGGCACCACCCTGCACTACATCGAGGGTTGGCATGCCATTGCCGAAGCTAACCGCATCTTTGGCTACGATGCCTGGGACAGGCGCACACTCGCCACCACCTGTGTATGGAGCGGAATGAAGGGCGGCTACCATTCGGCCGCGTACACGGCGCAGGTGCGGGTGAGCGTCCGGGCCGGCAATGCAGTTGTTGTGCGTGAAGGGTCCGGAACGGGTGAAGCCAATGGGCAGACGGTTGGCCAAGCCCACGAACTAGCGCTGAAGGGTGCCGAGACCGATGCAACAAAGCGTGCCCTCGCGACATTTGGCAATCCGTTCGGTCTTGCCCTCTACGACCGAGAGCAAACCGGCGTGCGGAAACCGCGAAATGAGAAGACAGAACTTCCCGACAACATCCAAGCCGGCCCTTGGACGCTGCGTGTGGCGGGCTTACCCGATGCGACTTTTGGCGACTCCGACCTTTTTGCTGCCGCGTTGCGCAAGACCATGAGCGAGGCAGGGGACATCGAGCTCTTATTTGCAGTCTGGGAAGGGAACGTCGAGACGGTTCGAGCTCTCAATAAGCACCTCAAGCAGACCGATGCATCCCGAGCTGGTCTAGCTCAAAACTTGGTACAGCACCTAAAGGCCTGCGCCATTTCCCTTGTCGGCGCAGGAAACAGAGCGGACCCTAATGACACTAACGAGGCCAGGCGTCTGAAGATCGACAAGAGTGTCCTCACCATCAGCGAACCAAAGCGTCACCGGTCAAAGGAGCATTTGCGGTTCGTCGCGAGACAACCGTGCCTTATTTGCGGCCGCACGCCTTCCCATGCGCATCACGTCCGATTCGCGCAATCGAGAGGCTTAGGGCTCAAGGTCAGTGATGAATTCACCGTTCCGCTGTGCGCGATCCATCACAACCAAAACCATCAAACCGGGGATGAAAAACAATGGTGGGAAGATCGAAAGCTGGATCCGCTTCCGGTCGCTCAAAATCTTTGGGCGTTCCATCTGAACGGATCACAAACCCCCGTGGGTCAAAATGATGAA